>DASXBS010000001.1:0-7718 GCA_036491555.1 Casimicrobiaceae bacterium
GTCGACCTGCTTGGCTTCGGCCAGCGCACGCGCGGCGCAGCGCACCGCTTCACGCGACTTGCCCTCGAGCTGGAGCACCGTCGCCTGCCACGCGCTGGTGCGCGCGACCTGGCGCAGCGCCTCGACATCATCGCGCCCGGCGAGCGCCTTGCGTGCGCGCGACGCCCAGCGCAACGAACTAGGATACTTCCCGAGTCTCTCGATGGCGCGCGAGTGCTTAAGCAGCAGGCTCGCATTCACGTGCGGATCGTGGTCGATATTCATGCGCCGCGCCGCGGTGTAGGCGTCGGAGGCCTTGTTGAACTCGCTCGCCTGCAGCCAGCAATCGCCCAGCGCCTCGCTCAGGCCGACGAGCTCCTGCTCGCGGACGTCAGCCAGGCGCCGGCCCGCGTCGAGGGCGCGCGAGTACATGTCGGCGGCTTCGACGTAGGCATACGCGCCTTGTGCACGTCGCGCGGCGATCGATGCGTACTGCCACGCCGGGCGGTATTCGCCCGCCACGAAATAATGCAGCGACAGGATGTCGGCGGCATCGTCCGGTCGATCCAGCTCCTTCTCAAACCGGTCGGCCACCTTCCCGTGCAGCCGGCGGCGAACCTTGTACGGCAGTCCTTCGTAGGCGGTATCGCGCAGCAGCGAGCGGCGAAAGCGCAGGTAGCCATCCGGTTCTTCGTTGAAAAATTCGCCAAGCCTTGCCCATACGGCCAGCCCCGGAGGCTCGGCCTCAGTGTCGTCCACCCAGGACAGCATGCGCGGATGGAAGGTGAGACCGAACACTGCCGCGCGCCGGACCAGGTTGCGGTCCTCCGGTGCCAATGCGTCGATGCGTGCCATCGCCGCGGCTTCCGCCGAATCGGGAAGACCTCCGACGCCACCCGAGTCGATCGCGGCGCGCAGCAAGTCGCGCAGAAACTGCGGATTGCCTCCGGAGCGTTGCGCGACCACGCGCAGCACATGAGCGGGAAGCGGGTCGCCCGCCGTCGCTACCTGCGTCATGCGCAACGCGTCGTCCGCGGCGAGCGGTTCGAGCTTGATGCGAAGGACCGTCGGCATTTCGGGCAGCACCAGTCGTGAACCCGTCTCGCGCCGCGCGATACCGAGCAGCCAGGGTCGTTTTCCGATCTGCCCGCAAAGGTATCCGAGCAGCTCCGCCGAAGCGCCATCGATGTTGTGCGCGTTCTCGATTTCGATCAGCGTGGCGCCGTCAATCAGAGCTTGCAGGAATTGATCGACGACCTCGTGCAGCTTGGGGCGGCGATTCTTTTCGGCGAGCATCTCCACCTCGGGTGTCGATGCAATCTCGAGCCCGAACGCAATTCCGATCAGCGGTAGCCAGGGCATGAGATCGGGAATCGTCTTCGCCACCCTTTCGCGCAGGCGCTTGGCGACGATGAGGTCAGGATCGTCTCGTCCGAACTCCATGAGCTCGCGAAGCAGCTCGCTCCAAACCGCGTACGGCTTGGACGCCGTATACGCTTCGCATACGGCGTGCTGCTGGCGCATGTCCTGCGCCTCTTCGGCGAGCGCATACAGCAGTCGCGTTTTTCCGACGCCGGCTTCGCCGGTGATCTCGATAAGGCGCCCGGTACCATTGCGCGCAGCGGTGAGCGCTTCACGAATGACACCGAGCTCGTCGCTGCGCCCGACGAGCGGCAGGTGCTCCTGCATCGCCTGACGCGTGCGCGATCCCTTCGCGCGGCCGATCGACCACGCCTGGACGGGCTGTGCTTTCCCCTTGACCGCGATCGGTGCGAGTTCGGTGTTCTCGAAAACGGTGTCCGAATGGTCGAGTGTCGATGCTGTTCCGTAGATGTGCCCGGGCTGCGCCTGCGCCATGAGGCGCGCGGCGAGATTCACCGCGTCGCCCATCACGGTGTAGGTGCGCCGGAAAAACGGTCCGATGTCGCCCGCGAATACCGGGCCGCGATGCACGCCGATGCGAACGGGCATGGGAAGATCGGCGTCGGCGATCTGGCGCAGTGTCAGCAACATGCGCTCCTCGTCGTCGCCCATGACCTTGGGTGCGCCCGCAGTCAGGATCAGCTTGCCGCCGTCGGCGTCCACGTCGGAGCCCAGGAAGGCGACCTCGTGCGCCTCGGCCGCGGACGCGACGACGCTGACCAGCCGATGCAGCGCGTCCGCCGCAACCGCAGGCCCTTCGTTCTCGATCATCGCGTCGGTGTGGTCGAAGCGAATGAAGGCGATCGTCACTGCGCGATGATCCGAGGCGCCACCGCCGCGGTACAGATGTGCACGGATCGCCGGCGAAAGACATTGGGCGACGGTTTCATAGGACATCGACGGGCGCGGCCGAAGCTCGATCTTCTCGGTGGGCCCAGGCGGCTCTCGTCGAAGCAGCACCCCGGGGCCCTTGCCCGGCCCCAGACAGCGCGGGGGCAGCAGCGCCGCCATTTCGGTGCTGAGCAGAATTTCGCCGGCTATCGCCGCCTGTTCCATCGCGACCAGGCGGCTCCATCCTGGGCCGGTCGGCAGCAGCTCGATGTGCGAGTCTCCGACCGCGAAGAAATGAAACTCTCCCGAATGGACACCCTGCGCCATTTGCAGCGTGACCTTGGCACCCGGCACCTCGATGCGTCCGACGTCGTGCAGCTTCTGGCGCATCTGGAGCGCGGCGCGGCAGGCACGCTGGACGTGTCCGTCGATGGCAAACCAGAGCAGCAGGGCGTCGCCTCCGAACTTGAGCAGGCTGCCACCGTTGTCGTAAGCGACCTGCAGGATCGACTCGAAGCTGCCGCCGATCGCCTCGGCGATCTGCTCCGCGCCCTCGCGACCTTTTCGTGCGAGCCGCTCGGAGAGCTTGGTGAATCCGGAAACGTCAACGAACACCGCGCTGCCGCCGCTCACCCAGTAGCGTGATTCGGCGTCCTCGACCAGATGCTGCTGCAGGATGCGAGCCACGTAGCGGCTCGCACTTGTGCTCTCGCCGGCGCTCGGGTGGGTTGCCGGCGCGTGGGGAGTCGCTGAGGGGAGGACTGACTCGCTATGCATGTCGGCAGAATTCGAAATCAGGGCAGGCGTGCCTTGAGCCCTTCAGGCCGCAACGTGTCGTAGACCTCGAACGGCTGATGTATCCACGGGTTGTCCGCAAGATACGACACGTAATAGTCCGGCTTGAAGACCGAGCATTGCTTGTACCAGACCACGGCGGTTCGGATGTCGGTGATGTGCGGAAAGCGAGCCGGCAGCTCGCGGTGCACCGCCTCGAGCGTATGGCCGGAATCGACCATGTCGTCGACCAGCAGCACGCGGTCACCGAGCCGCGGCGCGGTCATCGTCATGTGCTCGGCGATGATCAACTGGCCGCGCACGGTTCCACCCTCGGAGGTATACGAATGCGTCGACAAAATTGCAAGAGGCAGCTCGTAGATGCGCGAGAGCACGTCTCCGACACGCAGGCCGCCGCGCGCGATGCAGATCACCTGGTTGAACTTCCATCCCGATTCGTGAACCATCAGAGCCAGGCGCTCGATCAGCACGTTGTACTCGTCCCAGCTGACGTGCAGGCTCATGGTGGATCGATTCCGTATTGTTCAATGGAAGGGATGATGCACGAGAATGGTCTCGTCGCGCTCGGCGCCGGTCGATACCATCGCGATTTGCACGCCGGTCAGCGCCTCGACGCGGCGCAGGTAGGCGCGTGCGTTGGCCGGCAGCGCGTCGAACGAGCTCACGCCGACGGTGCTCTCGCTCCATCCCGGCAGCTCTTCGTAGACGGGCCTGCACTGCGCGACCGCATCGGCGCCGGAAGGCAGCAGCGCGAGCGGTCCAGCGTCGCTGTCGTAGCGCACGCAGATGCGAATGGTGTCCATGCCATCGAGCACGTCGAGCTTGGTGATGCACAAGCCGTCGACGCCGTTGAGTTGGAGCGAGCGCGCGAGCGCCGGGATGTCGAGCCATCCGCATCGGCGCGGACGGCCAGTTACTGATCCGAATTCGTTGCCGCGCTTGGCCAATCCCGCGCCGACCGCGTCGGTGAGCTCGGTGGGAAACGGGCCGGTGCCTACACGCGTGGTGTATGCCTTGACTATGCCCAGCACGTAGTCGAGCAGCTGCGGGCCGATGCCGCTGCCCGTCGCTGCGGCGCCCGCAAGGCAATTCGACGAGGTCACGTATGGATATGTGCCGTGGTCGATGTCGAGCAGGGCGCCCTGCGCGCCCTCGAACAGCAGTGAATCTCCGCGTTGTCGCGCAGCCTGCAGCAATGCCGCCACATCCGCGACCATCGGCTGGATCTGGCCGGCGAGCGCGAGCGTGGCGTCGAGCGAGCTCTGCTTCGAGACCGGGGCGCATTTGTAATGCTGCGTCAAGATGAAGTTGTGGTATTCAAGCAGCGGCGCGAGCTTGGTCGCAAAGCGGTCGGGGTAGAACAGGTCTTGCACCCGCACCGCGCGCCGCGCGATCTTGTCCTCGTAGGCGGGACCGATGCCGCGCCCGGTGGTCCCGATCCTGGTCTCGCCCATCGAGGCTTCGCGCGCCTGGTCGAGCGCGACGTGCGAAGGCAGCACCAGCGGACACGCCGGAGAGATCGCCAACCGCGAGCGCACGTCGATGCCGGCGCTTTCGAGCTCTCCGATTTCCTGAAGCAGCGCCGACGGCGACAGCACCACCCCGTTGCCGATGTAGGCGCGCACGTGCTTGCGCAGGATGCCCGACGGGATCAGGCGCAACACCGTCTTGCGCTCGCCGATCACCAGCGTGTGTCCCGCGTTGTGGCCGCCCTGGAAGCGCACTACGCCCTGCGCGTGCTCGGTGAGCCAGTCGACGACCTTTCCCTTGCCCTCGTCGCCCCACTGGGTGCCGATGACCACGACGTTCTTGCCCATGACGGTTCCTGGTCGCGCTATGCCGCGCGGGTGGTGAGGGCGGCGAGCTGACGCAGATCCAGCGTGAACCCGGTCGCGGGACGCGCCCGTCCGAAGGCCTTGCCGATGCCGTCGTAGCGCTCGCCGCGGCCGATGGCGTTGGGTTCGCCGGCGGTGAATACCGAGAAGCTCGCGCCGGTCTGGTAGTGATATCCGCGAAGGTCAGCGAGGTCGATGTGCAGCGCTTCGACTTTGGGCGCGGCCGACTTCGCCAGCGTTTCCAGCGCCGCCAACGCGCCGGCGATGGCGGGCGTGTCGGGAAGTTTCGCGCGGGCGGTGGCCAGCACTTCGGTCGAGGGTCCGTAGAGCGTAGTGAGCGTCGCGAACGCGTCACGCCACACCGCGGGTAGCCTCGCCGTGAGCGCGCTCACGACAGGCACGTCCTTGTTGCGCAGCGCCGCGAAGAGCTCGCTGTCGCCGCCGTCGCCGGCGATGCGCGCGCCATTGGCGAGTGCCCGATAGACACCGACGTGCGACAGATCGACGTGAAGGCCGCCGACGCCGACGGCATCGAGCGAGGACAGCAACAGCCCGAGGATTTCACGATCGGCATCGATCCGGGCCTCGCCATAGAGCTCGGCGCCGATCTGCAGCACTTCGCGCGATTGCGCGAGCGTGGATGCCACCGTGCGCAGGACGCTGCCCGTGTAGCACAGCCGGGTGACGCCCGCCTCGTTGAGCAGATGCGCGTCGATGCGCGCGACCTGTGGCGTCATGTCCGCGCGCACGCCGAGCAATCGGCCGGACATCGGATCGACGACCTTGAATGTCTGGATGTCGAGGTCGTGGCCGGTGCCGGTGAGCAGCGAGTCGAGGTGCTCCACCAGCGGCGGCTGCACCAGGCGGAAGCCATTCGCCTTGAAATGGTCGAGCAGCGTACGACGCAGCCGCTCGATCGCCTCGGCCTCGTCGGGGAGGATGTCGTCGATATATTCCGGCAGCACCCACTTACGCATACATCACCATCAGGCTGATGCTGCCGATGAGAATAGCGGCCAGGCCGATGAAGCGCAGCTGGCCGTCGGACAATTCGGCGACCCGGCGAAAGGTGTCGCGCCACGCGCGCGGCGCCAGAAAAGGCATCAGCCCCTCGATAACCAGCACCAGCGCGCACGCGGCCAGCAACGTTTCCGGCACAGGCTCTCCCGCGCGAAACGCGCTATTTCGCCGAAGGCCGTGTGGCGGGCCTTACCCCGCCCGGCTGCTTGAAGTACTGAAAGAACTCGGAATTCGGATCGAGCAGCAGCATGTCGGACTTGGTGCGAAAGGTCGTCTTGTAGGTCTCGAGGCTGCGATAGAACGAGTAGAACTCGGGATTCTGTCCGTATGCCGTCGCGTAGATCGCCGACGCCTTGGCGTCGCCTTCGCCCTTGGTCTTCTGCGCCGCCTTGTAGGCATCGGCGAGAATGACCTCGCGCTGGCGATCGGCGTCGGCACGAATCTTTTCGGATTCGGCGCCACCCATCGAGCGCAGCTCGTTGGCCACGCGCTTGCGTTCCGATTCCATGCGCTGATAAACCTGCGCGAGGACTTCGTCGGGCAGCTCGACGCGGCGCAGGCGAACGTCGACCACCTCGACGCCGATGGTGCGCGCATCGGCATCGGCCTTCTGCCGCGCCTCGGTCATGATCTTGTCGCGCTCGGTGGAGATCACCTCGTGGATGGTGCGCTTGTTGATTTCCTGCGCGAGATTGGCGCGTATCGATTGTGCCAGGCGACGCTTGGCTGCTTCCTCGTCGCCGGTGACGCTCTGGTAGTACCTGCGCACATCGATGATGCGCCAGTAGGCGATGAAATCGACCTTGAGCGGTTTCTTTTCCGAGGTGGTGATGCGATCGGGCTCGGGAGCATCGAGCGTGAGCAGCCGGCGATCATAGAACTTCACGTTCTGCACCAGCGGCACTTTGAAGTAGAGGCCGGCGTCGGTCTTGGCTTCGATGAACTCGCCAAGCTGGAACTTGATCGCGTATTGCTTCTGGTCGACCGTGTACAGCGACTGCGACAGCACGAGCAGGATCGCAACCACCAGTGCGACAACGGGCATCACGGTCTTCATCGCGACGCTCCCCGGTCGCGCGACAGATCGCGCGAGCGTGCCGGATCGAGCGTCACGCTCGCTTCAGGCGTAGGCGCTCCGGGCCGCGTTGAGTCGGCCATGGACGGCGCGGCCACCGCCGACGTCGGCAGGCCCTGCTTGAGCAGTTGGTCGAGCGGCAGATAGAGCAGGTTGCTGCCCCCCGCCTTCTGGTCGAGCAGCACCTTGCTCGAATTGCCGAGAACCGACTGCATCATGTCGAGATAAAGGCGCTCGCGGGTCACGGCCGGCGCCTTGGAATATTCAACCAGGATCTGGCGAAAGCGGCTGGCGTCGCCCTCGGCCTTCTGCACGATGCTCACGTTGTACCCGTCGGCTTCCTGTAGCAGTCGCGATGCCATGCCGCGCGCGCGCGGGACGACATCGTTGGCGTACGCCTGCCCTTCGTTCTTCTGCCGCTCGCGATCCTGGCTCGCCTTCACCGCGTCGTCGAACGCGGCCTGAACCTGCTCGGGCGGCTGCGTGTTCTGCAGGGTCACGCGCTGGACGTAGATACCGGTGCCGTAGCGGTCTAGCATTGCCTGCATCAGCTTCTCGGTCTCCGCCGCGATCTGCGCGCGTCCCTCGTAGAGGGCATAGTCCATCTGACTGCGGCCGATCACCTCGCTCATGGCGGTCGCGGCGACCTGGAACACAATGTCCTCGGGCTTGCGCGTGTTGAAGACATAGTCCGGTGCGCTCTTGAGGTTGTACTGGACCGCGAATTGCAGATCGATGATGTTCTCATCATCGGTGAGCAT
>DASXBS010000002.1:0-36037 GCA_036491555.1 Casimicrobiaceae bacterium
CCTTCGGTATCGGCACCTCGGAGGTCGAGCACGTGCTGGCGACGCAATGCCTGATCACCCGGCAGACCAAGGCCATGCGCGTAAGCGTGCGTGGCGCGCTGCCGTTCGGCTGCACCGCGAAAGACATCGCGCTCGCCATCATCGGCAAGATCGGCACCGCCGGCGGCACCGGATACACGCTCGAATACGACGGCAGCGCCATCCGCGCGCTATCAATGGAAGGGCGCATGACGGTGTGCAACATGACCATCGAAGCCGGCGCGCGCGCGGGGCTGGTTGGCGTCGACGACACCACCATCGCGTATCTCAAAGGCAGGCCGTTCGCTCCCTCAGGTCCGACGTGGGATCGCGCGGTCGCGCACTGGCGCACGCTGCGCTCCGATCCCGGCGTGATGTTCGATCGCAGCGTCGAACTCGACGCGGCATCGATCGCGCCGCAGGTCACCTGGGGCACCACACCGGAGATGGTGACGACGATCGAAGGGCGCGTTCCTGACCCCGACCGGGAAAAGGATCCGATCCTGCGCGAAGGGATCGAGCGCGCGCTGGTGTACATGGGCCTCGAGCCCAATACCGCGATGACCGACATCCGCATCGACAAGGTGTTCATCGGATCGTGCACCAACTCGCGCATCGAGGATTTGCGCGCGGCGGCGGCGGTCGTCGACGGCCGGCGCAAGGCAGACAATGTGAAGCTCGCGATGGTCGTTCCGGGCTCGGGCCTGGTCAAGGCGCAGGCCGAACGTGAAGGGCTCGACCGCGTGTTCACCGCGGCCGGATTCGAATGGCGCGAGCCCGGATGCTCGATGTGCCTGGCGATGAACGACGACCGGTTGGAACCGGGCGAACGCTGCGCGTCGACGTCGAACCGCAACTTCGAAGGCCGCCAGGGCACCGGCGGCCGTACGCACCTGGTGAGCCCCGCGATGGCGGCGGCGGCCGGCATCGCCGGGCACTTCGTCGACGTGCGCAGGCTGGGATAGCGCCATGCAACCCTTCCGCGTAGTGACCGGCCTGGTGGCACCGCTCGATCGCGCCAATGTCGACACCGACGCCATCATCCCCAAGCAGTTCCTGAAGTCGATCAAGCGCTCGGGCTTCGGCCCCAACCTGTTCGACGCCTGGCGTTATCTCGATCGCGGCGAGCCTGGCATGGACAACAGCGCGCGGCCGCTCAACCGCGATTTCGTGCTCAACGAGCCGCGCTATCACGGCGCGCAGATCCTGCTCGCGCGGCGCAATTTCGGCTGCGGCAGCTCGCGCGAGCACGCGCCATGGGCGCTGATGGATTACGGGTTCCGCGCGATCATCGCGCCGTCGTACGCGGACATCTTTTTCAACAACTGCTACAAGAACGGGTTGCTGCCGATCGTGCTTTCCACACACGAGGTCGACCGCCTGTTTCACGAGGCTCTGGCGTTCCCGGGCTTCAGACTCACGATCGATCTCGAGCGACAGATCGTCGCGACCAGCGATGCGTCGACGAGCTTCGGCTTCGAGGTCGAGCCCTTTCGCAAGCACTGCCTGCTCAACGGCCTCGACGACATCGGCCTGACGCTCGAACACGCGCCCGAGATTCGCGCGTTCGAGGAAAAGCGCAAAACGGAACAGCCGTGGCTTTTCTGAGCGGATTTCCAGGCACCCCGACTCAAGGCACAGAACATCCCCGAACCCCCTCCGGCTCCTCTGTGCGGGCCGGCACGCGCGCGCTGACGGAGGCACCGGCATGAAGATTGCCATCCTTCCGGGCGACGGCATCGGCGGCGAGATCATCGCCGAGGCGCAGAAGGTGCTGAAGCGTCTGACCAGCGACGGCGTGCGCGTCGAGACCGAGATCGCACCCATCGGCGGCGCGGGCTACGATGCGGCCAAGCATCCGCTGCCCGACGCGACGCTCACGCTCGCGCGCAGCGCCGATGCGGTGCTCATGGGTGCAGTCGGCGGCCCGCGGTACGATAAGCTGCCGCGCGCGTTGCGGCCCGAGCAGGGCCTGCTCGCGATTCGCAAGGCGCTGGGCCTGTTCGCCAACCTGCGGCCCGCTATCGTGTACCCGGAGCTCGCGGCGTCGTCCTCGCTCAAGCCTGAGGTGGTGGCGGGGCTCGACATCATGATCGTGCGCGAGCTTACGGGCGACATCTACTTCGGCGAGCCGCGCGGGCGCCGCACCGACGCCAAGGGTCACACCGAGGGCTTCGACACCATGCGCTACAACGAGGACGAGATCCGCCGCATCGCGCGGGTCGGCTTCGAAATCGCGCGCAAGCGCTCCGGCAAGCTGTGCTCGGTGGACAAGGCCAACGTGCTCGATACCTAGATCCTGTGGCGCGAGGTGGTCACCGCAACAGGCGCGCAGTACCCCGATGTGCAGCTTTCGCACATGTACGTCGACAACGCCGCGATGCAACTGGTGCGCAACCCGAAGCAGTTCGACGTGATCGTGACCGGCAACCTGTTCGGCGACATTCTTTCCGACGAGGCGTCGATGCTCGCAGGGTCGATCGGCCTGCTCCCTTCGGCGTCGCTGGACGCCGCCAACAAGGGTCTCTACGAGCCGATCCACGGATCCGCGCCGGATATCGCCGGACAGGACAAGGCCAACCCGCTGGCGACGATCCTGTCGCTCGCGATGATGTTCCGCCACACCTTCGCCACGCCCGCGATCGCCGAGCGCATCGAGCACGCGGTGCGCAAGGTGCTTGCCGGCGGATTGCGCACCGCCGACATCGCGCTGCCGGGGGAGCGCGTGGTGGGCACGCGCCAGATGGGAGACGCCGTGGTCGCGGCGCTCTGATGACGACGACCGGCCACCCCATCGTCGTACGTCGCGCGGAGCCGCGCGACGCCGACGCGATCCAGGCGATCTTCAGCGGCCCCAAGGTCATCGCGGGGACCCTCCAGCTGCCCTATCCATCGGTGGAGGCGTGGCGCAAGCGGCTCGCCGATTTTCCCGCCGCAGATCACTGGCTGGTCGCGACCATCGACGGTGAAGTTGTCGGTAATCTCGGCCTGCATGACGGCGGCAAAAGCCCTCGTCGGCGTCACGTAGGGCAACTGGGCATGTCTGTGCGCGATGATCGCCAGGGTTGCGGCGTAGGAAGCGCACTGATGCGCGCCGCGCTCGACCTTGCCGACGGCTGGATAAACTACCAGCGCCTCGAGCTCTGGGTCTTTACAGACAATCTTGGGGCGATCGCGCTGTATCGAAAGTTCGGCTTCGCGATCGAAGGCACCTGCCGCGCGCACGCCTTTCGCGAGGGTCGCTATGCCGACACCTACGCAATGGCACGCCTGCATCCGTCGTTCACCGTGGCGGCCGAGGCGCAATGAACGAGGGCAGGCGACAACAGCCCGCCGGCGCGCGTACGCACACACGACACGATCAACCAAGAGGCGAGCGATGATGCGAGTGGGTTTCGTAGGCTGGCGGGGCATGGTCGGGTCAGTGCTGATGCAGCGCATGCTCGAGCAGCACGACTTCGAGTTCGTCGAGCCGGTGTTCTTTTCAACCTCAAGCGTGGGTGGCGACGGCCCCGCAATCGGAAAATCGCAAGCGCCGCTGCGCGACGCCGGTGATGCCAAGGCGTTTGCCGGTCTTGACGCCGTCGTGAGCTGCCAGGGCGGAGACTGGACCAAGCCGATGTATCAGGCGCTGCGTGGCAGCGGCTGGAATGGCTACTTCATCGATGCGGCGTCGACGCTGCGCATGGCCGACGACGCGGTCATCATTCTCGATCCGGTCAATCGTCACGTCATCGATGCCGCGCTCGCGCGGGGGGTCAGGAACTTCATCGGCGGCAACTGCACGGTGAGCCTCATGTTGATGGCCATCGCCGGGCTGCTGCAGGACGATCTGGTCGAGTGGATGACATGCATGACGTATCAATCGGCCTCGGGGGCGGGTGCGCAGAACATGCGCGAGCTGCTGCAACAAATGGGCGAGGCTCACTTGGCGGCGAAGACGCTGCTCGAGGATCCGGCGTCGTCGATTCTCGACATCGACCGCGAAGTCGCCGGCATCCTTCGCGACGAGCGCTTTCCCACCGAGCACTTCGGCGTTCCGCTGGCGGGCAGCCTGATTCCATGGATCGCCGAAGACATGGGCAATGGCGTCAGCAAGGAGGAGTGGAAGGGCGGCGCGGAAACCAACAAGATCCTCGGCCGGTCGCACGAGCCGATCCCGGTCGAATCGATTTGCGTGCGCATCGGCGCGATGCGCTGCCATAGCCAGGCGCTGACCATCAAGCTGCGGCGCGACGTTCCGATCGAACAGATCGAGCGCAGCATCGCGTCGGCGAACGAGTGGGTGCGCGTGGTTCCGAATACGCGCGAGGCGAGCATGCGTGAGCTCACCCCGGCCGCGGTGACCGGCAGGCTGGACATTCCGATCGGCCGCCTGCGCAAGCTGTCGATGGGCCCCGAATACCTCGGCGCCTTTACGGTCGGCGACCAGCTCTTGTGGGGGGCGGCGGAGCCGCTGCGCCGCATGTTGCGCATCCTGGCCTCGGGTTGAGGCCGCCGCTCGAGCCGCGCGCTACTTATGACAAGGTCGCGCGTGACCCGCCGAAGCGGCGCCTTTTTGCCCGGTTTTATGCTTTGGCGCTAACCCCGAACGCCGCCGCGCGCCGTGAAGCGGCGCAGTTACAACAACCCACCCGCCGGCCCCCTATGGGCCTGGGTTCCACAACCTGTTGTAGCGGCGCCACAAACCTCACCTATCCATAGCGCTCGCGATGGGCGTCGCCGTATCCTCCCTAAGGGGCTCCCAACGAGGCATTTAGGGCAAAAAGACGATCTAATACCGAGGTTTAGCTTGCGGCCCTAACTCCATGATGTTAGTTTAGCTTAGCTAATACGAACACTCGAGGTCGGCATGCGAGCAAAACCAGTAATTACTTGCGGCCTGTTGGCGGGGGTTCTGGCCCTTCCCATCTCGGCCTTTGCGCTGGGACTTGGAAAGCTGACCGTGCTTTCGAGTCTCGGGCAGCCGCTTTCGGCGCAAATCGAGCTGCAGTCCGCGCAACGCGAGGAACTCGACTCGTTGCGCGCGCGAATCGCCGACTCATCCGTATACCGCGACAACAACGTCCAGTACTCGTCGGCGCTTGCTCGAGCGCGCATCACGCTGGAGCAGGGCGCCAACAACGTTCCGTATCTGCGCGTTACCACCTCGCAGGCAGTCAACGATCCGTTTCTCGACATGATCGTCGAGATCAGCTGGGCGACCGGGCGCGTCGTTCGCGACTACACGTTCCTGCTCGATCCGCCGGGCGGCGATGCGCAGGCACAGGCGGTCGAACCGGCGGCCCCGATCGTCGCGCAGACGACACCGGCGCGCGCCCCGCGCGGCTCGCGTCGCGCGGCCGAGGCCGCCCCCGCGGCGGCGACCACGGGAAGCATCACGCCTCCCGATGCGAGCGGCGGGTATACCGTCAAGCCGGGCGACACGCTCTCCAAAATCGCGAAGGAATACAAGCCCGATAGCGTCAGCCTCGAGCAGATGCTGGTTGCAATGTTCCGTAGTAATGAGAGCGCGTTCGATGGCAAGAACATGAACCGCCTGCGCAGCGGACAGATCCTCACGGTTCCACCGGCGGACCAGGTCGCGGCGGTCACACCGTCCGAGGCATCGACCGTGGTCAAGACGCAATCCGCCGATTGGCGTGCCTACCGCGATCGCGTTGCCGCTGCAGCGCCCGCCGTCGACGCGAGTGCGGGACGGCAGTCCACCAGCGGGAAGATCGGCACCGTAGTTGAGGACAAGGCCGGTGCACGCGAGCCCGGACGCGACCAGCTGATGGTTTCGCGCGCGGGCAAAGGCAGCGGCGCTGGGACCGCGCAGGCCGAGGATGCCGCCGCGAAGGACAAGGCATTGCGCGATGCCAATGCGCGCGTGGCCGAGCTGGAAAAAACGGTTCGTGATCTGCAGCGTGCCGCGGACCTGCGCAATCAGACCATGGCCGACCTCCAGTCGAGGGCAGGCGATGCCGCCAAGGGCAAGGCTGAGGCGCCAAAAGCGGCGCCCGCGGCGGCCCCTGTCCCGTCATCGGTCCCGGCCGCGCCGATGACCGCGGCACCTGCGACGACTACGCAGGCGACACCGCCCTCAGCGACGCTGACGCCGGTTCCGACGCCGCCGCCGTCGAGCCCGGCACCCGCGCCGGTTGTGGCGCCGACGCCCGCGCCGACGCCGGTCGCTAAGGCTCCAGAGACGCCACCGCCGACGCCGGTCGCTAAGGCTCCAGAGACGCCACCGCCACCGCCCGTCGCTGCGGCCCCGATGCCTGCGCCCACCGAATCTAAGGCCGAGACGCCCGCGCCGAAGGCGGAGCCGCCGGTCCCGGTCAAGGCGCCCGCCAAGAAGGCGGCTCCCGAGACCTCCTTCATCGACGACCTGTTCGGCAACACGCCGACGTGGGCGGTCGCCGCCGGCGCGCTGATCGTGCTGCTCGGAATTGCCGGGCTCATCGCCGCGCGCCGTCGCAAGACGACTAAGTTCGAGGACAGCATCATCTCCGGTACCGACATCAAGACCAACACGGTGTTCGGCTCCACGGGTGGCGGCGTCGTGAACACCGGCGACAACTCGCTGGCCAGCGATTTCAGCCGCGAGGGACTGGGCAACATCGACACCGACGAAGTCGACCCGATCGCCGAGGCGGAGGTCTATCTCGCCTATGGTCGCGATGCGCAGGCTGAGGAGATACTCAAGGATGCGCTCAAGAAGGATTCGCAGCGCCAGGAGATCTACCTCAAGCTGCTCGAGATCCACGCCCAGCACAACAAACCGTCGGCGTTCGAGACCGTCGCCAGCGAGCTCTACTCGGTATCGGGCGGTCAGGGCGAAGTGTGGCAAAAGGCCGTGGCGCTCGGCCGCCAGCTCGACCCGAACAATCCGCTGTATGGCGACGCCGGCCACGCCGCGAGCTTCCCCATCAGCACGCCCGCCGAAGCGAGCGATACCCAGGTGTTCGCATCCGCGCCCGAGCATGAGCGGGTTCCGGAAGTAGCGCCGCCACCTCGTTCGAATCTCGACTTCGCGCTCGACGAGGAAATCTCGCTCGCGCCGACGTCGGGTGTGGCCGATGCCAAGTCGCCTGCCGCGGTGACCCCGGTCACGGCGCGGTCCTTCGACGAGACTCCGATCAACAAGCCCGCGACGACGATGGCGGCCGGCGCGGCGGCGCTCGCCGCCGGTGCCGCCGCAATGGCGAGAGCCGCCACGGAAAAACCGCCGGCGCCTTCGTACGACACGGTCTCCTTCGAGCCCGAGTCGGTACCCAAGTTCGACCTCGACTTCCACCTCGACGAGCCGCCGCCGGCGATGAGGCCATCGGTCGCGCCTGCCGCGAAGCCGGTTCAGCCGTCGCCTTCGCACGAGCCTGCGCTGGCGATGGCCGGCGCCAGCGCGCCTGCGCCACAGCTGGCACGGCCTGCCGCGGCGATCGAGCTCGACAAACTCGATCTCGCATTTGATCCGGCGCGCTCAACCTTCGAGGATCCGACGCCTTCAGTGCTCGACGGCCAGTGGCACGACGCGGCAACCAAGCTCGATCTTGCCAAGGCCTACCAGGAAATGGGCGATGTCGAGGGAGCGCGCGAAATCCTGCAGGAAGTCCTGCACGAAGGCGACGACCAGCAGAAGTCCGAAGCACAAGCGCTGATGGCCAAACTGGCGTAATACTTCCGATCTTCGCAACGGCGGCGCCTGCGGGCGCCGTTGTTTTTTTAACCGACTCAACGATCATGCGCATCGCGCTCGGCGTCGAATACGACGGCAGCTCCTTTCACGGCTGGCAATCGCAGGCCGATGGCCTGGGCGTGCAGGACGCGCTGTCGCGCGCGCTCGCCAGCATCGCCGGCGCGCCGGTCACTACCGTTGCCGCCGGGCGTACCGATAGCGGAGTGCACGCGACCATGCAAGTGGTTCATTTCGACACCGACGCGTCGCGCCCGGAATCGGCGTGGGTGCGCGGCGTCAACAGCGCGCTTCCGGCCAGCGTCGGCGTGCGCTGGGCGCTGGCGGTGAACGATGCATTCCATGCCCGGTTTAGCGCGAGCGGACGCCACTACGCGTATCTGTTGCTCAACGCACCGGTTCGGCCCGCGCTGCTGCAATCGCGGGTCGGCTGGTACCATCGTCCGCTGGTGCTGTCCGCCATGCGCGAGGCGGGCGAGGCTCTGCTGGGGACGCACGATTTCTCGGCGTTTCGCGCAGCCGAGTGCCAGGCGAAATCGCCGGTAAAAACGCTGGACCGACTGACCATCACGCGAGAGGCCGATATCGTGCGTATCGAGTTGCACGCCGACGCGTTCCTGCATCACATGGTGCGCAACATCGTTGGCGCGCTGGTCCGCATCGGCAGCGGAAACGAACAAGCGCGCTGGATGCAGACACTCCTCGCAAGCCGCGATCGCGCACAGGGTGCGCCCACTTTCGACGCGAGCGGACTGTATTTCACCGGCGCGGACTACCTGCCGCGGTGGAACCTGCCGCCATGCGTCGTGCCCGTGCGCATCGTGGCGGCATGAGCATGCGCACCCGCGTCAAGATCTGCGGCATCACCCGCGTCGAAGACGGCCTCGCCGCGGCGCATGCAGGTGCGGACGCGATCGGTCTGGTGTTCTGGAAGGGCACGCCGCGCTGCGTGGGCTTCGATCAGGCGCGCGCGATTGCCGATGCCATGCCGGCATTCGTGAGCATCGTCGGATTGTTCGTCGATCCGAGCGCCGACGATGTGCTCGCGGCTCAGGATTTCGTCGCGCTCGATGTCCTGCAATTCCACGGCAATGAAAGTGCCGAGTTCTGCGCGAGCTTCGGCCGGCCGTACATCAAGGCGATAGCGGTCAGGCCTGGCGTCGATTTGTTACAATGCACGGGCGGCTATCCCACGGCGAGCGGCTGGCTGTTCGATGCGTTCGAGCAGGGGGGGCTGCCTGGGGGCACCGGCACTACGTTCGATTGGACCGTCGTACCCGAAGGACTGACGCGGCCGCTGATCCTGTCGGGCGGCCTGACGCCGCAGAACGTGGGTGCCGCGGTCCGCGCGCTACGTCCCTGGGCGGTCGACGTGTCCAGCGGCGTCGAGGTCACCGGCGACGACGGAAAACCGCAAAAGGGCATCAAGAGTCCGTCCAAGATCGCCGCTTTCATCCGCGAGGTTCGCAATGCAGATGGGTGACATGCCGTACGCGCTCCCTGATGCCGCGGGTCACTTCGGCCCCTACGGCGGTACCTTCGTCGCCGAGACGCTGATCCACGCGCTCGACGAATTGCGCGAGCAGTACGCGCGCTACCGCAACGATCCCGAGTTCGTCGCCGAGTTCGCGTCCGAGCTCAAGCACTATGTCGGCCGGCCGAGCCCGATCTATCACGCGCGGCGCTGGTCCGAACGGCTCGGCGGCGCGCAGATCTATCTCAAGCGCGAGGATCTCAACCACACCGGCGCGCACAAGATCAACAATTGCATGGGCCAGGCGCTGCTGGCCAGGCGCATGGGCAAGCCACGCGTCATTGCCGAAACAGGGGCCGGCCAGCACGGCGTCGCGACGGCCACGGTCGCGGCGCGCTTCGGCATGAAGTGCGTGGTCTACATGGGGTCGGAAGACATCAAGCGCCAGGCGCAAAACGTCTTTCGCATGACGCTGCTGGGCGCCGAGGTCGTGCCGGTCGAGTCGGGATCGAAGACGCTCAAGGACGCGCTCAACGAAGCGATGCGCGATTGGGTCACCAACGTCGAGGACACCTTTTACATCATCGGCACCGTCGCCGGGCCGCATCCCTATCCGATGATGGTGCGCGACTTCCAGACGGTGATCGGCAAGGAATGCCTGTGGCAGATGCCCGAGATGATCGGGAGGCAGCCCGATGTCGTCATCGCCTGCGTCGGCGGAGGCTCCAATGCGATGGGCATTTTCCACCCGTACGTCGGCTACCGTGACGTTCGCCTGGTGGGCGTCGAAGCGGCGGGCGATGGCATCGAGACCGGGCGTCATGCGGCGTCGCTCACCGCGGGACGCCCTGGAGTCCTGCACGGCAATCGCACCTACCTGCTGCAGGACGCCAACGGCCAGATCATCGAGACGCATTCGGTGTCCGCGGGGCTGGACTATCCGGGCGTGGGTCCCGAGCACGCGTGGCTCAAGGACAGCGGTCGGGCGCAATACGTGTCGATCACCGATGCGCAGGCGCTCGCCGCTTTCGGCGACTGCTGCCGCATTGAAGGCATCATTCCGGCGCTGGAATCGGCGCACGCACTGGCCTAC
The DNA here is from genome assembly GCA_036491555.1 of Casimicrobiaceae bacterium. Classification (GTDB taxonomy): domain Bacteria; phylum Pseudomonadota; class Gammaproteobacteria; order Burkholderiales; family Casimicrobiaceae; genus PALSA-1003. The sequence goes on from DASXBS010000002.1 coordinate 10,264, forward strand.
GCGACGCAGCTTGCACCGACGCTGGGCCAGGACAAGGTGCTGCTGGTCAATCTCTCCGGACGCGGCGACAAGGACATGAACACGGTGGCCGGACGCACCGGCCTCAAGTTCCATTGCCGGCCCGAGTGCGATACGCGCCGCTGAGGGCGGCGCTTCGATGAGCCGCATCGACGCCACTTTCGCACGGCTGCGCGACGCGGGTCACAGCGCGCTCATCCCGTACGTCACCGCCGGCGATCCCTCGTTGGCGCACACGCTTCCGATCATGCACGCGTTGACCGCGGCGGGTGCCGACATCATCGAGCTCGGTGTTCCGTTTTCCGATCCGATGGCGGACGGCCCGGTGGTCCAGCGCGCATCGGAACGCGCGCTCGCGCAGGGCGTGGGACTCGACAACGTGCTCGATCTGGTCACGGCCTTTCGCCGCGGCGACGCATCGACGCCGGTCGTGCTCATGGGCTACGCCAACCCCATCGAGGCCATGGGCGCCGCGCGCTTTGCGCAGCGCGCGCAGGAGGTCGGTGTCGACGGCGTGATCGTCGTCGACTATCCACCGGAGGAGGCGGCCGACTTTGCGGCAGTCCTCGAGACGCGCGCGATCGATCCGATATTCCTGCTTTCACCGACCACGCCGGAGCGGCGCATCGCCAGCATCGCCAAGCTCGCTCGCGGCTACGTCTACTACGTCTCCCTCAAGGGTGTCACCGGCGCAGGTCACCTCGACACCGCCGCGGTGGTATCGCGCCTGGCCGAGATCCGTCGCCACGTTGCGCTGCCCATCGGCGTGGGATTCGGCATTCGCGACGCGGCGGGCGCGCAGGCGATCGCTGCCCACGCCGACGCTGTGGTCATCGGCAGCCGCATCATCCAGGAAATCGAAACGGGTCCGCCGGACAGCGCAGCGCAGCGCGCGGCCGCGTGGCTCGTGACCATCCGCGCCGCAATCGATTCGGTTGCGCGGCGCGCGGCCTAGCGGCAGCATTGGATGACATGAGCTGGCTGCAAAAACTTTTGCCCCCGCGCATCAAGGCCAGCCCCGGCGTCGCACGCAAGGCGATGCCCGAAGGTCTGTGGATCAAGTGTCCCGCCTGCGAAGCAGTGCTGTATCGGACCGACCTCGAGAAGAACCTCGGCGTATGTCCCAAGTGCAGCCACCATGGACGCCTCACCGCGCGCGAGCGCATCGACCAGCTGCTCGACCCCGAAGCGCGCTACGAGATCGGCTCCGAAGTGCTGCCGATCGACAGCCTGAAGTTCAAGGACACGCGCAAGTATCCCGAGCGGCTGTCCGCCGCGCTCGAGGAGACCGGCGAAACAGACGCGTTGGTGGTGATGCAGGGAAGCATCCGCACGGTGCCGCTGGTGGTGGCCGTTTTCGAGTTCGGGTTCATGGGCGGCTCGATGGGATCGGTGGTGGGCGAGCGCTTCGTGCGCGGCGTGCGCGTCGCCTTCGAAGCACGCGTTCCATTCGTGTGCTTCACCTCGAGTGGCGGAGCGCGCATGCAGGAAGGCGTGAACTCGCTGTTCCAGATGGCAAAGACCACCGCGGTCCTGCAGGAGCTGTCCAAGGCGCGCCTGCCGTTCATCACGATCCTGACCGACCCGACCATGGGCGGAGTCTCCGCGAGCTTCGCGATGATCGGCGATGTGGTGATTGCGGAGCCTGGCGCGCTGATCGGGTTTGCCGGCCCGCGCGTGATCGAGCAGACCGTGCGCGAAAAGCTTCCCGAAGGCTTCCAGCGCGCCGAGTTCCTGCTCGAAAAGGGTGCCATCGACATGATCGTCGATCGCCGTCAGCTCAAGGACGAATTGCCGCGGCTGATCGCGCTCCTGCAACGCGAGCCGATGCCGACGGCCTGAGCGCGCGGCGTGCGCACGAGCTGGGCAGCGACATCGAGATCGGCGAGATGAACGGGCGGGCGACGCTTGCGGACTGGCTCACCTACCTCGCCACGCTTCACCCGAAGGCCATCGCGCTGGGGCTGGAGCGCGTGCGCGAGGTCTACTCCCGGCTCGCCATCGCGCCGCGCGGCCCTGTAATCGAGGTGGCAGGCACCAATGGGAAGGGCTCGACCTGTGCGTTCATCGAGCGCATGCTCGCCGCAGGCGGTTATCGCGTTGGCCTGTACACCTCGCCTCATCTAACACGTTATAACGAGCGCGTTCGCATCACAGGTAGCGACGCCGACGATGCTGCGCTGCGCGAAGCCTTCGCCGCGGTCGAGACGGTGCGCGACGGTGTCGCGCTGACCTATTTCGAGTTCGGGACGCTGGCCGCGCTGTGGCTGTTCGCGCGCGAGCCGCTCGATGCGTGGGTGCTCGAAGTGGGACTAGGCGGCCGGCTCGACGCGGTCAACATCGTCGACGCCGACGTCGCGGTCGTCACCAGCATCGACGTGGACCATGTCGATTACCTGGGATCGACGCGCGAGGCGATCGGCGCCGAGAAGGCAGGTATTTTTCGGAGGCAGCACCCGGCGATCTGCGGCGATCGCGATCCGCCGCGCAGCCTGCTCGAGCACGCGAGTGCTCTCGACGCAAAACTTTTGCGCATCGGCATCGACTACGATTTCAGCGCCAGCGCGGGACAATGGAGCTACCGCGGCCCCGGCGGCGCGCGCCATGGGCTGCCGTATCCGGCGCTGCGCGGCGCGTATCAGCTCGCCAACGCGGCGAGTGCGCTCACCGCGGTCGATGCGCTTCGCGATCGTATGCCGTTGTCGATGGGCGCGGTGCGCGAGGCCCTCGTCGGCATCGAGTTGCCCGGACGCTTTCAGGTTCTTCCCGGCCGCCCGGTGCGCGTGCTCGATGTCGCGCACAACGCGCAGGCGGCCGCGGCGCTCGCCGATACGCTGGCCAGCATGGGCTTCCATGCGCAAACCATCGCGGTGTTCGGCATCATGGCCGACAAGGACATCGATGCGGTGATTGCGGCGATGCGTCCGCGCGTCGATCGGTGGATGGTGACGACGCTTCCACCGCCGCGCGGCGCCGACGCGACGATGCTGCGCGCGCGGCTCGTATCGGCAGGCATCGATGCATCCTCGATCGAGACCTTCGACGATCCTTTCGATGCGTACCGCGCGGCGTGCGAGGCGAGCAGGGAAGCTGATAGAATCGTCGTTTTCGGCTCCTTCCAGACCGTCGCGGCTGCGCTCTCGCCGCGATTCGCGTAGCGCGCCCGAACCCATCCGCATGGCCATTCGTTCCGAGGCTCCCGATCTCGCCGTCGACGAGTTGAAGCGACGCGCGCGCCGCCGGCTCGTGGGCGCGGTGGTCCTGGCCCTCGCCGCGGCGGTGATCCTGCCGCTTCTGCTGGAAAGCGACCCCAAGCCTCTCGGCGACGAAGTCTCGGTGCGCATTCCACCGGTCGACAATAGCAAGTTCGTCAATCCGCTTTCGCCTGACGCGGCGCTGCCCTCCAATCCAACGGCGCCGGCCGATGCCAAATCACCCGCAAAAAAATCGATCGCCGAGGCCGAGCGCCGCGCACTCGGCCAACCGCCGTTGACGTCGAAGACCGACGCGCGGGTGCCCGCTGACGCGACGAAAGCGGACGCAGTGACCGCCAAGGCGAACGAACCCGCTGCATCGTCGTCTACGGCTCGCACGTCGGAGCTCTCTCCCGCAAAAACAGAGACGCCCGTGACCAACGAGCAGGCTCCGAAAGCCGACACATCCCCCAAGTCAGATGCACCCGCCAAGGCCGACACACCCACGAAGGTCGACGCGCCCGCCAAGGCGGAAGCCCCGGTCAAGTCGACCGCGCCGGCTCCGAAGCCGGCGTCGCCGCCGAAGTCCGATGGCGTTGCTGTCGCGGGGGCATTCGCGGTCCAGGTGGGCGCATTCGCCGACAGCAAGGTCGCCGCTGATCTGGCCGCCCAGGTGAAGGCCGCCGGCTACGCGGCGTATGTCGAAGCGGTACCGACGACGCACGGGACGGTGCGTCGCGTTCGCGTCGGTCCATTCACCACGCGTGGCGATGCGGACGCGGCGCTCTCCAAGCTCAAGGCGGCCGGCTACGATCGTGCGCTGGTGACCCCGGCCAAGTGACGGGATTCGATTTCCTGGTGATCGCCATCGTGGCGCTGTCGGCGCTGCTCGGCTTCATCACCGGGTTCGTGCGCGTGGTCGTTTCGCTGGGCGCATGGATCGTCGCACTGGTACTGGCGGTGCAGACGTCGCCGTCGGTGGAGGCGCTTCTGCCGGCGATGCGAGGCAGCCCGGCGCTGCGCTACCTCACCGCCTTCGCGATCATCGTGATCGTCGTGCTCATCATCGGAGCGCTGCTGGGTTGGATGCTGTACCGGCTGGTGCGAGCGGTCGGTCTCGCATTTCTGGATAGGCTGCTCGGATTCCTCGTCGGCGTGGCACGCGGCGTGCTTATTGCTGTCATAGGCGTATTGGCAGCCGGATTGACCAGCCTTCCCCACCAGCTTTGGTGGCAGAATGCGGTGCTGGCGCCGCCTCTGGTCGTGGCGGCGTCGAGCCTCAAGCCGTGGCTGCCGCGCTCGTGGGCAGAGCAATTCGACTATGGCAAATCGCCGCGGCCCGTGCCCAAGCCGGCCGCGCGCGCAGGAGTGTAGACCTATGTGCGGCATCGTCGGCGCGGTCACGCATACCCCGGTCAACCAGCTGCTCTACGACGCCTTGCTGCTTTTGCAGCATCGCGGCCAGGACGCGGCCGGGATCGTGACCAGCGAAGGACCCATGTTCCACATGTACAAGGCGGCCGGCTACGTTCGCGACGTGTTCCGCACGCGCAACATGCGCGATCTCAGCGGGAACGCCGGCATCGGCCATTGCCGCTATCCGACCGCGGGATCGGCGACCTCGGAGCTCGAGTCGCAGCCGTTCTACGTCAATTCGCCCTTCGGCATCACGCTCGCGCACAACGGCAACCTCACCAACAGCGAGGCGCTCAAGCGCGAGCTGTTCCAGCTCGACTTCCGGCACGTCAATACCAACTCCGACTCCGAAGTGCTGCTCAACGTGCTCGCGCTCGAGCTCGAGCGCGCGGCGCATCACGCCAAGCTCGACGCCAATGCCATCTTCGCCGCCGTCGCCGCGGTGCATAAGCGCTGTCGCGGCGCCTACGCGATCGTTGCCATGATCGCGGGCTACGGGCTGCTCGCGTTCCGCGATCCCTACGGGATCCGTCCGCTCATCGTCGGCGTCAACGAGTCGATGGGCGGAACCGAGTACCTGGTCGCGAGCGAATCGGTGGCGCTGGAGGCGCTGGGCTTCTCGATCCTGCGCGACGTTGCTCCCGGCGAGGCGGTGTTCGTCGACCAGGCCGGACGTTTCCACTCGCGCCAGTGCTCGGAGCATCCGCAGCTCAATCCCTGCATCTTCGAGTTCGTCTACCTTGCGCGACCGGACTCGGTCATCGATGGAACGTCGGTCTACGAATCGCGCCTGCGCATGGGCGGCGAGCTCGCACGCAAGATCGCGAACATTCCCGAAGCGCAGGATATCGACGTGGTGATACCGATTCCCGACTCCAGCCGTCCGTCCGCGCTCGAGCTCGCCAATCATCTCGGGCTCACCTACCGGGAAGGCTTCGTCAAGAACCGCTACATAGGTCGCACGTTCATCATGCCGGGCCAGGCGATACGCCGCAAAAGCGTGCGCCAGAAGCTCAATCCCATCGGCATGGAGTTCAAGGACAAGGTCGTGCTGCTAGTCGACGATTCGATCGTGCGCGGCACCACCAGCCGCGAGATCGTGTCGATGGCGCGCGAGGCGGGCGCGCGCAAGGTGTATTTCGCGTCGGCGAGCCCGCCGGTGCGTTACCCCAACGTGTACGGGATCGACATGCCGAACCAGCGCGAGCTCATCGCCACCGGCCGCACCGAGGCCGAGATCGCGAGCGAGATCGGCGCCGATCTGCTCATCTACCAAGACCTCGAAGCGCTCAAGCGCGCCATTCGCGCGGTCAATCCCAAGCTCAAGGAATTCGAAGCCTCGTGCTTCGACGGCTATTACGTGACCGGCGACGTCACCGCCGATTACCTGTCGCAGCTCGCAGAGGTGCGCGACGAAGCGCGCGGCGAGGCCGATCAGGAGCTTCTGCTCGAGGAGGAGAAACTCGCTGGCTGAACGCCCGCCCGGGGACGACGCCATGCGACGCACTTGCGGATTTACCACTTCCATCCTCCACGCCGACCGCGACGCGCCGATCGAGCACGGCTCGCTGCACAAGCCGCTACATCTGTCGGTCGCATACGGCTATCGCGACGCGCGCGAGCTCGCCGCCGTGTTCCAGGGCAAGACGCCAGGGTACGCCTACGGCCGCCAGGGCAACCCGACCGCGGCGGCGCTCGAGCAGAAGGTGAACCAGATGGAGCAGGGAGTCGCCACCGTCTGCTTCGGCACGGGCATGGCGGCGATCGGCGCCATCATGCTGGCGCTGCTGCGCGCGGGCGATCACGTAGTGAGCAGCGCATTTCTGTTCGGCAACACCAACAGCCTGTTCAACACCCTGGAAGCGCATGGGGGCGCGGTCAGCTTCGTCGACGCGACCGACGTGGCGGCGGTCGCCGCCGCGCTGCGCGCGGAAACACGCCTGGTCTTCGTGGAGACCATCGCGAACCCGCGCACCCAGGTCGGCGACCTCAAGCGCATCGGCGAGCTCTGTGCGCAACGCGGGCTGATCTACGTCGTCGACAACACGATGACCTCGCCGTACCTGTTCGTGCCGAAGAGCGTCGGCGCGCATCTCGTCGTGAACGCACTCACCAAGTACATCGGCGGGCACGGCAACGCGCTCGGCGGCAGCATCACCGATACCGGCGTATTCGACTGGACGCGCTACCCCAACATCCTCGACAGCTACAAGGGCGCCAACGCTGCGCTGTGGGGCATCACGCAGATCCGTAAGAAAGGACTGCGCGACTGGGGAGGCACGCTCGCCGCCGAGCAGGCGCACCATCTCGCCGTCGGCGCCGAAACACTGGCGCTGCGCATGGAACGCGCCTGCGCCAACGCGCAGGCGCTGGCCGAGTATCTGGCGGCGCACGCGCGCGTTCGCGCGGTCTACTATCCGGGACTGGCGTCGCATCCGCAGCACGTGCTGGCAAGCGCGCTGTTCCGCGCCTATGGTGCTCTGCTCTCGTTCGAGCTTGATCCCGGGCAGGATTGCTTCGATTTCCTCAACCGGCTCGACGTGGTCGTGCTCTCATCGAACCTCGGCGACAATCGCACGCTCGCGATACCGGTCGCGCATACGATCTTCCACGAGATGGGCGCGGCCCGGCGAGCAACCATGGGCATCGCCGATTCGCTGATCCGCATTTCGGTCGGCATCGAAGACCGTGACGACCTCATCGGCGATTTCGCGCAAGCGCTCGGTTAGGTCAACTTCCCTCGGACCGGGTCGCGCGCGGACGCCCAAGATAGTCGATCGCGACGACCAGCCGGATCGACGGGACGTCCGGCTGCGCGGCGGTCACGAGCGCCCGATCGTGTCCACGATTTGCGCCTCGATGCCGTTCGCATCGATGCGCAGGTAGCTCGCGGCACGGTACCAGTCCGCGAGCACCCAGCGCTCGCACGAGTGGCCGTCGACCACCAGCTCGTGATACGCCGGACGATGCGTGTGCCCGTGGATCAGACGGGGCACGCGATGCTTGCGCAGGACCGCGGCCACGGCATCGGCGTTGACGTCCATGATGACTTCGTCTTTCGCCGCTGTGGCCCGGCGACTGCCGAAGCGCATCGCCGAGGCGGCCATCCTGCGCACGAAATAAGGCCGCGACAACAGCCGGTCGCGACGCGTCGGATCCTGCCAGTACGCGCGAAAGCGCTGGTATTCGATGTCGTCGGTGCACAGCAGGTCGCCGTGCATGAGCAGCGTTCGCGTGCCATGGACATCGTGCACCACTTCGTCGGGCAACAGCGTCGCGCGGCAGGCGTTTGCAAAGCGCTCGCCCATCAGGAAATCACGGTTACCGGGTTGCAGGAACACCGACACGCCGAGGCCGGGTAACTCGGCGAGCGCGCGCGCCACTTCCGCGGCCATCGGCTCGCGCAACTGATCGTCGCCCAGCCAGACGTCGAACAGATCGCCCAGCAGGTACAGCGCGCCGGCATAGCGCGCGGGACCCGCGACCAGCGCGTGAAAGGCCTCGACCAGTCGCGGCCGCGCGGGCGACAGGTGCAGATCGGATGCGAAGAGAAAGGGCGCCACCGGGATTCGGGCGGCGAGCCGTCTGTACGGCGCGCCGCTCGGCCGTCACGCAGTTTCTTCGACGCGCTCGATGATGACGTCGCCGGTCGGGACGTCCTGGTGGCCACCGCGGCTGCCGGTCGGCACACCCGCGATATGGTCGACCACGTCCTTGCCATCGACCACTTTTCCGAACACGCAATAGCCCCAACCATTCGCGTTCGGCGCGCGGTGATCGAGGAACGCGTTGTCGGCGGCGTTGATGAAGAACTGCGCGGTCGCCGAATGCGGGTCCGAGGTACGCGCCATCGCCACCGAGTAATGCACGTTCTTGGCGCCGTTGAATGCTTCGTTCTCCACCGGTGCGCGCGTGGACTTCTGCTTGAAGTCCGGAGTGAAGCCGCCACCCTGGATCATGAATCCGTTGATGACGCGATGGAACAGCGTGTTGTTGAAATGACCGCTGCGTACGTACTCGAGGAAATTGGCGACGGACTTCGGCGCGCGCTTCTCGTCGAGCTCGATCGTGATCGGGCCGTGATTGGTATGGAGGATGACCATGGCGAGCCTAAGGTGAGACGACCGTCGCGCTCTTGATCAGCACGATCGTCTTCGGAACGTCGGTCGGAAAGCGACCACCCGGACCGGTGGGAGTCGCCGCGATCTTGTTGACGACGTCCATGCCGTCGATCACTTTGCCGAACACGGTATAGCCATATCCTTGCGGCGTGGGCTCGCGGAAATTGAGCCGGCTGTTGTCGGCGACGTTGATGAAGAACTGCGCGTTTGCCGATTGCGGATCGCTGGTGCGCGCCATCGACAGCGTGCCCGGCACGTTGGACAAACCCGCCTTCCTGCTGCTCTCGCCCTCGTGCGGCACCGGCGGCAGCGCGGTGGGCTTCTCGGCGAAATCGGCGGTGTATCCGCCGGCCTGGATCATGAATCCCGGAATGACGCGATGAAATTGAGTGCCATCGAACTGTTTCGATTTCACGTAAGCCAGAAAGTGCTCGACGGTTTTCGGCGCTGCGTCCGGATAGAGCTCGACGCGGATCTTGCCCATCGAGGTATCGAAATCGACCTGCGGGTTGGCGGCGTAGGACGCGGAGATGGCGAGAACTGCAAACAACGGGGCGAACATCCATGCTAAACGGCGAGACATCGGCAATGACTCCTTCGCTGGTGACGAAATAGCGCGGGCGTTGCTCGCGGGCGCTATTTCTTGGGTTTGACCGGCGTGGCCGGCTTGACGGACGCGGGTTTCGGAGCGACGACCTTCGGCGGCGTGCTCGACGGCGCTACCGCGTAGAGCTCGCGCACCAGAACCAGCTTGGCTTGCGCGCTCTTGTTCGTCTTGTCGATTTTCACGGCGCGATCGTATTCCGCTCCGGCCAATCGGGTGTAGACATCGCCGAGGTTCTCATGTGCGATGGCATAGTCGGGGTGCGCTGCGAGCGCGATCCGAAGCTCGGCGAGCGCGCGATCGTAATCGCCCTTCTGCGCCCAGATTACCGCGAGATTGTTGTGCGGCTCCGGAAGCTCGGGGAAGTCCTCGGTCAGCAGCTGAAATGTCTCCACGGCGTCGTTGGTGTCACCCTGGTCGGTCTGCACGACGCCCTTCAGGAACCGCGCCTGCGGATTGCGCGCGTCCGCCGCGAGCACGGTGTCGAGCTTGGCCATCGCGGTGACGTATTGCCCGTCGCGGATCATCCGGGTGACGTCCGCGAGCTCCGGCGTGAGCCCCGCCGGCGGTGCGGCGGTCGCCTGCGTGGCGGTCGGAGGCGGAGGCGGGGCCTGTTGGGCGACCGCGATACCGCATAGCAACATAACCACGGGGAAAAGGCGGACGGAAAGACGCATGCGTGGGTTCCGAGGCAGGCAAACATTCTAGCAGAGCGCGAGACCTCCACGCCTTCCGATCGATCGCAAAAAGGAGGCGTCGAGGGAACTAATTTTGCGGCTGCCGCAGCCTCGGCGGTGTAACATTCGGCGCAGAATCACCGCGATCGACGGTGGGCAAACCAAGGAGGGGTCATGTGGCAGCAGGTCTACGATCCACTTAACAATCCATTTCTGTCGACGGTGCTCGCCGCGTTGCCCGTCGTGGTGCTGCTCGGTGCGTTGGGTTTTTTCCAGATCAAGGCGCACTACGCGGCACTGCTCGCACTGCTCACTTCGCTGGTCATCGCGATCTTCGTCTTCGGAATGCCCGCACCCATGGCCGGCAAAACCGCACTGCTCGGTGCGTTGACTGGATTGCTGCCGATCGGCTGGATCATCCTTAATGTCATTTTTCTGTACAAGCTCTCGGAATCGACTGGCCGTTTCAAGATACTGCAGGACAGCATCGCCGGCATCACCAACGACCGGCGGCTGCAGCTGCTGCTGGTCGCATTTGCGTTCGGTGCATTCTTCGAAGGCGCGTCGGGATTCGGAACGCCCGTTGCGGTGACCGGCGCAATCCTGATCGGGCTGGGGTTCTCGCCGCTCGCGGCGTCGGCGCTGTCGCTGATCGCGAACACCGCGCCCGTTGCGTACGGTGCGCTCGGCACACCGATCATCGGCCTTCAAAGCGTGACCGGCCTGGACCTCAATACGCTGGGCGCCATGGTGGGGCGGCAACTCCCCTTTTTCTCGGTGCTGATTCCGTTCTGGCTGATTTGGGCGTTCGCCGGATTCAAGCGCATGCTCGAGATCTGGCCGGCAATTCTGGTCACAGGAGTGGCTTTTGCCGTTCCGCAGTTTCTGATGTCGAATTTCCACGGCCCCACGTTGGTCGATATCGTTGCCTCGCTGGTATCGATGGCCTGCCTGGCCGGCTTCCTCAAGATCTGGAGGCCGAAAACGGTCATGCTAGGCACCACGCGCGATTCCGAATTCGTGACGCCGGAAGAAGCGGACAAGCGCATGGTCCGCCACGCGCACAGCAGCGCCGAGGTAATGTCGGCATGGCTGCCGTGGATCATCCTGTGCGTGATCGTGTTCATCTGGGGCCTGCCGCAGATGAAGACGTGGCTCAACAGCATTTCCAATCCGCAGTTTCCCATCGAGGGCCTGCACAACATGATCCAGCGCGTGCCACCGGTGGCGCCGCCCAACGCCAAGCCCGAAGGCGCCGTGTACGCGCTGTCGTGGTTGTCGGCAACGGGCAGCGGGATCCTGCTTGCGTCGATCATCGCCGGCCTGGTGATGAAGGTGAACATCGGCGGCATCGTCGCGACGTATTGGCGCACGCTGGTGACGGTGCGCTTTTCGCTGCTGACCATCGCGGCGATGCTGGCCATCGGCGTGGTGACGCGCTATTCCGGCCTCGACGCGACCATGGGCCTCGCTTTCGCCAAGACCGGATGGCTGTACCCGTTTTTCGGCACCATGCTCGGATGGCTGGGCGTCGCGCTCACGGGATCGGATACTGCGTCCAACGTTCTGTTCGGCAGCCTGCAGAAAATCACCTCCGAGCAGCTGGGCTTGAATCCGGTGCTCATGGCCGCCGCCAACAGTTCGGGCGGTGTAATGGGCAAGATGATCGACGCGCAGTCGATCGTCGTCGCGGCAACTGCCACGAACTGGTACGGCCACGAAGGCGAGATCCTGCGCTATGTCTTTTTCCACAGTCTGGCGCTGGCGTGCCTAATGGGCATTCTGGTAATGGCGCAGGCGTACGTGTATCCGTTCACGTCGATGGTCCTGCACTGACCGGACACTCCTCGGGCAGACGCAACGGGCCGCACACGCGGCCCGTTTTTCATGCGTTTCGCCCGCGCGCAGGACTATTGACGCGAAAGCCGCTCGATCGTCGCGTTGATGAGCTGGCGCGAGATGCTGACCGGTCCAGGCAGCTGCGGCAAGGCGTCGAGCGTGAACCATTTCACCTCGGCGATTTCCGAATCGCATGGGCGCGCTTCGCCGCTCACGTATTCTGCCGTGAACGCGATCATCAGCGAATTGGGAAACGGCCACGACTGGCTGGCGAAGTAGCGCAGATTGTCCACGCGCACGCCGACCTCCTCGAGCACCTCGCGGTGGATGCAGTCCTCGATGGACTCACCGGCTTCGATGAAACCCGCGAGCGCGCTGTACATTGCATTGGGGAAGCGGTTGGCGCGCGCGAGCAGCAATTTCTTGCCGCGTGTGACCAGCACCATCATTGCCGGTGAAATGCGCGGATACACCACCAAGCCGCACGCCGGGCATTGCTTGGAACGCTCGTCGGATCGCTCCTGCGTCGGCGTCGCGCAGCGTCCGCAATAGCGGTGGTTGCGGTGCCACTCGACGAGCTGAAAAGCGCGTCCGGCGAGTGCGAGATGACCTTCCGGAATCTGCAGGAACAGCGAGCGCAGGCCTCGCCACTGCCAGCCCGCAGGCTCCATGGCGTCGGCCGCATGGATGGCGATGCATTGCACGCCGTCCAGCGCGCCCAAGTACAGCCGGTCGCCGTCGATGCCCGAGGCCTTCGCGTCGGCGAGCGTGGGCAGGCGAGGTGGCTCCGTCGCGCTGACCAGGATCTTGTCGTCGCGCCAGATGCAGCACAACGTCGCCGGTGCGAGACTTGCAGGCAGTGCCACGCCCGGCGTGAACGCCGGGGGAGTGTTCATCTGCATCGCTGACGCCACCGCCGCGCGGCGGACTTCGCGATCAGGTCGCGCTTTCGGAAAGCGATAGCGGCAGCACGCGCAACCGCTTGCCGGTCGCCGCGGCGATGGCGTTGGCGACTGCGGGTGCGATCACCGGCGTCGCCGGCTCGCCTACGCCAGTCGGCTTCTCGCTCGAAGTGACGATATGTACCTCTACCACCGGCATTTCGTTGATGCGCAGCGGCACGTATTGATGAAAGTTGCTCTGCTCGACCACGCCGTCCTTGAGCGTGATCGCGCCGTGCAGCGCTGCGGACAATCCGTAGCCGATGCCGCCCTCCATCTGCGCGCGGATTACGTCCGGGTTCACCGCGATGCCGCAATCGACCGCGCAGACGACGCGGTCGACGCGGATGCTGCCGTCGGAGGCGACCGTCACCTCTGCCACCTGCGCGACGAAGGTGTTGAACGATTCGTGCACGGCGACGCCGCGCCCGCGCTTCTCGCCCGCCTTGCCGGGCGCGAGCGGCGTTCCCCATCCCGCCTTGCTCGCCGCAAGATCAAGTACGCCGGCGTGACGCGGGTGCGACCCAAGCAGGCTCTTGCGAAACGCCACCGGATCCTTGGCGGTCGCGACCGCAACCTCGTCGATGAGCGTCTCGGTCGCGAATGCGGTGTGCGTCGAGCCGACCGAGCGCCACCATAGTACCGGCACGCCGAGCTTGGTCGTATTCAGGTCGACCTGCAGATTCGGGATCGAGTAAGGCAACGTCGACGCACCTTCCACGGACGTAGGGTCGATGCCGTTCTTGACCATGAACGCCTCGAGCGGGGTGCCGCCGAGGATCGACTGGCCGACGATGCGATGCTGCCAACCGACGAGGTTGCCGCTCGCGTCGACGCCGGCCTTGATCGCGTGGTAGTACATCGGCCGGTAATAACCTGCCTGCATGTCGTCTTCGCGTGTCCAGACGAGCTTCACCGGCGCCGCGCCCTTGATCTCGTGTGCGAGCGTCGCGGCTTCGACCAGATAGTCCGACGCCGGATTGGCGCGACGCCCGAAGCTGCCACCCGCATAGAGTTGGTTGATCTTCACCTGTTCGGGCTTGAGCCCGACGACCTCGGCAATCGTGCGCTGGTCGACGGTCTGGAACTGCTCGCCATTCCATACCTCGCACGAATCAGGATTGAGTTTTACGACGCAATTCATGGGCTCCATCGCGGCATGGGCCAGATACGGAAATTCGTACTGGGCGCTGAACGTCTTCGCTGCGCCGGCGAGCGCTTTCGCGGCATCGCCGTCGTTGCGCGCGACGGTCCCGGGGTTGGCCGCCTGCGCCTTGTAATCAGCCATCATGTCGGCCGACGTTCCCTTGAATGCGTTGGATTCGTCCCATTCGATCTTGAGTGCGTCGCGCGCTTTTTTCGCGGTCCAGAAACTGGTGGCAAGCACGGCGACGCCGTTGCGCAGCACGATGATGTAGCGCACGCCGGGAATCTGTTTTGCCTCGTCGCCGTTGACAGACGCCACGGTCGCGCCAAAGCGCGGCGCGTGCGCCACTACCGCGGTCAGCATGCCAGGCAGCTGCACGTCCTGCGTGAACTGCGCGCTCCCGTTCGATTTGGCGCGCGAATCGGTGCGCTGAACACGCTTGCCGATGTAGACGAAGTCCTTCGGATCCTTGAGCTTCGGATCGGAGGGAACGGGCTCGGAGGCGGCGGCGGTGGCAAGCGCGCCGAAAGTCGCTTTCTTGCCGCTGGGGTGAGTCAGGACGCCCTGCTTGACCACGATCGTCTCGGGCGCAACGTTCCAGCGCTTGGCCGCTGCACCGACGAGCATCGCGCGCGCCGCAGCGCCTGCCTTGCGCAACTGCTCGAAGGAGTTAGCCATCGCTGTCGAGCCGCCGGTGCCTTGCATTGGTCCCCACAACAGGTTGTTGTAAAGCGCGGCATCGGCAGGCGCGCCCTCGACGCGTATTTGTGACCACGCCGCATCCATTTCGTCTGCCACCACGGTGGGCAGGCCGGTGAACGTTCCCTGTCCCATTTCCAGATGCTTGACGATGACGGTGACGGTGTTGTCGACGCCGACGCGCACGAACGCGTTCGGCTGCCACTTGTTGTCCAGCGCGCCCGCAGGCACGGCGCGCGCGCCACCCTGACCGGGGCCAGCCATCTGGCCGAACGCCTTGCCGGGAAGATAAAAGCCCAGCGTGAAGCCGGCGGCGGCCGCCGTGGATTTCAGAAAACGGCGACGCCCCACCGAAGTGTTGACCGAGGCGGCCGGTTCGACAAGTGAGGCGGCTGAGGTGTCAATTGGGGCAGCGGGTGAATCTGGCATGATTTCCTTGCTCCGGGTGTGTCGCGTGCTCTGGTGCGAATGCAGCTGTCGCGTCGCGATCGCGCGCTATGTCAGCGATTTCGCCGCCTCGTGGATCGCCGCGCGAATGCGCACATAAGTCGCGCATCGGCAGACGTTGCCGCCCATCGCGGCATCGATGTCGGCATCGCTGGGCTTCTTGTTCTTGGAAAGCAATCCGGCCGCCGACATCACCTGGCCCGACTGGCAGTACCCGCATTGTGGAACGTCGAGCTTCTCCCACGCCGCTTGCACGGCCTTGCCCTCGCGGCTTTTCAGTCCCTCGATGGTCGTGATCTCGACGCCAGGCTTGAGCGACGACACCGGCAGCGTGCACGAGCGCGTCGGCACGCCATCGATATGGACCGTACAGGCGCCGCAAAGCGACATGCCGCAGCCGTACTTGGTGCCGGTCAGCTTGGCGGAGTCGCGCAGCACCCACAACAACGGCGTGTCGCCGGGTACATCGATGGAATAGCGCTGGGAATTGATGAAAAGCAGCATGGTCGCTCCATGAAGTCAGGCTCGCAGGGACGCGAGACGGCGCGCGCGAGAACCGTGACCACATGATAGGGGATTCTGCATTCCGGTGAAATACGCCGCGCGACCGCCGAGACTCGCCGCTGACGCGCGCATCGGCAATGTCCATTCTGCAGAGCGGGTATAATTCGCCCTGCTGGTGCCCACCGGACTCGTCATGGAAGCCGAAAGAATCAACCTCCTCGCCAACCTCATTGCCGGTCTACAGCAGCGCGCTGCCGACCTGCGGAGGTATCTTTGACTTCGACGCGAAGTCGTCGCGGCTGAAGGAGGTTACGGCCCTGCTCGAGGACCCCAAGGTGTGGGACGATCAGAAGCGGGCTCAGGAGTTGGGACGCGAGAAAAAGCAGCTCGACGGCGTGGTGGCCACGCTCACCGCGCTTGGTACCAAACTCGAGGACGCCGCCGAGCTGTTCGAGATGGCGCGCAGCGAAGCCGACGACGCGACGCTAGTCGCGCTGGAGAGCGACGTTGCCGAGCTCGAGCGCACCGTCGCCGACATGGAATTCCGCCGGATGTTCCACAATCCGATGGATCCGAACCCGTGCTTCATCGACATCCAGGCCGGTAGCGGCGGGACCGAGGCGCAGGACTGGGCGGCGATGCTCGAGCGCATGTACCTGCGTTACTGCGAGCGCCGCAGCTACAAGACCGAGATACTCGAGCAGTCCGAAGGCGAAGTCGCTGGCATCAAGAGCGCGAGCATCAAGGTGACCGGCGACTATGCCTACGGCTACCTTCGCACCGAGACCGGCGTGCACCGCCTGGTGCGCAAGAGTCCCTTCGATTCCAATGCGCGACGTCACACCTCATTCGCGAGCGTGTTCGTCTACCCGGAAGTCGATGAGACCATCGAAGTGGACATCAATCCGGCGGACCTTCGGATCGACACCTTCCGCGCGTCCGGCGCCGGGGGCCAGCACATCAACAAGACTGACTCCGCGGTGCGCATCACGCACCTGCCGACCAACATCGTCGTGCAGTGCCAGAACGACCGCTCGCAGCACCGCAACCGCGCCGAGGCGATGGCGATGCTCAAGTCGCGGCTCTACGAGTTGGAGCTGCGCAAGCGCCAGGCCGAGCAGCAAAAGCTCGAGGACGCGAAGACCGACATCGGCTGGGGTCACCAGATCCGCAGCTACGTGCTCGACCAGTCGCGGATCAAGGACCTTCGCACCAACGTCGAGATCGGCAACACGCAGGGCGTGCTCGACGGCAACCTCGACGAGTTCATCGCGGCGAGCCTGAAGCAGGGGGTGTAAGGTGACCGATTCGACAACGCCGCCGGTAGCGGTCGACGAGAATCAGATCATCGGCGAGCGCCGCGCCAAGCTCGCTGCATTGCGCGCGGCAGGGCAGGCGTATCCCAACGATTTCCGCCGCGATGCGCTCGCCGCCGAGCTGCACGCACGGTACGGGAGCATGGATGGCGAGGCGCTCGACGCCGCGCATGCCGAAGTTTCGGTCGCCGGCCGCATGATGCTCAAGCGCGTCATGGGCAAGGCCAGCTTCGCGACGCTGCAGGACATGAGCGAGCGCATCCAGCTCTACGTCACGCGCGACGCCATCGGCGAGGCGCTCTACGAGGCATTCAAGCACTGGGACCTCGGAGACATCGTTGGCGCCACCGGCATGATGTTCAAGACGCGCACGGGCGAGCTCTCGATCAAAGTGACCGAGCTGCGCCTGCTGTCCAAGGCGCTGCGCCCGCTGCCCGAGAAATTCCACGGGCTCGCCGATACCGAGCAGAAGTATCGCCAGCGCTACGTCGATCTGATCACCAGCCCCGAATCGCGCCGCGTATTCATCGCACGCTCGAAAATCGTTCAGGCGATGCGTGAATTCTTCGTCGAGCGCGGATACCTCGAGGTCGAGACGCCGATGATGCATTCGATTCCCGGGGGTGCCGCGGCGCGGCCGTTCGCGACGCACCACAACGCGCTCGACATGGACCTGTACCTGCGCATCGCGCCGGAGCTCTACCTCAAGCGGCTGGTTATTGGCGGGATGGAGAAGGTTTTCGAGATCAACCGCAATTTCCGCAACGAGGGCATCTCGACCCGGCACAACCCCGAATTCACCATGCTCGAGTTCTACGAGGCTTACCAGGACTACCGCTACCTGATGGACCTCACCGAAGCGCTGCTGCGCGAAGTCGCGCTCAAGGTGTGCGGCAACACGAGCGTCGATCATCAGGGCACCACCATCGACTTGGGGAAGCCCTTCGATCGACTGACCATGGCCGAAGCGATCGCCAAGTACAACGATCGCCATCTTGCCAATGATCTCGCGCGCCCCGATTACCTGAAGCAGGCGCTCGCCGTGCTGGGTGTCGAGATGCTCGCGACCGATGGGCTGGGCATGCTGCAACTCAAACTGTTCGAAGCGACGACCGAAGCGAAGCTCGTGCAGCCGACCTTCATCGTCGCGCACCCCACCGATGTGAGCCCGCTCGCTCGCGCCAACGACGCCAACCCGGCGATCACCGACCGCTTCGAGCTGTTCATCACTGGGCGCGAGATCGCGAATGGATTCTCGGAGCTCAACGATCCCGAGGACCAGGCATCTCGCTTCGCCGCGCAGGCGGCGGCGAAGGAAGCCGGCGACGAGGAGGCGATGCACTACGACGCCGACTACATCCGCGCGCTCGAATACGGACTGCCGCCGACCGCGGGCGAGGGGATCGGCATCGACCGGCTGGTGATGCTGCTCACGGGCAGTGCGTCGATCCGTGACGTGATCCTGTTTCCGCAGCTCAAGCGCGAAAGCTGAGCGGCTCCGGCGCAGCGCGATGAAGCGCGAGTTCCAGTCGTTTCGCGAGTTCTACCCGTACTACCTACAGGAGCACACCGCTATCGCGACGCGCCGGCTGCATTTCGTCGGCTCGTCGCTGGTGCTGGGCTGCCTGCTCGCGGCGATCGTCACGCGCAACGCGTGGTGGCTCCTCGCGGCGCCGCTGTGCGGGTATGGATTTGCGTGGGTCGGCCACTTCTTTTTCGAGCACAACCGCCCGGCGACCTTTTCGCATCCGCTGTACAGCTTGATCGGCGATTTCGCGATGTTCAGGGACATGCTTACCGGGCGCATTCCGTTCTAGAGCGCGCCTTGACGTATACCCCCACCGGGTATACGATATTGGGCATGAACGAATCGATGCTTTCGGTGCCCGCATCGGCTGTTCCAGCCCGCGAACCTTCCCCCGCACCAGCGCAACGCACGGTCGAGGTTTCGCTCGAAGGCATGACCTGTGCCGCCTGCGCGGCGCGTATCGAAAAGACGCTCAACCGCGTTCCGGGGGTCAAGGCGGGCGTCAACTTCGCGACCGAGACCGCTTCGGTGCGCTTCGATCCCGCACTCACCGATGTCGACGCGTTGCTCGCGGCGGTGCAGCGCGCAGGGTACAAGGCCACGCCGCGCGATGATTCGAGCGGCGTTCGAGCCGCAGAGGACGCGCGCAAGAAGGCAGCATACGCGATGCTCAAGCGCGATTTCGCGATCAGCGCGATGCTGACCCTGCCGCTGCTCGCGCAGATGCTGCCGATGCTCGCGAGTGCCACGAGTTTCTCGATGAGCCCGCACGCGGAATGGCTTCCCCGCTGGCTGCAATTGCTGCTCGCCACCCCGGTGCAGTTCTGGATAGGCCGGCGTTTCTACATCGGTGCGTGGCATTCGCTGCGCGGCGGCGGCGCCAATATGGATGTGTTGATCGTGCTCGGAACGACGATGGCGTGGGCCTTGAGCGCCGTCGTCACGGTACTCGGTCTGCACGACCAGCATGTCTATTTCGAGGCCGGCGCCGCTGTGATCACACTGGTGCTGCTCGGCAAGGTGCTCGAGGCGCGCGCACGCTCGCACACCTCGGCGGCAATGCAAGGGCTGTTGCGGCTGCAGCCGCGGTCTGCGCAGGTCGAGCGCAACGGCGCGCTGCGCAGCGTCCCGGTGGAGGAGGTGGTGCCCGGCGAGCGCGTTGTTGCGCGCGCGGGCGAGCGGATCGCCGTCGACGGCGTCGTCGTGTCGGGGGCTTCCAGCGTCGATGAAAGCACGCTGACCGGCGAGAGTCGCGCGGTCTCGAAGCAGGTCGGAGACAAGGTATACGCCGGAACGCTCAATCAGGAGGGCGCGTTCACCTTCGATGCGACCGGCGTCGGTGCGTCGACGATGCTTGGCGGCATCCTGCGCGTGCTCGCGCAGGCGCAGGGATCCAAGGCGCCGATACAGCGGCTCGCCGACAGCGTCGCGGGAATTTTCGTGCCGGTGGTGATCCTGATCGCGCTGCTCACCTTTGCCATTACGTGGTGGTGGGCGCACGATGCAGCGTCGGCGTGGGTGAACGCGGTCGCGGTGCTGGTGATCGCGTGCCCCTGCGCGCTCGGATTGGCAACCCCGACCGCGATCATGGTGGGCTCGGGGCTCGGTGCGGAGCACGGCGTCTTGGTGCGCAACGCTGCTGCGCTGGAGCATGCCGGGCGTCTGCGCGTGCTCGTCGTCGACAAGACCGGCACGCTGACCGAAGGCGCGCCGACGGTTTCGGCAGTGATTCCCGCGCCCGGCCGCACGCGCGAGGACGTGCTGCGCATCGCGTCGGCGGTTGAGCGCTCCGCGACGCATCCGCTGGCGAACTGCATCGTTGCGTCCGCGGCCGCAGAAGGCATCGGTGCGCCGGCAGCGTCGGAGTTCGAATCTGTCCCCGGCGGCGGTGCTCGCGCACGCCTCGACGGCGAGTCTATCGCGGTCGGATCACCGATTTACTTCGAGCGCAGCGGCGTCGCGGTGCCCGCGGAGCTTGGCGAAGCGTTGCGCCGTGACGGTTACTCGATCGTGATCGTCGCCAAGGGCGAGCGCGCGATCGGCGCAATCGGCATCGCGGATCGTGTGCGTCCCACGTCCGCGCAGGCGTTGTCGCGGCTGCACGCCGCGGGCATCACGGTCGTCATGCTCACCGGCGACAATGAGCAGGCGGCGCGCGTCGTCGCCGCGCAAACGGGTATCGACGAGGTGCACTCTGGCGCATGGCCCGCCGATAAGGCGGCTTTCGTAACCGAGCAAAAGGCGCGCGGGGTCGTGGTCGGCATGGTGGGTGATGGTGTGAACGATGCACCCGCGCTGGCGGTCGCCGACGTGAGCTTCGCGATGGGCGCGGGCGCTGACATCGCAGTCGAGCAGGCTGACATCACAGTGGTGCGCAGCGACCTCAACGCGGTCGTCGATGCGATCCTGCTCTCGCGCGCGACCCTGGCCAAAATCAGGCAGAACCTGTTTCTCGCATTCGCTTACAACGTGCTCGGCATCCCGCTGGCGGCGATCGGGCTGCTCAATCCGGTGATTGCGGGCGCGGCGATGGCCGCGAGTTCGCTTTCGGTGGTCGGCAACGCGCTGTTGCTCAGGCGCTGGAAGCCGCATTCTTGAAGGAGTGGTAATGCAAACGGTGAAGATGAAGGTCGATGGCATGACATGTGGTGGCTGTGTCGCAAGTGTGACTCGTGTGGTGAAAGCGCTTCCCGGCGTCGAAGCTGCCCGCGTCGATCTGGCGAGCGGTTCGGCGGAAGTGGACTTCGATCCGGCACGCTGCGATGCCGGCGCGATCAGGAACGCGATCGAGGGCGCAGGCTATGACGTCCGCGCGTAAGACAGGCGCAGCCCCGCGCCGCTCAGGCGCCAAGGCTACGCACGTGTCAGCGAAGCACGCACATCCGGTGGTGAGGCGCGAGGATGGCGCGGCGCTCGCCGCGCGCATGAAGCGCATCGAGGGACAGGTACGCGGCATCGCGCGCATGGTCGACGAGGATCGCTACTGCATCGACATCATCACGCAGGTGAGCGCGGTGCGCGCTGCCCTCGATGCGCTGGCGCTTCAACTGCTCGAAGGCCACCTGCACGGCTGCGTGCAGCACGCGGTGAAGTCCGGAGATGGCGCGCACGCCATCGAGGAAGCGCTCGGCGTGATCCGCACCTTCGCGCGCTGACGGCAGCGGCGGTGCCGCGGCGCGTATCGGACGCTCGCGTCAATGCGCGATGTTGGCCTCGATCCATTGGGTGAACGCCGCGAGATACTTCTGCAGGAATTCGCGCGTGGAATCGTTGATCAGCGCACCTTGGTCGTCGAAAAGTTTGGCGGCGTTGCCGATGTACGCCTCGGGCTGGTGCATCGCCGGGACGTCCAGGAACACCAGCGACTGGCGCAGCGCATGATTGGCACCGAACGCGCCAATCGCACCCGGCGATACGCTGATAATGCCGCCAGGTTTTCCCGACCACGCGCTGTGCCCGTAGGGACGCGACGCGATATCAATCGCATTTTTGAGCACTCCCGGAACCGAGCGGTTGTACTCGGGCGTGACGAACAGCACGGCGTCGGCCTGCTGCACTTTCGCCTTGAACGCAGCTGACGGCGCGGGCGGGTTGGCGTCGTCGTCCTGGTTGTAGAGCGGTAATTGTCCGATCTCGACGATCTCCAGCTTGAGCGCGGGTGCCGCCAGCGGAATGAGCGCTTTCGCGAGCTTGCGGCTGAACGATTCCTTGCGCAGGCTTCCGACCAATACGGCGACGTTGCGTGGGTTTGCCATGATGATCCCTCTTGGAATTAGTGGGCTACGAAAGCGGGCAACGATAGGGGAGCACGTGGGCCCGATGCGAGTTCCGACAGTATAAGACCACGCGCCGGGCGGACCGCACGAAGCACCGTTGCTATGTCGTGGTGCGCGACCGCGCCGAGTGGCATAATTCGCGCTCGTCGGGGTGTAGCGCAGCCCGGTAGCGCGCTTGCTTTGGGAGCAAGATGTCGGAGGTTCAAATCCTCTCACCCCGACCAGAAACTTGCGCGACGTGACATATCAATCGCGTGCAACGCGCGATTGGGCAGTGCCATGAGCTATGAGTTGATATAGCCGCTCTCAAGTCCATTGGTCTCGCCTTCGGTACGACTCGGCGGCCATGTGTTGACTTGGCGCAAAGATTGGTTGCCCTATTTCGTTATGCTCGTGCGTTCGGTTCCAATCGTAAGAAAGCTGACATCAATGGATCGTGGGATGAGACGTTTTTCGCTGCATGTTGGCGCTGTGCTTCTTCTAGTAGCGCCGGCAATAGTGCCAGCGAATGACCCTTTGTTTTCTTAGAGCTAAACATCCTATCCGGAAGATGTCGAAGTTCAAATCCTCTCACCCCGACCAATACCCCGCAGAAAATGTGGCGCTAATGTTCAATGCGCGCCTTGCGCTATCAACGTGCGCTCGTCGTCATCGCTGTTCTCGAGCAGCGCGCGGTAGGTGTTGAGATCATCATCGTCCATCACGGTAGCCACAGCTGGGCCCGCGCCCGCAATCGGTCGGGGCATGGCACCCACTGTCAACGTGGTGCCTAGTCCGGCATAGAGGTAACGAGCGCCGAATGCCTTCCTGAGCGCCGCGAAGGTCGGCTCGCCGGTGCAGTGTCCAAGGGCGACGTAAGCAACCTTGTATGTATCGAGCATGCCCGAGACGATTTTTTCGATCTCTTCGTCCTTGGACACCACCAGGTGAAACCCGCCTGCAACAAGGTGGATGCGGGGGTTAATCTTCGCAGCCGCGTCCACGATCCTGTCGATGCCGGGATGCGAGCAGCCCACCACGATCACCATACCGTCAGGTGTGTTGAGAGCAAGCGACAGCTCGCGCAGTTCAAGCGTTCCCGGCTTATCGGAGACCAATGCGATCAGATGGATGTCGGGGGCGATCTCGACGTTCTTGTCGATAAGCTGGAAATTGGCGGCGGGCCACGCGGCGCCGAAGCGCATCACGTCAGGGGGCGCGCCCTCGTAATACCGCTGCTCGGGCGGAAGTGACGTGTCCTTGCGATAAAACGTGCTGGGCAAGTCGCTGCCATAAACGCCGAAACCCTCTTTGGGCGCGTAGATCTTTACCTTGGGATTCACGCTTAGCAGGTAGGCCAAGCCGCCCATGTGGTCGCCGTGGCAATGAGACATGACCACGAAGTCGAGTTTCGATAGGTCAATGCCTTTGGGGAGGTTCCGCCCGGCCGATTCCACGGTTCAGAACCCCTTTCAGAACGTTTAAGGCCGGCTAAAGGACTGAAGACCCCGGCGGGGCGGAAAGTTCGTCCCAGCAGCACTGGAACCTTCACCACCCCAAGGAGATCGCCATGAACGCCAAGCCCACTCTCGCCCGCCCGCATGTCGCCATTTCGATCGCCGCTGCCGTGTTGGCGGCGTTGATCTCGCTGGGTCTGCTCGGCTCCGTCACCGGCCTGTTCCAGCGCGACGGCACGCCGTTCGAGCAAGTCGTGATCGCCGAGCGCGCCTGCGCGGACCAGCGATTCGTATCCGAGCGCGAGACCTGCGTGTGCGCGTACCTGTCGCGCCTCGAGACCGTCGCCAGCCGCTGAACGCGTCACTCGCCGATCAGGAGATTCCAGCGATATGTCGACCCGCGACGAAGCCGAAGGTCATCGCCGGTCCGAGGTTGATGCCGCCGGAGGGATAGTGGCCGCCCATCACGCTCGCCTGATCGCATCCCGCTGCGTACAGTCCCTCGATGGGTGCACCGTCAGCGTCGAGGACACGCGCGAACTCGTCGGTCTTGAGTCCTGCGAAGGTACCGAAGCTGCCCGGCAGCACCTTGATCGCGTAGAACGGCGCGCGATCGATCGGAGCCACGCACGGGTTGGGGTTGTGGGCGGCATCGCCCGAGCCGCGGTTGAAGGCGGTCGTGCCGCGACCGAATGCGGGATCCTCGCCGTTGCGTGCGTGGCTGTTGTATTCGGTCACCGTCTCGACTAAAGCGCGCGCATCGATGCCGCATGACGCAGCGAGCTTCTCCAGCGTCCGCGCGCGCCTCATGTAGCCCGAGCGCACGTACGGCCAGCGCGGCACCGGGAACGGCTTGGACATGCCGAACGGGTAGCGTCGCTGGAATGTGTGATCGCAGATCAGCCACGATGCAACTTCATGGCCGGACGGAATCGCGTTGAGCATCGCCGAAACGTAGTCGTGATAGCCGTTGGCCTCGTTGACGAAGCGTCTCCCATCGGCGAGCACTCCGATGACGCCCGGCTTGCCGCGATCGACGATGTGCGGATAGAGCCCGCTGCGACCGTTGCGATACGGCACGATCGACACCGGACACCATGCGATCGGCGAGGCGAGGTCGCGATCAACCTGGCCGCCGACCGCTTCGGCGAGTCGCAGGCCGTCACCCGATACTGATGCCGGCGGTAGCGCCCAGCGGTCGTCATTACCAAGCGCGCGCTGAAGGAGCTCTCGCCGACGCAGCGTATCGTGAGGAAATCCGCCCGTTGCAATGACGACGCCGCGTCGCGCACGCACGGTCACGCTGCCTTCGGTGGTCTTGACTATTGCGCCGCGAACCGCGCCTCGCTCGGAAACCAGTTGGGTGGCAGGCGAGGTTACCCAGAGTCGCACGCCGAGATCGTCGGCGGATTTCATCAGGCGGCCGATCAGTGCGGTGCCATTGACCAGCAGCATGCCGCGACGGTGGACGATGACGTCCAAAGCGTGTCGCACCATGCGCTTGCTTGAGTAAACAAACGCGGCCAGCGAGCGCGATGCGTGCATGAAGTTGTAAAGGTCCGGTCCCGCCATGACGCCCATGCCGAACAGCGAGGTCTCGTACTTCTGCGTGCGCAGTTTTCGAAGCAAGTCGGGCTGGAGATGGCGGGCATCGAACGGTTCGGGCGCCACCGACCGGCCCCCGGTGCCCGCTCCAGGAGTGTTGCCGTGGATATCGGCGATCCACGTCCCGCTCACGAAACGCAGCTCGGTGTGACCGTGGAAAAAGTCCACCATTTGCGGACCGGCGGCGAGAAACGCCTCGACCCGGGCTTCATCGTAATTGCTTCTCAATTCGTGTCTGAGATAGGTGCGCGCGAGGTCGGGATCCTCTACTATGCCCGCGCAGCGGGCGAGGGGATTGCACGGCACCCACATCCAGCCGCCGGACCACGCGGTCGCGCCTCCGCAGACCGCGTCCTTTTCCAGCACGATGACCTTCAGCCCGTGCCAGGCCGCCGTCACCGCTGCCGACAGCCCGCCTGCGCCCGAGCCGATCACGAGGACGTCGCAATCGACTTCGCTGGGGCCGGACTTCGCGGAATCGTCGGACACCACGGTCTCCTCAACAC
>DASXBS010000003.1:0-5234 GCA_036491555.1 Casimicrobiaceae bacterium
ACTCGTTTCCACGACGCTCCCGGAATTCGGTGACGCGCATGCGCGCTGGATGCGCGAGCTGCCACACCTGCAGGTGGTGATCGCGCTGCTGCGCGATGGCTTTCACCGGGAAAGCCCCGGCGGCATCGTCGCATTGCGCGGCGACGGCACGCCGCTGCTCGACTATCCGCTCAACGACTACTTCTGGGAGGGGGCACGCCGCGCCTTCGCGTCGATGGCGCAGATCCAGTTCGCCGCCGGCGCTACCGCCGTGACGCCGGTGCAGGCAAGCGGCGCGCACTACACGCGCTGGAGCGATGCGCAAACGGGCATTGCATCGTCGACGCTCGCCGCGCAGACGACCACCGTGGTCAGCGCACACGTCATGGGCGGGTGCGCATTCGGTCCCGACGTGACGCGCTCGGTGGTCGACACCACGGGGCGTCATCACCAGCTCGAGAACCTGTACGTGATCGATGGCTCGCTGTTTCCCACCAGCATCGGCGCCAACCCTCAGCTGTCGATCTACGCGATCGCCGCCAAGCTCGCCAGCGCGCTGCCCGTGATGCCCCGCAGGAGCGGCGGCGATTAGGGTGATTGCTCTAATCGACAGGGCTAGAGTGAAGCTGATCGTCGCAAGACGCCAAGCTTCACTCGTCCCTCAAGGAGCAACCATGCAAAAGCAAGCGAACAACGCACTCTATTCCCACCCGGTCACCGACGCGGCATTTGCGGCGTCGAGGCAGCTCTGGCTCGCCGGACTCGGAGCCGCCGCGTACACCCGTGAATGGGCGCGCAGCGAAGCCGCCAAGAACTTCCGCGCGCTGGTCAAGGAAGGTGCCGCCGTCGAATCACAAGCCGTGCGCGTGGTCGGCAAGCGCGTCCAGCGCTCACTGGCGACCGCGACTTCGCTGTGGAACCAGACGCGCGCCACCGCGATGACCACCGCCACCACGCTCGCCGACAGCGCCGCTGCCGCGCTGACCAAGGTCAAGGCTTCGGTCGGCACGAGCAAGGCGCCTGCCAAGGTGCGCAAGACGGTCAAGACCGCCAAGGCGATCAAGACCGCGCCCAAGCGCAACGCTCGCACGGCTCGCCGCACCAAGCGCGGCACGCGAAAGGCGTAGTACCATCGCGGCTGTTCGAACGCCGCCGCCCTCGAGGACCCCATGCCGGAAACGGCTGTGATGCCACGTCGCCGTAAGCGCATGACATCGCGAGCCGACAAGCGCGGCGTGGGACTCGCGCTGGCCGGCGGCGGGCCGCTGGGCGGAATCTACGAGGTGGGCGCGCTGATCGCGCTTGCCGATTCGCTCGACGGTATCGATCTTAACGACCTCGACGTCTACGTCGGGGTGTCATCGGGCGGCTTCGTAGCCGCAGCGCTGGCCAACGGCATCTCGCCGGCGCAGATGTTCCGGCTGTTCATCGAGGACGGCGCCGAAGCGACGCTGTCTCCGGCGTTGTTCCTGCGCCCCGCGTTCGGGGAATTTACACGACGCGCGATGTCGGTCCCCGGTCTGCTCGTCAGGGCGGGACTAGCCTACCTCAGGCACCCTCTGAAACACCGCCTGCTGGAATCGTTGTCGACGCTCGGGCGCGCGGTTCCGACCGGGATATTCGATCAGCACGCGATCGACGCATTCCTGAAGCGACTCTTCAGCGGTGCCGGCCGCAGCAACGATTTTCGCCTGCTGCGGCGCAAGCTGTTCCTGGTCGCGACCAACCTCGACACCGGCGCTTCGGTCACGTTCGGCGAGCCGGGGCACGATCACGTGCCGATCACCAAGGCGATCCAGGCGTCCGCCGCACTGCCTGGGCTGTTTCCTCCGGTCGCGATCGACGGCCAGCACTACGTCGACGGCGCACTCAACAAGACGTTGCACGCGTCGGTCGCGCTCGACGAAGGCGTCTCGCTCCTGTTCTGCATCAATCCGCTGGTACCCTTCGACGCCAGCTCGGCGTCGCGGCATGGGCGGCTCACGGTCGAAAAGCTGCAGGAGGGCGGCTTGCCGCTGGTGCTTGCGCAAACCTTTCGCGCGATCATTCATTCGCGCATGAAGGTCGGCATGGAAAAATACCGGCGACAGTATCCCCACGCCGACATTGCGCTGTTCGAGCCGGATCGCGAGAACGCCGACATGTTCTTCGCCAACATCTTCAGCTATGCGCATCGGGCGCGGCTGTGCGAGGCGGCATTCCATACCACGCGCGAGAGCTTGCGCATGCGCCGTGCGCAGCTCGGCCCTGCGCTGGCCCGGCGCGGCATTCGCCTGGACGCCGCGCGCCTGGACGATGCGTCGCGAAAGCTGCACGACGCGCTCGACGATCCGCGGCCCTTGCACGCGCACGCAGCGGGCGTTCCCCAGGCTGCACGCGACCTGTCGCGCGCCCTCGATCATCTGGAGCGCTGGCTCGTTCACGCGCGCTAGCCGCGTACTCGCACACGACGTTCGCAACGCGAGGTTTGCCATGCGTCCCAGCGGGTTCTACACTGCCCGCCAATTCCCGGGGGCGCCATGGCGGAACGCAAACGTCCGCGACAGACACGCGAACGCATCGTCGAAACGAGCCTGTCGCTTTTCAATCGCGACGGGGCGCCGCACGTGACGACGGCGGACATCGCCGGCGAAATGAACATCAGCCCGGGCAACCTCTACTATCACTTTCGCAACAAGAACGAGATCATTGCCGAGCTCTACGCCGCTTTCGAGCGGCGTCTCGATGCGCTGCTCGCCGCGCCGGAGGGCCGCGTCGCCGGCATCGAGGACTTGTGGCTGTTCCTGCATTTGCTGTTCGAGGCGATGTGGGATTTTCGCTTTCTCTACCGCGACCTCGACGAGATTCTGTCGCGCGACCGGCGACTTGCCGCGCGTTTCCGGCGCTTCGTAGGTCGCGCCACGCGCACCATGCTAGAGTTGTGTCGCAGCATGGTTTCGGGAGGGACGATGCACGCCACCGAGCCGCAGATCGCGGCACTTTCGGAAAATGCCGTGGTGATCGCCACGTTCTGGATGTCCTATCAAAAACTCGTGGCCGCCCCGGCCACGGTCGTGGTAAACGTGTTCAATCTCGACCGCGCGGCGTATCAGGTGCTTTCGCTGATCGCGCCTTTCGTGCGCGGCAGCGATCGTCTGCTGATCGACCAGCTCGGTCGTGACTACATCCGTTAGCAGCAGGGAGCCTAACGTGGCGACTCGATGGATCAAATTTCCTCATGCCGACGCCGCCTACGCGTACGCCGGACCCGCGCTCAAGAAGCAGTGGGACCGGCTGCACCGCGGCGATCGCGAGCCCTTTCCCGCCAACGCCGACGCACAGGCCGCGTGGCGGCACTTCCACGCCGGGGAGTTCCAGCAGGCAGTCGAAGCCGGGACCACGGCCGGCGACGCAGCGCTCAACGCCGCGATCAAGGCACAGACGATCTATGCAACCTACCTGGAAAAGAACGAAAAGAAGCGCCTCGCGCTGTTCGAAGAGGCGGCACAATGGGCGCTGACTCGCCAGGACGCAGCGCCCAAGGACGCCAACGCTTTCTATCTCTACGCCTTCGCGCTCGGTCGCTACGGGCAGGGCATTTCGGTGGCAAAGGCGCTGGCGCAGGGCTTCGGCGGCAAGATAAAGACCGCGCTCAACACCGCCCTCAAGCTGCAGCCTTCGCACGCCGATGCGCACATCGCATTTGGTGCCTACCAGGCGGAGGTGATCGCGAAGGTCGGTGCGCTGGTGGCGGGAATGACATATGGCGCCAAGAAAGACTCGGCGCTGGAACACTATCGCAGCGCGCTCAAGCTCAATCCCGAATCGGCCATCGCGCACATCGAATACGCGAACGGACTGATCCTGCTTATGGGGAACAGCCAGATCGGTGAGGCGACCAAGCTTTACGAGAAGGCGTCGAAATGCAAACCGGTCGACGCGATGGAGCGCCTGGACGTCGAGCTCGCGCGTTCGGAGCTAGAATAACGGCCTGTCTAGCAACCGGACCGTCATGAAGGATTTCGGAATCAACCTTCGCGTGATCGCGTTGGGCCTCATGCTCATCGCGTCCGGCCTCGGCGCACAGACCGCCGACAAGGGCGGCAAGGCGGCGCCCGCGCCGGTGGCAACGCCGCTCGCACCGGGCCAGATCGACACGCTCAAGCGCATTCGCGAGACCGGCGCGATTCTGATCGGCGTGCGCGAATCGTCGGTGCCTTTCTCGTTCCTCGATGCTAATAAATCGCCGCAGGGCTATTCGGTCGACATCTGCCTCAAGGTTGCCGACGCAATCAAGGCCGAGCTGAAAATGCCCAGGCTCGAGATCAAGTTCGTGCCCGTGTCGTCCGCGAACCGCATTCCGATGCTGCTCGAAGGCAAGATTGATCTCGAATGCGGATCGACCACCAATACCCGCGATCGCCAGAAACAGGTTGCGTTTGCCTACACGACGTTCGTCGCGGGCATCAAGATGCTTGCCAAGAAGAGCTCCAACATCAGCGGCATCGAGGACCTTCGCGGCAAGACGATCGTCGTCACCAAAGGAACGACCAGCGAGCAGATGATGAATATCAAGAACGTCGAGCAATCGCTCAAGCTCAACATCATCGTGTCGCCCGATCACAACGAGTCGTTCCGCACGGTCGACGAGGGCAACGCGGTCGCGTTTCCGATGGACGACGTGCTGCTGTACGGACTCATCTCCAAGTCGAAGAAGCCCGATGATTTCGCCGTGGTCGGCAAGTACCTGTCGATCGAGCCGTATGCAATCATGATGCGCAAGGACGAACCGCAGCTCGAGCGCATCGTCAACCGCGCGATCTCGGATCTTTTCGCCAGCGGCGACATTCGCAAGCTCTATGCGAAGTGGTTTTCGACACGCGATCTCACGGTGCCGATGAATCAGATCCTCAAGGAAGCGTTCGTCGCGCCGAACACGTACCCGGCGTGGCCGTGATGCGCGCTGTTACGCCGCCGCGCTGAGCACCGCACGCTCGACGGCTTGCGCGCTCGGCGGCGTGGTCCACGGCCATGGCAATAACAGCGTGGCCAGCACGAGCTTCTCGAATTCCGGCGCGACCGCGTCGATGAGCTTGCCCGGGTCAGGACAAAGCTTGTGGTCGGCGACCAGGCCGAACTGCACCGCATCGTTGTACGACAGGATCGACACGCCCATGCCGATGTCACCCGATTGCGGCACCCAGAACATGAGACTCTCGATGGGCGCTGCGCCGAGATAGAGCGGGCTTTGCGGACCCGGGACGTTGGTCATGACC
>DASXBS010000004.1:0-3965 GCA_036491555.1 Casimicrobiaceae bacterium
AACGACCGATGATTGCGGGCTCAAAATAGACCCCAATGGGGTCTATTAATATACCCCAGTCAGTGGGTGCTATCGCTGGAAGGCAATGCAGATGGCTCCCCGACCAGGGCTCGAACCTGGGACCTGCGGATTAACAGTCCGTCGCTCTACCAACTGAGCTATCGGGGAATAGCCCGCTATTTTAGCGTTTCCGCCGTGTTCTGGTCAATGCGACGTACGGCTTCGGTTGGAGGAGGCGAAGGCGCGACGCCCTTCAGATGGGGCGCCGCCAGTCGAAGGTAATGGAACATCGACCACAGCGTCAGGACCGCCGCGACCCATAGCGCGATCGTCCCTAGCCAGACCGTGCTGATGCCCGGAATCAGCGGCTGATAGAGCAAGAGCGCAATGATCGCGGTGATCTGCGCTCCGGTTTTCACCTTGCCGATGAACGCCACCGCGATGCTCTTCGATTGTCCAAGCTGCGCCATCCACTCGCGCAGCGCCGAGATCGCGATCTCGCGTCCGATGATGATGATCGCCAGCCACGCATCGGCCCGATCGAGCTGCACGAGCACGATCAGCGCCGCGGCCACCATCAACTTGTCGGCGACCGGATCGAGGAATGCGCCGAACGCGGAGGTCTGCCCCAGCTTGCGTGCGAGATAGCCGTCGGCCCAGTCGGTAATCGCCGCCAGCGCGAACACCGTCATCGCCAGCCAGTTTTTCATCGGCAGCGACATCCACGTCGCCGGCAGGTAATACACGCCGACGAAGACCGGGATCAGAACGATTCTTAGCCAGGTGAGCGCCGTGGGGAGATTGAACGACATTGCTTCGGAGATTTTCGCGGGGTGGGCCCGTGCAGGGCGCCATTCTACGCCCATGGCACCGGGCGTTGAGAGTTACCCGATCGTCGTCAGGTTGTCATTGTGCGCCGTCAAGGAATTCATTGGCAGGGCCTCCGCTGGATAAGCAGATTTCTCATTGCGATGTTCCTCCGGCGACTTTTCAGTGCAGCTCCGAGAAAATGCGCTGCGCCAGCGCGCGGCTGATCCCGGGAACGCGCGCAAGGTCTTCGACGCTGGCGGCCTGCACGCCCTTGAGCCCGCCGAAGTGCGATAGCAGCGCCTTGCGCCGCGCGGCGCCAATGCCCCCGATCGATTGCAGCGTCGATGTGTTTCGCGTCTTGCTCCGGCGCGCGCGATGGCCCTGGATCGCGAAACGGTGCGCTTCGTCGCGGATCTGTTGCAGCAGGTGCAACCCCGGGTGGTCCGACGGAAGATGCAGTGGCTCGCTGCGGTCGGGAAACACGATTTCCTCGAGCCCTGGCTTGCGCTCGGGTCCTTTGGCGATGCCGATGAGTCGCGTCGCGTGCAGTCCCAGATCGGCTAGCACGCTTGCCGCTACGCCGACCTGTCCCTTGCCGCCGTCGATGACCAGCAAGTCGGGCGCCGGATATTCGCCGGTAACGATGCGCGCGACGCGGCGCGACAGCGCTTCGCGCAGCGCGGCGTAGTCGTCGCCACCGACGTCGGGCTTGACGTTGAAGCGGCGATACTCGCCAGTCTGCATCGAAAGCCGGTCGAAGATCACGCAGCTCGCCACCGCCGCCTCGCCCATCGTGTGGCTCACGTCGAAGCATTCGATGCGCTGCGCCGTCGGCGGTAGCCCGAGCGCGTCCTGGAGCGCGGCCAGCCGGTCCTCCTGCGTCGTCTTCTGCGCGAGCTTCTGCCCGATCGCGAGCTCGGCGTTCTGCAAAGCCATGGTCACCCACACGCGGCGCTCGCCCCCCGTGTTCGATACGAGCGCGACCTTTTGTCCCGACTGCGCGGTCAGCACCTCGGCGAGCACCGGGTCGTCGCCGCTTTGCTCGGCGATGATGGTCGGCGGTGCGGTGCGGTCGACGTAGTGCTGCATCAGGAACGCGGGCACCACCTCGTCCAGCGTCGCGCCTTCGGCGTGCTGCGGGAAGAAGGTGCGGTCGCCGACGTGCCGTCCGCCGCGCACCATCACGACGTTCACCGCCACGAGTCCCTGCGCGGATACCGCCGCCACCACGTCGATATCTCCGGCCGTCGCACTCTCGACGAACTGCCTCGATTGCAGCTGCGTCAGGCGCGCCACCTTGTCGCGCAGCCGGGCGGCACGCTCGAAAGCGAGCGCCGCGGCCGCCTCCTCCATCTGTCGCTGCAGACCGGCGAGCACCTCGCTGGTCTTGCCCTGGAGGAACATCGTCGCGTTGTTGACATCCTCGTGATATTCCTCCGCCGAGATCAATCCGACGCACGGGCCGGTGCAGCGCTGGATCTGGTAGAGCATGCATGGCCGCGATCGGTTGGCGAACACGCTGTTTTCGCAGGTGCGTATCTGAAAGACCTTCTGCAGCAGCGCCATGCCCTCGCGCACCGCGCCGGCGCTGGGGAACGGCCCGAAGTAGCGATGCGGCTTGTCCAGGCGTCCGCGGTGAAAGCGCAGTTGCGGAAAGGCTTCGCTTGTGATGCAGACGTAAGGATAGCTCTTGTCGTCGCGAAACAGGACGTTGTAGCGCGGCTGGTGCGCCTTGATCAGGTTGTTCTCGAGCAGCAGCGCTTCACCCTCCGAGCGCGTGGCCGTCGTCTCGACGCGCGCGATCTGCGCGATCATCATCGCAGTGCGCGGATGATGGTCGGTCTTCTGGAAATAGCTGGAGACGCGTTTCCTGAGCTCGCGCGCCTTGCCGACGTACAGCGTCTCGCCGGCGGCGTCGAGCATGCGGTAGACCCCGGGACGGTTCGGAAGCGACGCGACGAGCTCGCGCACGTCGAAGGGACGGTCCTTGGAAGCGCTCGGCAGAATGGGCGCGTCGTCGGCCATGACTAGACGCTCACCGTGCGCGGTGCCCTCAAATGCTGCACGATGCGTTCGAAAACCGCCTCGAACATCGCCGTCGACAGACGTCGCGTGTTGGTGTTGTAGCGGCTGCAGTGGTAGCTGTCGAAAAGGCGCAGCTCTTTAGGCAGGGCGTGCTCCGATGCGTGCGCGAACGGATACTCGCGCGGCGCGAGCGAAAGCGCGCGCAGGCTCGCCTCGTGCGCGACCGTGCCCAATGCGAGCACGGCGCTGCCGGCGGGCGCCTGCGCGAGGTCGGCGGCGAGATAGTCGTTGCAATTGCGGATCTCCGCGGGCAACGGCTTGTTGGCGGGGGGCAGGCACTTGACCGCGTTGGTGATGCGCGCGCCGATCAGGCGAAGCCCGTCATCGACGCCGACCGACTCCGGCCGGGAGGCGAACCCGAACTTGTGCAGTGTCGCGTAGAGCAGGATCCCCGCGTAGTCGCCCGTGAACGGGCGCCCGCTTGCATTGGCGCCGTGCATGCCGGGCGCGAGGCCGACGATGATGAGTCTGGCGCGCAGGTCGCCGAACGGCGGGACCGGCGCGCAAAAATAGCCCGGATGCTGCGCGCGCACGTCGTCCAGGAAGTGCGCGAGGCGGGTGCAGCGGCGGCAATCGACGTCGTAGACCGCGCTGCGATCGACGCCGTGATCGCGGGAGGCGAGTCGGTTCATGTAGAATGGCGCGCCCTGAATGTCATACTCGGCGGCGCGACAATTTTAACATGGCGCCGTAGCCGTCTTCGCACATGCTCCCACCTGAACTGCATCTCGAGGTCCGCTCTCGCCTGCCCGCCCGGCGCAACGGCAGGCCGCCGCTGCTGTTCGTGCACGGGGGATATTGCGACGCGTGGTGCTGGGAGCCGTATTTCTTGCCATTCTTCGCCGAGAATGGCTACGCGGCGCACGCTCTGTCGCTGCGTGGCCACGGCGAGAGCGGCGGATACGAATCGCTGTTCGTGGCTGGCCTGGACGATTATGTCGCCGACGTCGAGCGGGTGGCATCGACGCTTCCCTCACCACCGATCCTGATCGGCCATTCGATGGGCGCATCGATCGTCGAGCGACTCATGCTTACGCGTCCGGTCCGCGGCGCCGCGCTGCTTGCGCCAG
>DASXBS010000005.1:0-9858 GCA_036491555.1 Casimicrobiaceae bacterium
GCGTGGGCAGCTCGTCGAAATCGATGGTGCGGACCTTGGACTGCACCCGAGACGGCTTCCACTCCTTGGCCAGCCGGTCCCACAGCTTCTGGCGCATCGGCATCGCACCTTCCGAGCTGTTGATGCCGAGCAGCGCCACGCCGCGCAGGATGAACGGCATGACAGTCGTATTGAGCTTCACGTCGGCGGCGAGGCCGACGCTCGCGACGGTTCCCCACTGCTTCATGGTCGAGAGCATCCACGCCAGGTGGTCGCCACCCAGGTTGTCG
Organism: Casimicrobiaceae bacterium; assembly: GCA_036491555.1. Classification (GTDB taxonomy): domain Bacteria; phylum Pseudomonadota; class Gammaproteobacteria; order Burkholderiales; family Casimicrobiaceae; genus PALSA-1003. The sequence goes on from DASXBS010000005.1 coordinate 270, forward strand.
ATCGCGCCGGCCCACGTCGCCTTGCCCAGCGGCTTGATCGACGACAGGTCCAAGCTTTGCCGCGCGATGATCTCGGAAGCACCGATCGAGCGCAAATACGCCTCTTCCTCGGCCTTGCCGGTGAGCGCGACGACGTGATAGCCGATCTTGCTCAGAATGTCGATCGCGACGCTGCCCACGCCTCCGGTCGCGCCGTTGACGATCACCGGTCCGTTCTCCGGCTTGAGTCCGTTGTGCTGCATGAGCTCGACCGCCAGCGCCGCGGTGTAGCCCGCGGTCCCAAGGGTCATCGCCTCGAACGCGGTCATGTCGGGAGAGCGGCGCACGACCCAGTCCGCCGGTACGCGAGCATATTCCGCGTAGCCGCCGTCGTGCGCGACGCCCATGTCGTAGGCGTGGACGATGACCTTGTCGCCGTGGTGGAAGCGCGGATCGGCCGAGGTTTCCACCGTTCCCGCCATGTCGATCCCGGCGACGGTAGGATATTTGCGCATGATCTTGCCGGCGCCGTTGTGCGACAACGCGTCCTTGTAGTTGATGGTCGAATACTTGGTTCGCACCAGGACGTCGCCGGGGTCGAGGTCGGAAGGCGACATCTCGACAAAGCGGCTGCGAACGACGCCATCTTCCTGGAACGTACGATAGGCCTTGAAATGCTGGACTTGCTGCATATGGGTTTCTCCTCCTGAGTCAGACCGCCGCGGCGTCGCCGGACTCGTGCGGCAACGCCATGTATTCGCGAGTGCGCATTTCGACCAGGCGACTCACCGTGCGCGCGAACTCGTGGCTGTTGGGTCCTGCCACGTAGAGCTCAGCCTCCGGCACCGCCGCCGATACCAGCAACTTTACCCGATGATCGTAGAGTACGTCGACGAGCCAGGTGAAACGCCTGGCGGCGTTGGTCATGTCGGCAGTCAGCCGCGGCACGCCGGACACGATGACCACCGCAAAGCGGCGCGCCAGCTCCAGGTAGTCAAGCTGCGAACGCGGTCCTTCGCAAAGTGTCGCGAAGTCGAACCAGACGACGCTGCCCGCGCGTCGCCTCGCCTTCAGCGTGCGTGATTCCACTGTCAGCACCGGCGCCTCGTCCGCCGCCGGGCGCATGCGCTCGAACAGCGCGGAGAGCTCGGCGTCGGCGCTGTCCGCAGCTGCCACGATATACGCTTTGCTGTGCTCCAGCGCGCGCAATCGATAGTCGATCCCGGCATCGATCTCGACGATGTCGAGGCGCTCCTTGAGCAATGCGATCGTGGGCACGATGGCGTGTCGCTGCAGACCGTTGGGATAGAGATCGTCGGGCCGGTAGTTCGAGGTCATCACGAACACAACGCCGCCGTCGAATAGCGCGGTGAGCAAGCGGCCGAGAATCATCGCGTCGGCGACGTCGGAAACGTGGAACTCGTCGAAACAGATCACGCGGTTGCGCCGCGCAATGCGTGCGGCCACCGCGGCGAGCGGGTCTTCCATGCGCGCGAGCCCGCGCAGGTCGTCGTGCACCGCCTTCATGAACGCGTGAAAATGCACGCGCGTCTTGCGCCGGTAGGGCAGCGTCGCGAAAAATGCGTCCATCAGGAAGCTCTTGCCGCGGCCGACGCCGCCATGAAGATAGACGCCGCGTGGAAGCACAGGCGGATTGAGCCAGCGCCGCAGCAGCGAGCGGCGCGCATTGCGGAATGCAATCAGCTCGTCATAGAGGCGCTGCAGGCGCGCGAGCGCGGCCTCCTGCGCTCGATCGAGCGTAATGGCGCGCCTGGCGAGCTGCGGGGCCAGCGCGGCATGGAGCACGCCGCTTTTCGTGTGCGCTGCGCCGGTCGCTTCGGACGCCGCCATCGCTTCGCTGCGGAGTGCGTCGTTCACAGTCCGCATCGGCGATCAGCGTCGCTCAAATGTTGAGCGTGCGTTTGTCGACCGCGAGCGCGGCCTCGCGCACCGCTTCCGACAGCGACGGATGCGCATGGCATATGCGCGCGATGTCTTCGCTCGACGCGCCGAACTCCATGGCGACGACCCCCTCGGCGATGAGTTCGGAGACCATCGGGCCGATCGCGTGCATGCCCAGGATGCGGTCGGTTTTTGCGTCGGCGACGAACTTGACGAAGCCGCGCGTGTCGCCCATCGCGCGGGCGCGTCCGTTGGCCGTAAAAGGGAACGATCCCGCGCGATACGCGACGCCCGCGGCCTTGAGCTGCTGTTCCGTCTGTCCGACCCACGCGATCTCCGGCGACGTGTAGATCACCCACGGCACCGTGTTGAAGTCGACATGTCCGTGCTGGCCGGCGATGCGCTCTGCGACGGCGACGCCTTCGTCCTCGGCCTTGTGCGCGAGCATGGGGCCGCGCACGACGTCACCGATCGCCCATACGCCCGCGAGATTGGTCCGGCATTCTTCGTCCACCGCCACGAAGCCGCGCTCGTCGAGCGAGAGCCCGACCTTGGCTGCGTTGAGTCCCGCGGTATGCGGCACGCGGCCGATGGCGACGATCAGCTTGTCGAAGGTCGCCGATTTGGATTGTCCGGAGGCGTCGGCATACACGACGCTCACGTTCTTGGCGACGTCCACCTTGGTGATTTTCACGCCCAACTCGATCGCCAAGCCCTGCCTGGCGAAAAGCTTGGCAGCTTCCTTCGCCAACTGCTCGTCGGCCGCGCCGAGAAGCGCCGGAAGCGCTTCGAGGATCGTCACCTCGGACCCGAGCCGTCGCCAGACGCTGCCCATTTCCAGGCCGATGACACCGGCGCCGACGACACCGAGACGCTTCGGAACACTGGCGATCGCCAGCGCGCCGTCGTTGTCGAGGATCAGCTTGTTGTCGAACGGTGCGCCCGGCAACGAGCGCGGCTTGGAACCGGTTGCGACGATCACGTTCTTCGCCGTCAGCATCGCCGCCGATGCGCCGGTGATCTCGATCTCCCACGCGCCAGGCGCCCCGCCCGCGAAGCTGCCCATGCCGTGGAAGAAGGTCACCTTGTTCTTCTTGAACAGATACAGGATGCCCTGATTGTTCTGGCGGACCACCTTGTCCTTACGCGCCAGCATGCGCGCGACGTCGACGGAGAGTCCCTTGGCGTCGATGCCGTGCTCGGCAAAGGCGTGTCCTGCCTGCTCGTAGTTCTCGGACGACTGAAGCAGCGCCTTCGAGGGAATGCAGCCGACGTTGGTACACGTGCCGCCGGGCGCGGGCTTACCGTCCGCGGTGCTCCAGTCGTCGATGCACGCGGTCGCGAACCCCAGCTGTGCCGCGCGTATGGCGGCGGTGTACCCGCCGGGGCCGCCGCCGATCACGACGACATCGAAGTGCCGCTCGGCCGCCCCAAGGCGCTCGCCCCCTGGGGGGAGCGGCGCGAGGCGCCGTGCGGGGGGATCATCCAAGTCGGCCATGGCGCGCTACAGATCCAGCAGCATGCGCGTCGGATCCTCCAGCGCTTCCTTGATCGCGACCAGCGACAGCACCGCTTCGCGGCCATCGATGATGCGGTGGTCGTAGGACTGCGCAAGATAGTTCATCGGCCGTACCACCACCTGGCCGTTCTCGACCACCGCGCGGTCGCGCGTTGCGTGCACGCCGAGGATCGCCGACTGCGGTGGATTGATGATCGGCGTCGACAGCATCGATCCGAACACGCCGCCGTTGGAAATCGTGTACGTGCCGCCGGTAAGCTCTTCGACCGTGAGCTTGCCGTCCTGGGCACGCTTGCCGAACTCCGCGATCTGCATCTCGATCTCGGCGATGGAGAGCTGGTCGGCGTCGCGCAAAATGGGCACGACCAGACCGCGCGGGCTGCCTACCGCGATGCCGATATCAAAGTAGCCGTGATAGACGATATCGGTGCCGTCGATCGATGCGTTCACCGCAGGAAACTTTTTAAGCGCGTGCACCGCGGCCTTGACGAAGAATCCCATAAACCCGAGCTTGACCCCATGCTCCTTCTCGAAGCGTTCCTTGTGGCGGTTGCGCAGCTCGATGACGCTTGCCATGTTCACTTCGTTAAACGTGGTGAGGATGGCGGCGGTTGCCTGGGATTGCAGCAATCGCTCGGCGACGCGCTGTCGCAGACGCGACATCGGCACGCGCTGCTCGGGCCGCGATCCCAGGCTCACCGGCGTCGACACCGCCGGCGCTCGGGCGGCGGGCGGCGGCGCGGGTGCGGGCGCCGCGCTGCGCGCCTGAACTGCCTGCTGCACGTCGCCCTTGGTCACACGTCCGCCGCGCCCGCTGCCGGCAACTTCGCTCGCCGACATGCCCTGCTCTGCGAGGATCTTGCGTGCTGCCGGCATCGCGGTTGCGCCCGGTCCCGCCGCCGAGGCCGCGTGCGCGGGGGGGACTGGCCGCGGCGGCGCCGTGGCTGCGGGGGGAGGCGGCGACGTAGGCGCGGCAGTCGGCGCCGAAGGCGCGCTCGGACGAGCCGGAGCCGCGGCCGCGGGTGCCGAACCGGCCGCGGGTTGGGCCGACGAATCGATCACGGCGATGACTTCCTGCGCGGCGACGGTCGAACCATCGGGCTTGCGGATCTCGGTGACGATGCCCGCAGCGGGCGCCGGCAGCTCGAGCACCACCTTGTCGGTCTCGATGTCGATCAGGTTCTCGTCGCGCTGGACCGCGTCGCCTGGCTTCTTGTGCCAGTTGACCAGCGTCGCTTCGGTGATCGACTCCGGCAGCACCGGCACTTTTACTTCGATGAGCATCTTGGATCCTGTTTGCGGTTTCGCGTTGCGCGTGCGCTGCGCGCTTAGTGGGCTCTTAGTGGGCTGTCACCATCTCACCCGAGCCGAGCTTGGACGCGAACGCATCGAGCACGAGCTGATGCTGTTGCGCGAGATGCTTGGACATGTACCCGACCGCGGGCGAGGCAGATATCGGGCGGCCGGCGTAGGCCAGCACCTGCGCATCCGCGATGTCCGCGCGCAGATAGGCGCGCAGGCGATACCACGCGCCCTGGTTCTGCGGCTCTTCCTGGCACCAGACGACTTCCCTGGCGGCCGGAAACTTGGCGACCTGCGCCTTGAAGTCCGCATGCGGAAACGGATACTGCTGCTCCAGACGAATGATCGCCATGTCGGTGATCTTGTTGTCGCGTCGGTACGCGGCGAGGTCGTAGTACACCTTGCCACTACAGACGATGATCCGTCGCACCGATTTCGCGGTCAGCTTCTCGGCATCACCGATGACGGTATGGAAGTGGCCGTCGGCGAGCTCCTCGAGCGTCGACACCGCCTCCTTGTGCCGCAGCAGGCTCTTCGGGCTCATCACGATCAGCGGCTTGCGGAAGTCGCGCACCATCTGCCGGCGCAGCAGGTGGTAGATCTGCGCCGGCGAGCTCGGCACGCAGACCTGCATGTTGTGCTCCGCGCACAGCTGCAGGTAGCGCTCGGGCCGTGCCGACGAGTGCTCCGGGCCCTGTCCTTCGTAGCCATGCGGAAGCAGCAGCGTCAGCCCGCACACTCGCCCCCACTTCACTTCGCCGGCGGCGATGAACTGATCGACCACCACCTGCGCGCCGTTGGCAAAGTCCCCGAACTGCGCCTCCCACACGACCAGCTTGTTCGGCTCCGACGTCGAGTATCCGTATTCGAATCCGACCACGGCCGCTTCCGACAGCACCGAGTCGATGACGTCGAAGTCGGGCTGTCCGTCGCGGATGTGCTGCAGCGGAATCCAGATACCCGCATCCCACTTCTCGCGGTTCTGGTCGTGCAGCACCGCGTGGCGGTGCGAGAAGGTGCCGCGCGCCGAATCCTGCCCGGACAGGCGCACCCCGAAGCCCTGGTCGAGCAACGAGGCGTAAGCGAGCGTCTCGCCCATGCCCCAGTCGAGCGGCAGCTCACCTTCGCCCATGGCGCGCCGGTCGGCGATGACTTTCTCCACGCGCGGATGAACCTTGAAGTTGTCCGGCAGCGTAGTCACCTTCTGCGCGAGCGCCTTCAGACGCTTCATCGGAATGCGCGTGTCGGCGTTGTCGGTCCAGTGCTTGCCGACGAAACGTCCCCAGTCCACCGCGAATGGCGGCTTGTAGTTGGACAGGACCGTGGTGTTGGTGTGATAGCCCTTGTCCATCGCGTTGCGATAAGTCTCGATCATCGCCTCGGCCTCGGCAGAGGTGACCACGCCTTCCTCGATGAGGCGCTGCGCGTATAGCGCACGCGTTCCCGGATGCTGGTGGATGCTCTTGTACATAAGCGGCTGCGTGATCATCGGCTCGTCGGCTTCGTTATGACCCTGCCGGCGGAAGCACACCAGGTCGATGAACACGTCCTTGTCGAACTTCTGGCGGAAGTCGATAGCGATCTCGATGGCGAGGAGGCACGCTTCCGGGTCGTCGCCATTGACGTGGAAAATGGGTGCCTCGACCATTTTCGCGACATCGGTGCAATACAGCGTGCCGCGCGTATCGCGCGGGTCGGACGTGGTGAAGCCGATCTGGTTATTGACCACGATGTGGATCGTGCCGCCGGTGCGGTAGCCGCGCGTCTGCGACAGATTGAGCGTTTCCTGCACGACGCCCTGCCCCGCGATCGCGGCGTCGCCGTGGATCAGCACCGGCATGACCTGGTCGCAGGTGGGGTCGCGCCTGCGATCCTGCCGTGCGCGCACCGAGCCCTCGACCACCGGATCGACGATCTCCAGGTGCGATGGATTGAACGCGAGTGTCAGATGCATGGGACCACCCGGCGTGACCACGTCGGATGAAAATCCCTGGTGGTATTTGACGTCGCCCGCCGAAAGGTCCGCCGCGGCTTTGCCCTCGAACTCCGCGAACAGGTTGGCGGGCATCTTACCCAGCGTGTTGACCAGCACATTAAGGCGGCCACGGTGCGCCATGCCGATCACCATTTCCTGGACGCCGGCGGCGCCCGACTTCTGGATGAGGTGGTCGAGCATCGGAATCATCGTGTCGCCGCCTTCGCCCGAGAAGCGCTTTTGGCCGACATACTTCGTGCCGAGATAGCGCTCCAGCGTTTCCGCGGCAGTGAGACGCTCGAGGATATGCTTCCGGAATTCCGGCGCGTACGATGGCCGCGAGCGCAGCGGCTCAATGCGCTGCTGAATGAAGCGCTTCTGCGGCGTGTCCGCCATGTACATGTACTCGGTGCCGAAGGTGCCGCAATACGTCTGCTCCAGCGCCAGGATGAGGTCGCGCAGACGCATGCGATCCTGTCCCGGAGGATTCCCCTTGAATGACCCGGTGTCGAACTCGGTGTCGAAGTCGGCGTCGGTGAAGCCGTAGGTCGACACGTCGAGATCGGCGATGTAGCGCTTTTCCTGGCGCTTCAGCGGGTCGAGGTCGGCGTGCAGCATGCCCAGCGTGCGGAACTTGCTGATCAGGCGCAGTACCAGCACCTGCTTGTGCATCGCCTGCGCGTCGACCATGCCGCCCGCAAGCTTGCGATTCTTGGCGAGCTGGATGAACGACTCCACCACCGGCGCGTGCGCCACGTCGTGCGCATCGCCGCGAACCGAGTCGAAATAGGCGCGCCAATCGGCGCCGACGGCGTTTGGGTTCGACAAGTAGGCTTCGTACTGCTCCTCGAGAAACGGCGCGTTGCCGCCGAAAAGCGTGGTCGTGTGCTCGTAGTCTTGCATGACGGACATGGTTCTACCCTTGAGATGAGGGATGATCGCCGCGATTCAAGCTCGCAGCCTCAGCGCTTGGCCAGCGGCGGGACGTCGCGACGTACGGCACCAGTGTAGAGCTGACGCGGACGGCCGATCTTCTGGTCGGGATCCGAGATCATCTCGTTCCACTGTGCGATCCAGCCGACGGTGCGCGCCAGCGAGAAAATAGCGGTAAACAGGCTGACCGGGATACCCAGCGCGCGCTGCACGATGCCGGAATAGAAATCGACGTTGGGATAGAGCTTGCGCTGCACGAAGTAGTCGTCCTCCAGCGCAATCTTCTCCAGCGCCATCGCCAGTTTGAACAACGGATCGTCGTGCAGGCCGAGATCCTCGAGAACCTCGTAGCACGTCTCGCGCATCAGCTTCGCACGCGGATCGTAGTTCTTGTAGACCCGGTGGCCGAAGCCCATGAGCTTTACGCCGGAGTTCTTGTCCTTCGCGCGCTTGATGAAATCCGGAATCTTGGACACGTCGCCGATCTCGGTGAGCATGTTGAGCGCCGCTTCATTGGCGCCGCCGTGCGCTGGTCCCCACAGGCAGGCGATGCCCGCCGCGATGCACGCGAACGGATTCGCGCCTGACGATCCCGCCAGGCGGACGGTCGACGTCGACGCGTTCTGCTCGTGATCGGCATGCAGTATGAAAATGCGGTCCAGCGCGCGCACCAGCACGTCGTTGATCTTGTACTCCTCGCACGGCACCGAGAACATCATGCGCATGAAGTTCGCCGTGTAGCCCAGCTCGTTGCGCGGGTACACGAACGGCTGGCCCATTGTGTACTTGTAGCACATGGCCACCAGCGTCGGCAGCTTGGCGATGAGGCGGATCGCCGAGACGTGGCGATGGTAGGCGTCGGTGATGTCGAGCGAGTCGTGATAGAACGCGGACAGCGAGCCGACGACACCGACCAGCATCGCCATCGGATGCGAGTCGCGACGAAAGCCGCGAAAGAACTGGCTCATCTGCTCGTGAACCATCGTGTGCTGGGTGACGTTGCGCACGAAGTCCGCCTTGCGGCCAGCGTCCGGCAGCTCGCCTTGCAGCAGCAGGTAGCACACCTCGAGGAAGTCGCACTGCACCGCCAACTGCTCGATCGGGTAGCCGCGATAGAGCAGTTCACCCTTGTCGCCATCGATGTACGTGATCTTGGACACGCACGCCGCGGTGGACATGAACCCGGGGTCGTAAGTGAAGCGTCCGGTCTTGGCGTACAGCGAACGAATGTCGACCACCTCCGGGCCGATAGTTCCGGGGAGGATCGGGAAGGTGATGGCAGGCGAGTCTTGGCTGAAACTCAGCGTTGCAGTTCGGTCGGTCATGGCATCGTGCTCCAGGCGGCAATCGTCATCGGGCCACGTTGTTCCAACTGGTGCGGCCCGTGCTAGTCTCAGATGGCTCTCAACTGTTCGACCATCGGTGCGATGACCGGGTCGGTGGGCTCTTGTCGGCCCGACAGCAAATCCCACAACTCGTTATCGCTCAGCGCGAGCAGCACGTCGAGCGCAGCGACCTCCGCGCTGCTGAGCGCGGCTCCTCGCGAGTCCAGGAAACGGGTGAGCACGAGGTCGTTCTCCAGCATGCCGCGTCGACAGCGCCAGCGCAGGCGGTTGTGCATCGTCGAGTCGGTCGCTGCCATTGCCCCGCTCACACCGCGCGCTTGACCATGAGCTCGCGTATCTTGCCGATCGCGCGCGTCGGATTGAGACTCTTCGGGCAGACGTCGACACAATTCATGATCGTGTGGCATCGAAACAGCCGGTACGGGTCCTCGAGATTGTCGAGGCGCTCGCTGGTGGCCTGATCGCGCGAATCGGCGATGAAGCGGTACGCCGCGAGCAGCCCCGCGGGGCCAACGAACTTGTCCGGGTTCCACCAGAACGACGGGCACGATGTCGAGCAGCACGCGCAAAGAATGCACTCGTAGAGACCGTCGAGCTCCTCGCGGTCGGCGGGCGACTGCAGGCGCTCCTTCT
>DASXBS010000006.1:0-7896 GCA_036491555.1 Casimicrobiaceae bacterium
CGGCCTTGCCGTCGGGCGCGCGTTCCAGATCGTTGACCGAAAAATCGGGGAAGCCGAGCGCGGCGAGTTTCTTCGCGAGCGGTGGGGTGGGCTGGCCGTCTTTGTCCAGCGCGACGGAAACCGGCAGCACTTTTTCGCGCACGTGCTTTTCCGGCGCGACTGCGCGCACATGCTTGATCGTGACAGCAAGGCGGCGCGGTGTGGCGTAACGTTCGAACGACGGTTCGCCTTCGATCAGGTCGCGCGCCGCGAGGCGCTGCGCAATGCTTTCAGCGAACGCGTCGCCCAGACGTGCGAGCGCTTTCGGCGGCAGTTCTTCAGTGAGCAGCTCGACGAGCAGGGTAGCTTGATGGGGTTGCGTCATGTGGTGATGTTCTCGTCAGTCCTGGTCGATCTTGCGTTCGACTTTCAGCGGCGGCGCCCACGCGGGCATCGCGGCATCTTGCGCGTCGGTGGTGAGGCCGGGCACGCCGTGCACCGGATTGCCGAGCATCGGGAAGCCGAGCTTCTCGCGCGAATCGTAGTAAGCCTGCGCGACCAGACGCGACAGCGCGCGAATCCGGCCGATATAAGCCGCGCGTTCCGTGACCGAAATGGCCCCGCGTGCGTCGAGCAGGTTGAACGTGTGGCCGGCCTTCAGCACCAGCTCGTACGCGGGCAGCGCGATCTGCGCTTCGATCATGCGCTTCGCCTCCGCTTCGTAGCTGTTGAAGAACGTGAACAGCAGATCGACGTTCGCATGCTCGAAGTTGTAGGTCGACTGTTCGACTTCGTTCTGGTGATACACGTCGCCGTACGTCAGGCGACGGAGTTCCGGGCCGTTCGGGCCTTGCTCTTCCCACTCGGTCCACACCAGGTCGTAGACGTTTTCGACCTTCTGCAAATACATCGCGAGACGCTCGAGGCCATACGTGATTTCGCCGAGCACCGGCTTGCAGTCCAGCCCGCCGACTTGCTGGAAGTAGGTGAACTGGGTCACTTCCATGCCGTTCAGCCACACTTCCCAGCCGAGACCCCAGGCGCCGAGCGTGGGATTCTCCCAGTCGTCTTCGACGAAGCGCACGTCGTTTCGGGTGAGATCGAAGCCCAGTGCGTGCAGCGATCCCAGATACATGTCGAGGATGTTGGCGGGCGAAGGCTTGAGCACGACCTGGTACTGGTAGTAGTGCTGCATGCGGTTGGGATTCTCGCCGTAGCGGCCGTCCTTGGGTCGCCGCGAAGGCTGCACGTAGGCGGCGCGCCAGGGCTCCGGGCCGAGCGCGCGCAGGAACGTCGCCGTGTGTGAGGTCCCGGCGCCGACCTCCATGTCGTAGGGTTGTAGCAGCGCGCAACCCTGCTTGCTCCAGTAATCCTGGAGGGTGAGTATCACCTGCTGGAAAGTCGGACTCGGAACCGCGGGCACGGCAGCCTTCGGATACTGACGCAAAGGGTCCGATTTTACGGGAATCGCGACGCCGCGGCCAAAACGTCACGCCCCCGCGACTTGCGCGCGCCGGCTGCCCGTGAGCCACGCCGCGGCAGCGAGCAGCATCGCCAGCACGACGACCGGCGCATCGCCCAGACGAACGTAGGGCGTGGTCCCGGTGCGTCCGGAAATGCGTCCTTCGAGAATGCCGCGCGTGAACCAAGGGAGGCGTCCCTGCTCGCGTCCGCGGTGATCGATGATCGACGTGATGCCGGTGTTGGTGGCCCGAAGCATCGGGCGCGACGTTTCGAGCGCTCGCATCGCCGCGATCTGCTCGTGCTGCTCGGCGGCGATCGAATGTCCGTACCAGGCGTCGTTGGTGACGTTGACGAACAGGGTGGCTTCCTCGGCGCGTCGCGCGAGCTCGTTGCCGAAAGCGTCCTCGTAACAGATGTTGACCGCGACGCGCTGGCCGGCGACGGCGAAGGGTTCCTGGTACGCCGGCCCGGGCGTCTGGTCGGCGAGCGGGATCGACAGCACGCTGCGTATGAACCACCCGAACACTGCCTTGCCCGGAATCGTCTCGCCGAACGGAACGAGGTGATGTTTGCTGTACCGCTGCGCGGTGGCGCTCCCGACGCTGACTACGCTGTTGAAATAGCGGTCCTCCTCTTCGGAACTGGCGCGCGGCTCGAAAAAAAACAAGCCGAGCATCACGTCGCCGCCGTTCTTGAGCGCCGCATCGCGCAACCCGGCGACATAGGCGGCCGGGACTTCATCGGCGAACATGGGCAGCGCGCTTTCCGGAAGCACGATGAGCCGACCCTTCGCCGAGCGCGTGAGCTCGGCGTAGATCGCCAGAGTGTTGTCTCGATACGCCGGGTCGAACTTCTGTTCCTGCTCGATGTTTCCCTGCACCAGGCTGACTGCGACAGGCTCGCCCACTTCGCGCGTCCACTCGAGGATTGACAGCGCCGCGCCCGCGATCCAGATCATCGTCGCCGCCGCTGTCGCGATCGCGATGCTGCGCCATGCCCGCGCCTCTACGGCGTGCACCGCATGCACCAGCAAAGCGGCGATCGCACAGGTTGCGAGGCTGACCAGGAACACGCCGCCTACCGGAGCGTATCCCGATAGCGCATGGCCTACCTGCGCGTAACCCACCGCGAGCCAGCCAAAGCCTGACAGCAGCCATCCGCGCAGCCATTCGGCCAGCGCCCACAGCGCCGCGGCGAGCGCCAGACGCGCTGCGGATCGCTGTGGCGCGAAGCGCGCACACAACCACCCCGCGGCGGCGGGAAACAGCGCGAGATAGGCGCAGAAGCCGGCAGTGCCGATGGCAGCCAGCACCGCCGGCATTTCGCCAAAGGTCGACAGCGCGACGTAGACCCACGACACGCCAGCGCCGAACAGACCCAGGCCGAAGAAGAAGCCGATCGCCGCGGCCCACCGCGCGCTCCCGGCATGCTGCCAGAGCGCGAACAGCGCGGCCACCGTTAGTACCGGAACGGCCGCCAGCGAGAACGGCGCGAAGCCGAAGACGGTCGCGGCGCCCAACAGCAGCGCCGCGAGCAGAGGCAGCCGCGAGCGAGTCAAGCGCTGCCTGCGGGCGCTTCCTGCACCGGCTGCGGCACCACACGCTCGACCTGTAGGGTATAGATGCGGCGGCTGTCGGCGCGCACCACCCTGAAGCGGAATGCGCCGATGGTCGTCGCCTCGCCGCGCTTGGGCAGGCGGCCGAACGCGCGCAGCACAAGGCCCCCCACGGTATTGAATTCCTCGCTGCTGAAACGGCTGCCCAGCGTTTCGTTGAAGTCCGCGATCTCGGTCTGCGCCTTGACGCGCCACGCACCGCTGGCCTCGGGGATGATGTTGTCCTCGGCCTCGTCGAAGTCGTATTCGTCCTCGATGTCACCGACGATCTGCTCGAGCACGTCCTCGATGGTCACCAGGCCGGACACGCCGCCGTATTCGTCGACGACGATGGCGATGTGGTTGCGGTTGGCGCGAAAGTCGCGCAACAGGACGTTGAGCCGCTTCGATTCCGGCACGAACACCGCCGGGCGCAGCGTGTCGCGAAGGTTGAACGCGTCAGGGTTGGCGTAGAAGTTGAGGAGCTCCTTGGCCAGCAGGATGCCGACCACGTCATCCTTGTTCTCGCCGATCACGGGAAAGCGCGAGTGCCGTGCCTCGAGGATGTAAGGGATGAACTGCGCCGGATCCTCGTCGATCGAGACCACGTCCATCTGCGCGCGCGGGATCATGATGTCGCGAACGGTCATCTCGGATACCTGAAGCGCGCCTTCGATGATCGACAGCGCATCGGCGTCGAGCAGCTTGTGCTCGAAGGCGCGGTGCAGGATCGCGAGCAGGCCTTCGCGGTCCTCCGGCTCGCGCGTTAGGAACGCCGACAGACGCTCGAGCAGCGTCGGTTTCAGGGTGTCGCGGTCGGACGGCTCCGGAGCCATCATGATCGGAGTGAACCGGCCGCGGCATACGGGTCGGCGAAGCCGAGCGCGGACAACACGGCGATCTCCTTCGCCTCCATGCGCGCAGCGTCGGACCGCCTGTGATGATCGTACCCCTGCAAATGCAGCATTCCATGAACGACGAGATGCGCACAATGCACCCCGAACGCCTTTTTTTGTTCGCGTGCCTCGTGTCTGATGACCGGCGCACAGAGCACGATGTCGCCTCCCGACACATCATCGTACACGAACGCGAGCACGTTGGTGGGCGCGTCCTTGCGGCGGTAGTCGCGGTTGAGCGCGCGGCCTTCGGCGGTATCGACGAAGCGCAGCGTCACGCGCATGCTGCCTAGCATCGCGGCCGACACCCAACGGCGAAGCAAGGGACGTGCCGGAAGATCCGCGCCGCGCGCCGCGTATTGCACCGTGAGCGACAGCACCGGGCGCGGATGCGCGTGCCGCGCGGCACCGAGCTTGAGGACAGTTCGGTGTGCGCGCCGCGCCGTCCGGTCGCTGCTGCGCGCGCGCGCCATCAAAGTCAGCGCAGCGCCGTGGGCGGCGCGGGCGGCGCGTCGACGCGCTCGCTGTGCGTATATTTCTCGTAGGCGTTGATGATTTTCTGCACCAGCGGGTGGCGCACCACGTCGGCGCTGGTGAATTCGGTGAGCGCGATGCCGCGCACGTCCTTGAGCACGCGCCGCGCCTCGATCAGCCCGCTTTTCTGTCCGCGCGCAAGGTCGATCTGGGTGACATCTCCGGTCACCACCGCCTTGGTTCCGAAGCCGATGCGCGTGAGGAACATCTTCATCTGCTCGGGCGTCGTGTTCTGCGCTTCGTCGAGAATGATGAACGAATGGTTGAGCGTGCGACCGCGCATGTACGCGAGTGGAGCGATCTCGATCGTATTGCGCTCGAAGAGCTTCGCGGTCTTGTCGAAGCCCATCAGGTCATAGAGCGCGTCGTAGAGCGGGCGCAGATAAGGATCGACCTTCTGCGCCAGATCTCCAGGCAGGAAACCCAGCCGCTCGCCTGCTTCCACCGCAGGACGCACCAGGACGAGGCGCTTTACCAGGTCGCGCTCCAGCGCATCGACCGCGCACGCGACCGCGAGGTACGTCTTGCCAGTGCCGGCGGGCCCCGTGCCGAAGGTGATGTCGTACTCCTGGATGTTGCGCAGGTACAGCGTCTGGTTGGGTGTGCGACCATGCAGGTCGACGCGCCGCGTGCGCAGCGCCGGCGTTGCGTCGCCGTTCTCCGCGGCCGTGCTCGCAGACTCGCCCAAGGTCGCGAGCTCGACGAGCCCAAGCTGGATGTCGTCCACCGTCAGCGGCTCGCGCGCCTGCGTGTAGAAGTGGTGCAGCGCGGTGTTGGCAGCATGGATTTGCGGCGGGGCGCCGCGCACGGTGAACGTCGCGCCGCGCCGAGCGATGCTCACTTCGAGCGCCGACTCGATCTGGCGCAGGTTCGTGTCGAGAGCGCCGCAAAGATTGGCCAGCGCGCGATTGTCCAGCGGCGCGAGCGTGAGCTCGGCGCTAGCGGTCTTCACGCGCGCGACCCGGTCATCAGACGCCTTGGCGTTGCAGCGGGGCCTTCAACGCTTCGTCGAGCGTGGACAGGCTTTCCGCGAGGTGCGACTGCGTCTCCGGCGACAGGCGCGCTCGCGCGGCCGCCACCTTGAGCTCGTCGCGCAACAGGCGGGCATCGCTACGCAGCAGCGCGCGCGCGTCGGCGGGCATTCCCGTCGACGGACGCACCAGTGCGTTGGCTACGCGCGAAAGGTGTTCGCGTTGCAGGCTGCGCCGCAGCGGCGGAATCTCCTGAGCGCTTTTGAGCTCGCTCCAGATCGAACGGTGCAGCGACGTGTAGAGCTCGGACAGCCGGAACCCGTCCCTCGGATCGTCGAGCTTCACCTCGCTGTCGATGATGCGCTGGGCGACGGCATCGCTCAGCAGCGTGCCTAGCACATCGCGCTGGATGCGAAGCACCTGCGCCGGCAACGAGTAATCAACGCCGGGTGCGGAGAGGCCGATGTCGAACAGGTCGTTGTGATCGAGGTAATCGACCTGCAGCCTGCGCATGAACGACGCCTTGAAGCGGAAGCTGTCCGCAGAGAAGAGACCCGCGGCGATGATGTCGAGTGCCTCGCGCTGCTTTGCAGCGCTGATCGGATCGAGCGGCGGCCGCGGGCTGCCCGGCTGATCGCGCAGCGTGCTGACGCCGCCGATGTATTTCGTCACCGACGCCGAGGACCGGCCGATCACCACCAGGCCGCGGGCGACCGTCCTGCGCAGCACCGCGTAGCTCTCGTCGGCCTTGAGCTCGCGATCCTGCCAGCGATTCCACAGCTCGTGGACCAGCTGCAGGCGGCGGCGCGCGAATTCCAGAGGGTCGCTGCCGAGATCGCCGCGGTTGACCGCCGGGTCGATCGCGAAATCACTGTCCTCGTCGGTGCCATACGCGAGCAGCGGCTCGTTGCTGCGCGCGGCGATCTTGCGCAGCTCGGCGGCTTCGCTGTCGCGCGGGACTTCCTTGTAGCCATACTCGATCGCCCAGTAGTCGTAGGGACCCAGTGTGGTCATGCCGAACGCGCCCTGGCGCTCACCGGTCAGACTGATGTTAACCGCGTTGTATTCCATCACCGAGCCGGCGATGCCGTGCTCGCGCGTGAACTGGCTGTCGGAAAGCTGTGCCTGCGAATAGACCGTCGACGCGCGGAAATTGTGGCGCAGTCCCAGCGCGTGTCCCACTTCGTGCATCGTCGTGTCCTTGAGGTCGGCGAGCACGAAGGCCTCGGCCTCGGGTCCATCGGGGTCGAGATCGCCGCGCGCCTCCAGCAGGTCGAACGCGAAGTTCAGCTCCTGGGCCGCGTAATCCTGCTGCATGCACAGGCGCTCGGGATGCGACATGCGGGTCATCGAAGGAATCGTCGGGTTGATCTGCTCGACGCGCATGGCGCGACTGCTGCGCAGGCGAGCCGGATCGATCCCGATGTCCGCTTCGAGAATTTCGCCAGTACGCGGATCGACCTGCACTTGCCCGATACCGCCGAACATCGGCCGCGCGGAGGGCATCCACCGAATCGAAGCGTGACGAACGTCGAGCGTGTCGAAATCGGCGTCGTCGGGCTGAATCCTGGCCTCGATCGCATCCTTGAACCCCGCTTTCTCAAAAGCCTTGTTCCATTCAAGCACGCCGTCGACGATGGCCTGGCGGTACTTGATCGGGATCGTCCGGTCGATCCAGAAAACGATCGGCTGCTTGGGCTCCGACACCTCGGCAGCCGGGTCCTTTTTCTCCAGGCGCCAGCGCTCGATGAGATTGATCTTCGGCGTGAGCGCGTGGTCATTGCTGAAATCGTAGCGCTCCTGCGTGAAGTAGCCGATGCGGGCATCGGCTAGCCGCGGGTGCATCGGCTCCGCCGGCAGCTTGGCGATGCTGTAATAGAAGCCCAGGAACAAGCTGCGGATGTCGGGCACCGTCGCCGGTGGCGTCGGGTAGCTCCCGCCCGGCGCGGCCTGGCTCACGCGCTGCAGCGCATAGTGGGCGTTGATGTCGATGGCGACGAGTTCGGGGGTCGCACGCACCTTGGTGATCGATGAGTTGCGCGCGTCGAAGGAATACGACTGGCGGTAGGCCCGCTCGAGCATGGCGTTGGCTCCGGGGATGTCGGCGAATAGCAGCATGTTCGCTTCGACCAGCACCGACTTGCGCTCCGGATGGGGTTGGCTCACGACCGGAGCGGCGGCGAGCAGGCTGTCGGAGAAAGCCGCGCCCACGGCGCGCGCTTCCGGCGTGCTGGGCGTGGCATAGAAATCGGTGTTGCGCGCGATGAGCTGGACCTGCGTCGGGCTCAGCCGGTGAAAAGACGCGACGAAGCTGTCGAGACTAAGGCCGCCGAAAAGCATCTTCTCGCCGATCCCGGTCGACAAATTGAAGGCGAAGAAAAAGGGCTGATCGAACTGCTCGGGCGGAATCTCGATCCAAACCTTGTCGTCGCGCTGGTAGAGGTTGAAGTAGCCGGGA
>DASXBS010000007.1:0-18488 GCA_036491555.1 Casimicrobiaceae bacterium
GTAGCCGCCGAGGAGCACCAGCGTCATCTCGACCAGGAACAGCACGCCGACAGTTGCGCCGACCGGAATATAGCTGCGGAATCGCTCGCGCAGCTTGTCGAAATTGACGTCGAGCATCATCACCACGAAAAGGAACAGCACCATCACCGCGCCTACGTAGACCAGCACCAGCACGATTGCCAGGAATTCAGCACGCAGCAAAAGCCACACGCCGGCGGCGCTGAAAAAAGACAGCACCAGCCATAGCGCGGAATGCACTGGGTTGCGGCTGGTGATCACGCGCAGCGCGGCAAACACCAGGATCGCCGCGAATACGTAAAAAATGGCGGTGTGGAAGGTCATCGCGGGTCAGCGATACTTTGCGTCGTCCATCCGGTCGGCGGCGATCTGCGCCTCGTAGCGGTCACCGACCGCCAGCAGCATTTCCTTCGTGTAGTAGAGATCGCCGCGCTTCTCGCCGTGATATTCGAGGATGCGCGTTTCGACGATCGAGTCGACCGGACACGACTCCTCGCAAAAGCCGCAGAAAATGCACTTGGTGAGATCGATGTCGTAGCGCGTGGTGCGCCGCGTGCCGTCCTCGCGCTGTTCGGACTCGATGGTGATCGCCAGCGCCGGGCACACCGCCTCGCACAGCTTGCACGCGATGCAGCGCTCCTCGCCGTTGGGATAGCGGCGTAGCGCATGCAGCCCGCGAAAGCGCGGGCTCTGCGGCGTCTTCTCCTCCGGGTACTGCACCGTGACCTTGCGCGCGAACATGTTGCCGCCGGTCACCCGGAGCCCTTTCCACAGCTCGATGAGCAGGTAGGTATTGAAGAAGTCGCGGACTCTTTGCAGCATCCTCGTCTCCTCAGTGAAAGAGGTACGCCCAGCGCGTCTGCATCAACGCACCGATCAGGATGATCCAGATCAGCGTGATCGGGATGAACACCTTCCAGCCCAGGCGCATGATCTGGTCGTAGCGATAGCGCGGAAAAGTCGCGCGTATCCAGAGAAAAATGAACAGGATGCTGCACATCTTGAGCAGTAGCCAGCCGATGCCGTCGCCCAGCGGATGCCAGCCGAGAATCTCGGCCTGGTTGAGCAGCGGCCATGGCGACAGCCAGCCGCCAAGGAACATGATCGAGGTCAGCGCCGAGATCAGGATCATGTTCATATACTCGGCGAGGAAGAACACGGCAAAGGTAATGCCTGAATACTCGACATGGAATCCGGCGACGATCTCCGATTCGCCCTCGGCGACGTCGAAGGGATGGCGGTTGGTCTCGGCGATGCCCGACACCAGGTAGACCAAGCACAGCGGCAGCAGCGGCCAGACATACCAGTGCGCCGCACCGCCCGCCTGCCCGCGAACGATGTCGCTGATGTTGAGGCTCGACGCCGCCATCAGCACCCCAACCAGCGCGAAGCCCATCGCGATCTCGTAGCTGACGATCTGCGCTGCCGAGCGAAGGCAGCCGAGAAACGCGTACTTGGAGTTCGACGCCCAGCCGGCAAGGATGATCCCGTACACGCCGATCGACGACATGGCGAGGATATAGAGCAGCCCGGCGTTGATGTTCGACAGCACCACGCCGTCGGCGAAGGGAATGACCGCCCATGCCGCCAGCGCCGGACCGATCGACAGCAGCGGTGCGATCAGGAACAGGTAGCGGTTGGCGCCCGACGGGATGATGATTTCCTTGAACATCATCTTGAACACGTCGGCGAAGGGCTGCAGCAGCCCGAGCGGCCCGACGCGATTGGGACCGATGCGCACCTGCATCCAGCCGATCACCTTGCGCTCGGCGAGAGTGAGGTAGGCGACACCGAGAATGAGCGGAAGCGCGATAGCGAGGATCTTGGCCAAGGTCCACACCAGTGGCCACGCCGGCCCGAAGAAGCCGGCGACGGGCATGAGCATCTCGTCCATCACAGCGCCTCGACCGCGACCGGACCGAACATCGGCCCCAACATGCACGTCGTCGCGTGCGCCGTGGCGATGCGCACGCAGCCTTCGGGCACGCCGGCATCGGCAACTGTCTTGAGCATCGCCTCGCCGCGCTGGCGCACGCGTACCGCGACGCCTTCGTCGATGCGCAGCTTGAGCAGCGTGGCCGGGTGCATGCGCGCCACCGGCGCGGCGCCGTCGCGCGTTTTCTGGAGCGATGGCGCGCGACGCACCAGCGCATCGGACGAGTAGATGGGAACGTCGGCGATGCGCTCCAGCCCGTCAGACGCGAGCGCAGCAACCGCTTCGATGCCGACGCGGGTGCTGTTCGAGAGACGGGGACCAATTGCGTCGGTGTTCGGAAGCTCGGCACGCACGTCGTCGATGCTCTGGTAGTCAAATCCCGGCAATGCCATCATCGAGCCCAGCACGCGCAGCACTTTCCATGCGGGACGCGTCTCTCCGAGGGGCAGCGCCGCCCCATTGAAGGTCTGCGCGCGGCCTTCGCAGTTGACGAAGGTGCCGGCGGTCTCGGTGAACGGCGACACCGGCAACTGCACGTGCGCGTGGCGCGCGGCTGCCGAGCGAAACGGCGAGAGCGACACGACGAGCTCCGCCGACTCCAGCGCGGCATACGTCGATGCCGCGTCGGCGGTGTCGAGCTCCGGCTCGATGTTGACCAGCAGATAGGCCTTACGCGGCGCGGCGAGCATCGCCCGCGCATCCAGGCCCCCTCCTCCCTCGCGCGGCAGTGCCTGCGCGACGTGGCCGCCCACCGAGTTCGCAGCCTCGGTCAAAAATCCGACGCGCGCGCCAGTGAGCTCGGCCAGCGATTGCGCAAGCGCATGCAATTGCGATGCGCGCGGATGCTGCTGGGCGAGATTGCCCAGGAACACGCCCTTGCGCTCACCACTCGCAAGACTCGCAGCGATCGCTTTCGCGGCGTCGGACGGCGCGAGGCCGGAGAGTGCGTCCGGCACCGGCTCTCCGACGGCCTGCGCGGCAGCCGCCACGATCCCGGCGAGCTCCGCGGGCAGCGCCGACGGCGCCGCGATCAGCGCGTTGGCGACCTTCATCAGCAGCTCGTCGCGCGCCGAATGCAAAATGGAAAGCTGCGCGCCTTTCTTGGTCGACTGGCGAATCCGCTGCG
Source organism: Casimicrobiaceae bacterium (assembly GCA_036491555.1). Classification (GTDB taxonomy): domain Bacteria; phylum Pseudomonadota; class Gammaproteobacteria; order Burkholderiales; family Casimicrobiaceae; genus PALSA-1003. The sequence continues at coordinate 3,081 of DASXBS010000007.1, forward strand.
CGAGCAGCGGCTGATCTTTGCGCAGGAAGCTTCCGATCACCAGCACGCGGTCGAGCGCCCCGAACTCGGCGACGCTCATGCCCAGCCACGGCATATTGGCCGCGGTAAAATCGCTCTGGCGAAGTCGGAAGTCGATATTGTCGCAACCCAGCGCGCGCGTGAGCTTCTGCGCGAGGTGCAGCTCCTCGAGCGTCGAGTGCGGCGATACGAGCACGCCCAGCGCAGACGGGCCGTGTGTTTCGATCACCCGCTTGAGCTCGCTCGACGCCTGCGCCAGCGCTGTCTGCCAGTCGGCATCGGTCAGCGCATCACCGACGCGCAGACGGGGCTTGAGCAGACGGTCATCGGAGTTGAGCCCCTCGTACGAAAAGCGGTCACGGTCGGAAATCCAGCATTCGTTGACCGCGTCGTTCTCCAGCGGAACGACGCGCATCACGCGGTCGTTCTTGACCTGGACGATAAGGTTGCTGCCCAGTCCGTCGTGCGGCGAGACCGACTTGCGCCGCGACAGTTCCCAGGTGCGCGCCGAGTAGCGAAACGGCTTGGACGTGAGCGCGCCGACCGGACACAGGTCGATCATGTTGCCGGAGATTTCCGAGTCGACCGTCTTGCCGACGAAGGTCATGATCTCCGCGAACTCGCCGCGGTTGGCCATGCCGAGCTCCATCACGCCGGCGATTTCCTGGCCGAAGCGCACGCAGCGCGTGCAGTGGATGCAACGCGTCATGTCGGTCGAGATCAGCGGCCCGAGATTCTTGTTCAGCACCACGCGCTTCGGTTCGGTGTAGCGCGAGTTCGAGGCGCCGTAACCGACCGCGAGGTCCTGCAGCTGGCACTCGCCGCCCTGATCGCAGATCGGGCAATCCAGCGGATGGTTGATCAGCAGGAACTCCATCACGCCTTTTTGCGCCTCGACCGCAACGTCCGAATGCGTCCACACCTTCATGCCTTCGGTGGCAGGCGTCGCGCACGCCGGCAGCGGCTTGGGCGCTTTTTCCACCTGCACCAGGCACATGCGGCAATTGGCGGCGATGGTGAGCTTTTTGTGCCAGCAGAAATGCGGCACGTAGACGCCGACCTTGTGCGCGGCGTCCATCACCGTCGAGCCGCTCGGCACTTCCACCTTCGTGCCGTCGACCTCGAGGTTCAGCATTTTGATTTCAGCCATCGTCACACGTACGCCGGAACCAGGCACCGCTTGTTGTCGATGTGGTGCTGGAACTCGTCGCGGAAATGCTTGATGAAGCTCTTGACCGGGAGCGCCGCGGCGTCACCCAGCGCGCAGATCGTGCGCCCGGCGATGTTGTCCGACACCGAGACGAGAAGATCCAGGTCTTCGTTGCGGCCCTGTCCGTGCTCGATGCGATCGACCACGCGCCACAGCCACCCTGTTCCTTCGCGGCATGGCGTGCATTGCCCGCACGACTCCTCGAAGTAGAAGTACGACAGGCGCAGCAGCGAGCGCACCATGCAACGCGTGTCGTTCATGATGATCACGGCGCCCGAGCCCAGCATCGATCCTGCCTTGGCGATCGAGTCGTAGTCCATGTCGGTGGCCATCATGATCTCGCCGGGCAGTACCGGCATCGACGAGCCCCCGGGGATGCACGCCTTGAGCGCGCGCCCATCGCGCATGCCGCCCGCCATCTGCAGCAGCGTGGCGAATGGCGTGCCGAGCTTGACCTCGTAGTTGCCGGGACGGTCGACGTCGCCCGACACCGAGAAGATCTTGGTGCCGCCGTTATTCGGCCGGCCGAGGTTGAGAAACGCTTCGCCGCCGTGGTTGATGATCCACGGCACCGCGGCGAAGGTCTCGGTGTTGTTGATCGTGGTCGGCTTGCCATACAGCCCGTAGCTCGCGGGAAACGGCGGCTTGAATCGCGGCAACCCCTTCTTGCCCTCGAGCGATTCCAGGAGCGCCGTTTCCTCGCCGCAGATGTAGGCGCCGTAGCCGTGATGGTTGTACAGGTGGAAGTTCCACCCGCTGCCGAGAATGTTGTCGCCGACCAACCCTGCCTTGTAGGCCTCGTCAAGCGCTTCTTCGCAGCGCTCGTAGGTATCCCAGATCTCGCCGTGCACGTAGTTGTAGGCGCGCTTGCATCCCATCGCGTACGCCGCGATCGCCATCCCCTCGATCAGGATGTGCGGGTTGTAGCGCATGATGTCGCGATCCTTGAACGTCCCCGGCTCGCCCTCGTCGGAGTTGCAGACCAGATACTTTTCGCCCTGAAACTGCTGCGGCATGAAGCTCCACTTGAGCCCCGTCGGAAAGCCCGCGCCGCCGCGTCCGCGAAGCCCGGACTTCTTCACCTCGGCGATGACTTCGGTCGGCGGTATCTTTTGCGAGAGGATCTTCTTGAGCGCGTCGTAGCCGCCGCGCTTGACGTAGTCGTCGAGACGCCAGTTACGTCCGTTGAGGCCGACCATGAGGATCGCGTCCGGGCCGTAATCGAGAAATTCGGCGGGCGCGTTCATCGCTTGTCCTGCTCGCGCAGCTCGGCGAGCAGCGTATCGAGATTCTCGGGCCGCATCCACGAGCACATGCGCTTGTTGTTCACCAGCACGACCGGCGCGTCGCCGCACGCGCCCATGCACTCGCCTTCCTTGAGCGTGAACATGCCGTCGGGGGTCGACTCGCCGAAGCCGACGCCGAGCGTGCCCTGCAGATGCGCGGCCGCTTCGGTCGCGCCCTGCAGCGCGCACGGCAGGTTGGTGCACATCGTGAGCTTGAACTTCGCAGTCGGTTCGGTGTTGTACATCTCGTAGAAGGTCGCCACTTCGTACACCGCGATCGGCGGCATGCCCAGGTACGCTGCCACGAAATCCATCGTCTCGGTCGAGAGCCAACCTTTCTCGTCCTGCGCGACCGCGAGTGCCGACATCACCGCCGACTGCTTCTGGTCGCGCGGATACTTCGCGATCTCGCGATCGATACGCGCGAGGGCGTCGGCACTCAGCATGGCCGATCGCGTCGCGATGCGCGCGAGTTCACCGTCGAAGCCGACGCGTTCATATTTCGTCGGTCCAGTAGTCGACATGACGATCGACATGCGTCGTGTGTCGCATGCCGCTCTTCGCGAAGGCACCGATCTTCTGCGAATCGGGGTATTCGCATACTTCCGCCGGCATCATGGTGCTGATGGACAGGTACGCAAGCTCGCCGTCGGAGTCGTTGACGATCTGATGCGCCGTCTCGGGGCCCCCGGTCGGGCAGCAGATCACATCGCCCGCGCGGATGGGGCGCGTCTCGTCACCGTAGCGCAGCGTGCCGCTCCCGCGCACGATGAAGAACATCTCCTCCTCGGCGCGGTGGCTGTGGAACGGACACGAGCGCTTGCCCGGGGGTACGACATCGTAGGAAAAGCCCAGTTCCTTGGCACCGAGCAACGGGCCGATGCGCACGCCGTCGGACGCGAACTGCGAACCCTTCTCGAAATGCTCGAGCTCGAGCGCATCGATGTTGACGACTCGTGAATCGATCTTACGCGTAGCGCCGGGCTGCATCGATTTTTGGCTCGCCATGGCCTATTCGCCGTGCCAGTAGTCGACGTCGGCCGATTCGGGGACCATCTTGCCGGGAAACGTCGCGTCGCTCCCCGGCTTTCCGGGCTCGCGTCCGCCCACCGCCCCGAACTTGCCCGAGTCCGGATACTGGAAGATGTCGGTGTCGATCATCGTGCTGACCGCGACGTAGCGCAGCTCCACAGTGCCGGTGTTAATGAGTTGGTGCGCGACCGTGGTTCCTCCCGGCGGGCAGGCGATGAAATGGCCTTTGCGTACGGGAAATTCCTCGCCGCCGAAGCGCAGGAGCCCCTCGCCGTCGAGCACGAAGAACATCTCCTCATTGGCATGGTGATTGTGAAAGGGAAACGCGCGCTTGCCCGGAGGCACGGCGGTGACGTTGTAGCCGAGCTTGCGCGCGCCGATGCGCGCTGCGACCGGGGCGATCTTCGCCGCGAAGCGATCGCCGTGCGAAACGTCGCGCGAGAACTCGATGTCGTCGATGTGAATCAGTGGAACGCTTATCGGGACTCGCACGCTCATCGATCGATCTCTCCGAACACGATGTCCTGCGTGCCGATCACGGCGACAACGTCGGCGATCATGTGCCCGCGCGTCATTTCGTCGAGCGCCGAGAGATGCGCGAAGCCGGGAGCGCGCAGCTTGAGGCGATAAGGCTTGTTGGCGCCGTCGGACACGATGTACACGCCGAACTCGCCCTTGGGGTGCTCGACCGCCGCATAGGCCTCACCCGCGGGCACGTGCATGCCCTCGGTGAAGAGCTTGAAGTGGTGGATGAGCTGCTCCATGTCCTCCTTCATCTCCACGCGCGAAGGCGGCGCCACCTTGTGGTTGTCGACGATTACCGGCCCCGGATTGTCGCGAAGCCATCCGATGCACTGCGTGATGATGCGGTTGGCCTCGCGCATTTCCTGGACGCGCACCAGGTAGCGGTCGTAGCAGTCGCCACGGGTGCCGACCGGGATGTCGAAATCCATGCGATCGTACACGGCATAGGGCTGCTTCTTGCGCAGGTCCCACGGCACACCGGAGCCTCGGAGCATCGGTCCGGTGAAACCGAGCGCCATCGCGCGCTCGGCGGTGACCACTCCGATGCCGACGGTGCGCTGCTTCCAGATGCGGTTCTCGGTCAGCAGCGTTTCGTACTCGTCGACATAGCCCGGAAAGCGCCGGGTGAAATCCTCGATGAAGTCGAGCACGCTGCCCTGGCGGTTCTCGTTCATGCGTCCGACGGCCTTCTCGCCGTGGATCGGCGACACTTTGTACTGCGGCATCCGGTCGGGGAGATCGCGGTAGACACCCCCGGGGCGGTAGTAAGCGGCGTGCATGCGCGCGCCGGATACCGCTTCGTAGACGTCCATGAGGTCCTCCCGCTCACGGAAGCAGTAGAGGAATGTCGTCATCGCGCCCACGTCCAGCGAATGCGCAGCCAGCCAGAGCAGGTGGTTGAGGATGCGCGTGATCTCGTCGAACATCACGCGCAGGTAAAGGGCGCGGATCGGGACCTCGACCCCGAGCAGCTTCTCGATCGCCAGGCAGTACGCGTGCTCGTTGGACATCATCGACACGTAGTCGAGGCGATCCATGTATGGCAGTGCCTGGATATAGGTCTTGTACTCGGCAAGCTTCTCGGTCGCGCGATGCAGCAGCCCGATGTGCGGATCGGCGCGCTGGATCACTTCTCCGTCGAGCTCGAGCACCAACCGCAGCACCCCGTGCGCCGCCGGATGCTGCGGGCCAAAGTTCATCGTGTAATTGCGAATCTCTGCCACGTCAGCCCTTACGGAAGCCTTCGCTCTCGGCGTAACTTTCCTCGCGGATGACGCGCGGAACGATTTCACGAGGCTCGATGGTCACCGGCTGGTAGATCACCCGCCCTTGATCGGGGTCGTAGCGCATCTCGACGTGTCCGGACAGCGGAAAATCCTTGCGGAAGGGATGCCCGATGAAGCCGTAGTCGGTCAGCAGGCGACGCAGGTCCGGGTGCCCCGTGAACATGATGCCGTACAAGTCGAAAGCCTCGCGCTCGTACCAGTTGGCCGAGGGCCACACCCCGATCACCGACGACAGCACCGGAAAATCATCGTCGGGCGCGAACGCGCGCACGCGCAACCGGACGTTGTTCGACAGCGATAGCAGGTGATACACCGCCGCGAAGCGCGCGCCCTCCCGGCCCGCTCCGCCGTGGGAAAGGTAGTCGACGCCGCAGACGTCGATCAGCTCCTCGAAGCGAAACTCGGGCCGGTCGCGCAACCGCTGCATGCTGTCGATCAGCCCGTCGGCCTTGATAACCGCCGTAACCTCGCCCAGCGCGCTGGTGACGCTGACGAGCTTGTCGCCGAGCGCCGGACCCAGCGCGGCTACCAATGCGTCGATCTTCATCCGCGTGCGATCGTATTGGTGCGCCAGATCTTGTTCTGGAGCTGCAGGATGCCGTAGAGCAGCGCCTCCGCGGTCGGCGGGCAGCCCGGCACGTAGATGTCGACCGGCACGATGCGGTCGCAGCAGCGCACGACGGAATACGAATAGTGATAATACCCGCCGCCGTTCGCGCACGATCCCATCGAAATGACCCAGCGCGGCTCGGCCATCTGGTCGTAGACTTTGCGCAGCGCAGGCGCCATCTTGTTGCACAGCGTTCCGGCGACGATCATTACGTCGGACTGGCGCGGGCTCGGACGGAATACCACGCCGAAGCGGTCGAGGTCGTAACGCGCAGCGCCGGCATGCATCATTTCGACCGCGCAGCAGGCGAGACCGAAGGTCATCGGCCACATCGACCCGTTGCGCGCCCAGTTGATCAGCGCGTCGAGCGACGTGGTGACAAAGCCCTTTTCGAGAATGCCTTCAATGGGCATGCGAAACCTCCATGGACCTCTGTTGGCGGGCTCCGCCGCCTCCCTTGTCGCCGCCTCCTACAGCCGTCGTACGATCGAATGGCATGCCGGGTCGGCGGCCTGCGCCATTCGCCGTGCTGTTGATCCCCATGCTGCGCATGGGGCCCCTCGCCAGGTGGCTCATGCCGCTACTCCCATTCCAGCGCGCCTTTTTTCCATTCGTACACGAAGCCGATGATCAGGATGCCGAGAAAAACCATCATCGACCAGAAGCCGAAGTTGCCGATCTCGGGGAGCACCACCGCCCACGGAAAGAGAAAGGCGATTTCGAGGTCGAACAGGATGAACAGGATCGCCACGAGGTAATAGCGCACGTCGAATTTCATGCGCGCGTCTTCGAAGGCCTCGAAGCCGCATTCGTAGGGCGAGAGCTTCTCGGGATCGGGCCGATCGGGCGCGACCAGCGTGCCGATGGAGAGCAGCGCTACTCCGATGCCGAGGCCGACGACGATGAACAGGAGAACCGGGAAGTACTGTTCCAGCATGACGGGCGACTCCAAACCTCGGTCGATCGTTTCGGTGCGAAAACCGACGGCTTCCGCGCGTGCGCCTAATTCGTCCCTCAGTATCGTCCTTGCCTACCACAACTGCATCGTCTTGCCTGGTGCCGACGGGGAGACTCGAACTCCCACAGCCTTTCGGCCACTAGCCCCTCAAGCTAGCGTGTCTACCAATTTCACCACGTCGGCCGTGTTCTTCGCTTGTTCTATGTCAATTACTTGGGAACGTCCCCGGATTTCGACCCCGGCGCGCTCGGCGGCGCGGGCGCTGCGGCTGGCGCCGGCGTCGGCGCGGGCTGTGGAATTTCGGTCGACTTGGACGCCGGCTCGGCGGCCTTTGGCGTCCCACCCTGGAGTATCAGATCCTTCGGCGCGACACGGTTGGCGGCGATATAAGTCAGCGTGAGACTGGTCAGGAAGAACACCGTCGCCAGGATCGCGGTGGTGCGCGACAGGAAATTCGCCGAACCTGCCGCGCCGAAGAGGCTTCCGGAGGATCCGCTGCCGAACGCCGCGCCCATGTCGGCGCCCTTGCCATGCTGAAGCAGCACGAAACCGATCAATGTCACCGCCACGATCACATGCACGACCAAAAGCAACGATTCCCAGATCATCCTATTCCTTCGCCGGCGCCCACCGCGCTTAGGCAGCGGCAATCGCCAAAAATTCTTCGGCCTTCAGCGATGCTCCGCCGATGAGACCGCCATCGATGTCGGGCATCGCGAAAAGTGCGCTCGCGTTGCCCGCCTTGACGCTTCCGCCGTAGAGCAGAAGCATCTCCCGTCCTGCCGTGCCCAGGCGCTTGCGCAACAGCGCGTGCACCTCCTGGGCCTCCGCGGGCGCCGCATTGCGTCCCGTTCCGATCGCCCAAACCGGCTCGTAGGCCACCATGACCGCGTCGATCCGATCCGCCAGACGCGATCTCACCGCGTCGAGCTGGCGCGTCACGACGGCAGCGGTTTGGCCGGCATCGCGCTCGGCGAGCGTTTCACCGACGCAGACCACCGGCGTCAATCCACCCCCCAGCGCCGCAACCGCCTTGTTCGCGACCGTCGCGTCGCTTTCACCGTGCAGCGTTCGGCGCTCCGAATGGCCAACGAGCACGATCGTGGCACCGAACTCGGCGACCATCGTCGCCGACACATCACCAGTGTACGCACCGCTTTCGTGCTCGCTCACATCCTGCGCGCCCCAGCCAATCGCAGAACCCGTCAACGCCGCTTGGGCTTGCCATAGATACGGAAAGGGAACGCACACCGCCATTCGATGTCCGCCCTGCGCTTCCCAGCCCGAGCGCAACGCCGACAGCAAGGCGTCATTTTGACGAAGGCCGCCGTTCAACTTCCAGTTACCGACGACGAGCCGACCGCGCATGCCTTGACCCCCGCCTTGCCAAAAATCCGGCGGAAGGCGCTACCCGTTGAAAATCTTTCGAATTTTACCCGTCGGTCCCGTCCGGGTCAACGCGCTGCGCCGCAGCAAAAGTGCGGCTCGCCCCTATGTGGGCTCGGCAATGCCCGCAAGCGGGCGAAGGCGGCGAAGCTTGGGGTCAACCATACATATCTAAACCGCGCGAGCGACGATGAACGAGCGCAGCACCTCGAGCAGTGCGGTCAGGTTCGCCTGCAACCCTGCGAATCCGGCGGTCTTCTCCAGCGTCGCCTCGTTCATGTAAAGGCGGCGATTAATCTCGATCTGCAGGCTGTGGCGTCGTTCCTGCGGCCTGCCGTGCATGCGCACAAGCTCGACGCCCTTGTACGGATCGTTGATCGCCACCGTATAGCCCATGGCGCGCAGCGTCGCCTCGACGCAGGCGGTGAACTCTGGCGCGCACGTCGTCTGGTCGCGATCGCCGAGCACAAAGTCCGCGCGCGCGCGCCCGGGATCGTCAGCCATCGCATCGCCGACCGCAGGCATCGAGTGACAGTTGATGTGCCACACCGCGCCGAAGGATTGATGCCGCTCGTCGAGCGCCTGCGCGAGCGTGCGGTGATACGGGGCGTAACAGCGCTCGATGCGCTGGCGCACCTCATCGACGCTAAGTTTTCGTCGGTACATCGGCTCCCCGCCGTGCGCGACGCGCCACACCAGCCCGATCCCCTGCTCGGTCTTGCGCGATCGCGTCACTGGCCCGGGCCATGGCGCATCGAGCAGCTCCGCGTCGATGTCGCTCAGGTGGCGATTGGGATCGATATAGGCGCGCGGGAACAGCGCTTCGATCAGCGTCGCACCGAGCGCCGGCGAGGCTGCGTAGAGCTCGGCGACGTAGGTGTCCTCGGCGCGACGCACGCGCTGGCGCGGGGGCGCATGGTCGAAATCGTCGGGATAGTCGGTGCCGCTATGCGGCGAGTCGAGCACCAGCGGCAGCGCGGCGCCGGGAGGGTCGTGGCGGCGCAGGCTCATGTCGCGGGTTCGGTATCGTTGAGGAAGCACGCTGACACGCGCCCCGGCGAGATCGGCGTCAGCGCCGGCGCGCGCTCGCGGCAGCGTGGCATGGCGTAAGGACAGCGCGGATGGAAGTGACAACCCGGCGGCGGCGCGAGCGGTGACGGGATCTCGCCGCGCACGGGAACGAATTTACGCTTGCCCGGTTGCACACTGCCTACTTCCGCGAGCAGCGCTCGCGTGTACGGATGATTGGGCGCGGCGAAGACTTCGTCGGCGGGGCCCGACTCGACGACGCGTCCGAGGTACATGATCACCAGTCGGTCGCTGATGTGGCGCACTACGCCGAGATCGTGGCTGATGAACAAATAAGTCAGGTTGAGCGCCGCCCTCAGGTCCATGAACAGGTTGAGGACCTGCGCCTGGATCGAGACGTCGAGCGCGGCGACCGATTCGTCGCACACCAGGAACTCCGGCTTGACGGCCAGCGCCCGCGCAATACCGATGCGCGCACGTTGCCCGCCCGAGAACTGGTGCGGAAACCGCCGCATCAGCGTTGGATCGAGCCCGACTCGATTGAGCTGCAGCCCCACGTATTCGAGCTGCTGCCGCGCCCCAATCACCCCGTGGACGACGGGTGCTTCGCCGACGATGTCCAGCACGCGCCGGCGCGGATTGAGCGAAGCATACGGGTCCTGAAAGATCATCTGCGTCTTCAGCTGCTGTTCGCGCGCAGCCGCCGGGGGAGCGGTCACCACCGGCGCCCCACGCCAGTGACGCTCCCCGGCGCTCGGCGCGAGCAATCCGACCGCGAGTCTTCCCAACGTCGACTTGCCGCATCCCGACTCACCTACCAACCCGACGACTTCGCGCTCCGCGATCGCGAGGTCGACCGCGTCGACCGCGCGCACCGATTGCGCTGCCGCGCCCGCGCCGACCATGTGCGCCAGGCGCGCGGCGAGACCCGCCGGCCGCTCGAAGCGCTTGCTCATACCGCGCAGCTCGAGCAGCGGCCCCGCCGACGCGCGCGCCTGCCTCACGTTGTCTCGCTGCCCGGGTCGAGCGGAAAAAAACAGCGCACCGACTGGTTAGAAGCGCCGACGTCGAACATCGGCGGATCCTGCTCGCACTCCGACGCTGCGTAAACGCAGCGCGTGCGAAAGGCACAGCCGGCGGGTAGATCGAGCAGCGACGGCGTCATTCCCGTGATCTGTCTGAGTCGCGTGTGCGCCGGGGCATTCGCCGGAATCGAATCGAGCAGGCCTCGCGTGTACGGATGGCGCGGCGTACCCAGCACGTCTGCCGCCGTGCCCCGCTCGACGATGCGACCCGCGTACATGACGCAGATGCGGTCGGCGAGACCCGCGACCACCGACAGGTCGTGCGTAATCCAGATCAGCGCGGCGCCGGTCTCGCGCGCGAGCTTTTGCATCTCGAACAGGATCTGGCCCTGGATGGTCACGTCGAGCGCGGTGGTGGGCTCGTCGGCGATGATGATGTCGGGCTCGTTCAGCAGCGCGATCGCGATGGCGACGCGCTGGCGCATCCCACCGGAGAACTGGTGCGGATAGTCGCGCAGTCGCTTCTCCGGCGCCGGAATGCCCACCCGCACCAGCGCATCGCGCGAGCGCTCGCGCGCCTCGCGGCGCGAAACATTGCGATGCGCGCGAACGGCTTCGATCATCTGCGTGTCGATGCGCAGCACCGGATTGAGCGTCATCATCGGGTCCTGGAAGATCATCGCGATGCGATTGCCACGCAACGTGCGCATCTGCTTGGGCTGCAGCTTCGTAAGCTCGTGCTCCCCCAGCATGATCGATCCACTGACGATCCTCCCCGGCGGATCGACGAGGCCCATGATCGAATATCCCGTCACCGACTTGCCCGAGCCCGATTCGCCAACCAGGCCCAGCACCTCGCCCTGGGCCAGGTCGAACGAGACGTCATCGACCGCGCGCACGACGCCCGCGCGCGTATTAAAGTGCGTGGACAGATGCTCGACGGCGAGTGCCGTTCCCTTCATGTGGACCACCATGCGCGCGGCTTGCGCCGTTCGCTGCCCTCAAGGTGGGCGCTATTCGCGTCTTGCGCCATCCCGGCGGCGCTCATCGCTGAAGCCTCGGATTGAGCACATCGCGCAACTGGTCGGCGACCAGGTTGATGCTCACGATCGTGAGTACCAGCGCCACCCCCGGAAAGAAGCTGATCCAATATTTGCCCGAGAGCAGATATTGGTAGCCGTTGGCGATCAGAAGCCCCAGCGATGGCTCGGTGATCGGCAGCCCGAGCCCTAGAAACGACAGCGTGGCTTCCAGCGCGATCGCCGCGGCGACCTGCACCGTGGCGACGACCATCAGCGGAGGAAGGCAGTTGGGTAGCAGGTGGCTCAGGACGATGCGACGCGGCGAAAGCGCGAGGCAGCGCGCTGCTTCGATGTATTCCTTGCGCATCTCGACCAGCGCGGTGCCGCGAACGGTGCGCGCGTAATACGCCCATTGCACGGTGACCAGCGCGGCGATGATCTTGAGCGTTCCCTGGCCCAGCACCGCGAGCAGGATCAACGCGATCAGGATCGCCGGAAACGAGAGCTGGATGTCTGCGATGCGCATGATCAGCGTTTCGGTGCGTCCGCTGAAATACGCCGCGCACAGCCCGAGCACCAAGCCGATCGCCAGCGCGATGACGGTGCTGCATACGCCCACCACGAGGCTTGTGCGCAGTCCGTAGAAAATCGCCGAGAGCATGTCCCGCCCCTGGTCATCGCTGCCCAGCCAGAACGTTGTGCCAGCAGTCGAGACCGACAGAGGCGGCATGCGCCCGTCGACGACGTCAAGCTGAGCGAGATCGTACGGGTTCTGCGGCGAGATGAGCGGCGCCAGCACCGCGATGAGCACGATCAGCGCCAGCGTTGCGATGCCGAACAGCGCCAGCCGGCTGGCGACGAAATCGCCGACCATGCGGCGAAGCGATGTGGGCTCGGCGGCCATCAACCGGCGCTGTCGGTGAGACGCACGCGCGGGTCGAGCGCCGAATACAGGACGTCGACCAGCAGATTGATCGCGATGAACAGCGTGACGATCACCAAGAGGTAGGCGACGATGATCGGCCGGTCGAGCAGGTTGATCGAGTCGATCAGCAGCTTGCCTATACCCGGCCACGCGAACACGCTCTCGGTCACGATCGCGAAGGCGATCACCGACCCGAACTCCAGCCCGATCACCGTGACCACGGGGATCAGGATATTGCGCAGTACATGCACTCCGATCACGCGCGAGTTGGACAGGCCCTTGGCGCGTGCGAATTTGACGTAGTCCTGCTGCAGCGCATCGCGCGTGCCGGCGCGCGTCAGGCGAATGAGCAGTGCAAGCTTGAACAATGCCAGATTGGTCGCGGGAAGGATGAGGTGCCTCCACCCTTCCACTGAAAGAAAGCTCACCGGAATGCCGAACAGCAACGTGGTCGGGCCGCGTCCGTTCGACGGCAGCCAGCCCAGCATCACAGAGAACACCATGATCAGCATCAGCCCGACCCAGAACGTCGGCAGCGAGAAGCCGAGGATCGAGCCCGCCATGATCGAGCGTCCGGACGTCGACTCCGGCTTGAGCCCCGCCCACAGTCCGAGGGGAATGCCCAGTGTCACCGCGATGAGCATCGCCACCAGCGCCAGCTCCAATGTAGCCGGCATGCGCTCGAGGATGAGGCCGAGCGCAGGCACGTTGTGCACGAACGAGTTGCCAAGATCCCCGTGCAGCGCGCCTTCGAGGAATCGCGCGTATTGCACCCACATCGGACGGTCGAGTCCCAGCGTGGCGATGGCGTGCTCGCGCTCGCTCTGGTCGGCCTGCGGACTGATCAGAATGTCGATCGGATTGCCGATCGCATAGACGCCGACGAATACGAGCAGCGACATCGCAAACAGCACGACGACGGCTTGCACGCTGCGGCGGAGCACGAAGGCAAGCATCGGTGGGGCGGTAACGGCAAAGCGCTAGATTACCTCACTGTCCCACCAAAGCCGCGCGTCTGCGGGCGCGCATCAGGATCACTCATCGTCGATCACCGGACCTCGGCGCCGAAGGGCGCATCGCCACGCTCATCCGCTTTTCCTACGCAAGATTCGGCGTGGCTCCGATAGCGCCGCGGCCGGACGGCGAGCACATTGGCTCCTGACGTCCGCATCATGCCAGGATGAGGTGGCCGATGCGGACGCTCGCCGGCTGGAAAGACGACGACTACCCGGCCCGTGTCCGCTGTCCTACTGCGAGCGAATGATCATGGCCACGACGACAAAACGCAAACCTCCGCGCTCCCGCGCGCTGCAAGCCCGCGCATCGACACGCACCAAGCCTTCGGCCGCGCCTGCGGAACCGAAGCCTCCGTTTCGCAAGCAGCATCAACCCAGCCCCGGACTCGAGTACGCGCTGCGTCCGCGGCCGCACTTTCAGGCCGAGGCGTATCGGGCCGCTGGCAAGCTCAAGGGCAAGGTGGCCCTGATCACCGGCGGTGACTCGGGCATCGGTCGCGCGGTGGCGCTGCTGTACGCGCGCGAAGGGGCGAAGGTGGCGATTTCGTACCTTCCGTCCGAACAGAGCGACGCCGACGAGACGAAGAAGCTCATCGAGCGCCAGCGCGGAACATGCGCTTTGCTGCCTGGGGACCTGACGAATCCGACGTTTTGTGACGAACTCGTAGAAACCGTGGTCGCGCAAATGGGCAAGCTCGACATCCTGGTGTCGAACGCTGCGCATCAGGCACGCAAGGACTCGCTGGCCGACGTCACCGACGAGGAATTCGAGCGCACTTTTCAGACCAATATCTACGCGTATTTCAGGTTGTCGCGCGCCGCGCTGCGCCACATGAAAAGCGGTGCGGTCATCATCGCCACCAGCTCGGAGACAGGCATCCTCGGATCGAAGAAGCTTCCTGACTATTCCGCGACCAAGGGTGCGATCAACGCGCTGACCAAGACGCTGGCGATGGAGCTGATCGACAAGGGCATCCGGGTCAACGCGGTCGCGCCGGGGCCGGTGTGGACGCCGCTCAATCCCTCAGACGCAGGGCTGCCCGCCGCCGAGGTGTCCTCGTTCGGCGAGGACAGTCCGATGGGCCGGCCAGCGCAACCCGAAGAGCTCGCGCCCGCATATGTGTTCCTTGCGTCGAACGCAGATTCCTCGTACATCACCGGCACCATCCTGCAAGTGATGGGCGGCGAGACCACCGGCGGCTAGCAGTCGACGCAGTTCTACAGCCGTAGAAGAGGCGCGGCGCGGCAACATGCGGCGCAGGGTCGCGTGCGCGCCAGCCTGTCACTTCCTACAGTTGCGATCCCCCGTCGTCACTGATTCACTAGCGTTGCGATTCCCGCACAACAAACGTCAGCGCTACGCGATGCGTGGCGACCTGCAGGTGGGCCATCGTTTTCTTGTGCGACACGGGGACAAGGGGATCCGCATGAGAATCATCGTCATAAATCTCCATGTGTTTGTTCAACCATCCGACCGGCCAAGATCGACCCGGTCCAGCCGAGTCCAATAGAAAGCCAGTTTCTCTCTGTAGGATTCAAGCACCGTTCGGCGGTTGCTTAGTCAGTTTTGCGTCCAATGCAGTGTTGACGCCGACCGGAAATTGACCTCGGTCCCCAAGTCAGTGATTTGTACAGCTCCTGAGGTAACTTGCGAGCGTTCTTGATCAATGCCTTGACCGCAGTCTGTGAATCCTTGCCTTCGAGTTTCACCAGCATCACGTAGCGCGTCTGACGCTCCACCAGCGTGGCGATCTGGCTGTTCCCGCTGCCGAAGAACATGTCCCCTTCCCAGTGCCCGGGCACTGCCCGGTCTTCAGCAGATGCGGGACGCTCGCGGATCGAGACGGCGTCAACAATCTTCCCGTGGATCGCGGTCTTCTGCGTGTAGTGACGAGAGCGGCGCGTCCGTCGAAGGGGCTCCACCAGCTCCTTCTTCAAGGCGCCCCGCGCTTGAACAAACAGACTTCGATAGATAGTCTCGTGTGACACGTAGCGGCTCTCGTCGCCTGGATAAGTGTGCTTGAGCCATCCAGCGATCTGCTCCGGCCACCAGAGCAGGCGAAGCTTGTCAGCCACCACG
>DASXBS010000008.1:0-8487 GCA_036491555.1 Casimicrobiaceae bacterium
GCCTGCAGTGCCGCGACAATGAGAAGCGCGTAGGCGACGAACGCCACCGCGACATGCAGCGCGGCCCAGGGCTCGGTAAAGGCAAAGCGAGGACCGGCAGGAAAGAGCATGGGCAGCGCGGCGCCGGCGGCGGCGACCGGAAACGCGATCGACGCGACACCCGGAAGCGCGCGCGAGCGCGTACCGAGCCAGGCAACGATGGCGATGATCCATTCGACCGCGGAAAACGCGTTGGCGACGCTCAGATCGAAGCCACCCGCAGCGAACAGCGTCTGTGCGAGCAGCGCCGCGTGCCCGGCGATCGCGATCGTGGGCAACCACGTCTGCGCCACGGCAAAACGCGCCGGCGATGAACCCATCGGCGACTGCGTCAGGCGATGCCATTCGATCCACGCTGCTAGCAGGTAGGCCGCGGCAACCGGCACGTAGAGTAGAATCATCGGCGCGTTCATTGCTGCGTGGCGAGTTTACACCACGCAACCCGTCGTCCCGCGATTCCCGCGGCGAAGCGCAAGGCGCCCACACATCTCATGCTCGACAATCTCACTCAGCGGCTTGGCCGCGTAGTCAAGACGCTGCGCGGCGAAGCGCGGCTCACCGAGGCCAACATCGACGCCGCGCTGCGCGAAGTGCGCATGGCGCTGCTCGAAGCCGACGTCGCGCTGCCGGTGGTCAAGGATTTCATCGCCGCGGTCCGCGCCAAGGCCGTCGGACAGGAGGTCGTGGGATCGCTCACGCCGGGACAGGCGCTGATCGGCGTCGTCCAACGCGAATTGTCTGCGCTGATGGGCGAGGCCGCGCGTCCCATCGACCTCGCCACGACGCCGCCGGCAGTAATCCTGCTCGCCGGACTCCAAGGCGCTGGCAAGACCACCAGCGCCGCCAAGCTGGCGCGGCTTCTGCGCCAGGACCAGAAGAAAAAAGTGCTATTGGTAAGCTGCGACGTCTATCGACCCGCGGCGATTGCCCAGTTGCAAACGCTCGCCACGCAAGTCGGCGCCGAGTTCTTTCCCTCGAGCGCGGACCAGCGCCCGCTGGACATCGTCGCGTCGGCGCTCGATTGGGCACGCAAGCACTACATGGACGTGGTCGTGGTCGACACGGCAGGGCGCACCGCGATCGACGAAGCGATGATGCGCGAGATCACGCAGCTTCACGCTGCCGCGCGCCCGATAGAAACGCTATTCGTCGTCGATGCGATGCAGGGTCAGGACGCGGTCAACACCGCGAAAGCCTTCGCGCAGGCGCTGCCGCTTACGGGGATCGTGCTGACCAAGCTCGATGGCGATGCGCGCGGCGGCGCGGCGCTTTCGGTGCGCAGCGTAACGGGCGCGCCGATCCGCTTCGCCGGCGTGTCGGAGAAGATCGACGGACTGGAGCTGTTCCATCCCGATCGCATGGCTTCGCGCATTCTCGGCATGGGCGACGTGCTGACCCTGATCGAGGATGCGCATCGGCAGGTCGACGTCGAGCAGGCGCAGAAGCTCGCGCGCAAGGTGAAGTCGGGCAAGGGGTTCGATCTCGACGACTTCAAGGCGCAGATCGGGCAGATGCGCAAGATGGGCGGCATGCAGGGGCTGCTCGACAAGCTGCCCAGCGAGCTCGCGCGAGCGGCGCAGGGTTCGCAGGTCGACGATCGCCAGATCCGTCGACTCGAGGGCATCATCAATTCGATGACGCCCCAGGAGCGCGCCAAGCCGGAGCTGCTCAAGGCATCGCGCAAGCGTCGCATCGCCGCAGGCGCCGGCGTGAGCGTGCAGGAGGTCAACCGGCTGCTGGCGCAGTTCGAGCAGACGCAAAAGATGATGAAGATGGTCGCGCGCGGCGGAATGCAGAAAATGCTGCGCGGGCTTAAGGGGCAGTTTCCCGGTTTGCGTTGAAGCGTCCGGCAGGCGCCGCCGCCGCAGTTGCGGGGTCCTGGATTTTCATCGTATAATCAATGTCTTTTTTCGGCTTTTACCGGGACATCACCATGGTCGTCATCCGACTTGCCAGGGGCGGCGCCAAGAAGCGTCCGTTTTTCAACGTCGTGGTCGCCGATTCGCGCAATCGTCGCGATGGACGTTTCATCGAGCGCGTCGGCTTCTACAATCCGATCGCCGGCGAGAGCGAGGAATCGCTTCGCCTTTCGCTCGACCGTATCGATCACTGGAAGCACCGCGGCGCCAAGCTTTCGGATACCGTTGCCGGCCTGGTCAAAAAGGCGGCGCAGCTCAAGCCTGCCGCACCGGCGACCGCTGGCTGACCATCGCACAACAGGCGCCGCAAGCGACGACATCGTCGTCATGGGCCGCATCCAGGGGCCCTACGGGGTGAAGGGGTCGCTCAAGGCGCGCGCATTCACCGAATCGCCGAATGCGCTGCTCGACTACCGCAGCTGGTGGCTGGAGTCGCGCGACGGAACATGGAAGGAATGCAAGGTGCTCACCGCGCACCTTCATTCGGACAGCATCGTGGCCGAGATCGAGGGTCTCGGCGACCGCGAGGCCGCAGCGATGTGGCGAGGTGCGCTAGTCGGCGTTCCGCGCAGCGCGCTGCCCAAGCTTCGCCGTAACGAGATCTACTGGTCGGACCTCACGGGATTCGTGGTGGTGAATCGTGAGGGAGACACGTTGGGGACGGTGGAGAACGTGATGGAAAGCGCGGCGCACCCGGTGTTGCGGCTGCGCGGCGGCGACGGGCGCGAGCGAATGATCCCGCTGGTTCCGGCGTTGGTCGATGCGATCGACGCGACGCAAAGACGGATCGTTGTGGACTGGTCGCTGGATTATTGAAGACGGCACCGATTCGTCGGGCCATCCTGCTATGCGCATCGAAGTCGTCACGCTGTTTCCGGAAATGGTGCAGGGAGCGGCGCGTTATGGTGTCACCGGCAGGGCGCTGGAGCGCGGAACGTGGACCCTGGCGTGCCGCAATCCGCGTGACTATGCGACGGACGCCTATCGAAGCGTGGATGATCGTCCCTACGGGGGCGGTCCGGGCATGGTGATGCTGGCCGAGCCGTTGTCGAAGGCAATCGGCGCGGCGCGCGGGAGCCTCAGCGCTGCGGGAGTGGTGGCGCCGCGCGTTGTCGGATTGACGCCGCAGGGCGAGCCGCTGTCGCATCGGCGCGTCGCGGCGCTGGCGAAGGAGCAGGGACTGATACTCGTCGCTGGTCGCTACGAAGCGATCGACGAGCGCCTGCTGGAACGTGAGATCGACCTCGAGATCGCGGTTGGTGATTTTGTGGTGTCGGGCGGTGAGTTGCCGGCGTTGATGCTGGCGGATGCGGTGGTGCGGCAGCTGCCGGGAGTCTTGAACGACGAACGATCGAATATCGAGGAGTCGTTTGTCGATGGGCTGCTCGACTGTCCACACTACACGCGGCCCGAGCATTACGCGGGCATGGCGGTGCCGCCGGTGCTGCTGTCGGGCGATCATGCGGCGATCGCTCGCTGGAGGCGCAAGCAGGCGCTGGGACGCACTTGGCTGCGTCGCCCCGACCTGTTCAGTGGGGCGATGAGCAACGAGGATACGAAGCTGCTGCAGGAGTTCAAGAACGAGTGCTCGCAGTCGGAGCAACACGAGTAGTCCCGGGTCCGGGCGACGCGACGGACACCTCAAAACAAAGCGCGCGCATCAGTTGGCGAATCGCTCCGGCACCTGCTCTGCGCGCGAGGCCCGAGGGCCATGCACGAAAGGAAGATTGCAATGAATATCATCGAAACGCTGGAAAAAGAGGAAATCGCCCGCCTGGGCAAAAAGCTCCCCGACTTCGCGCCGGGCGATACCGTGATCGTCAACGTCAGCGTGGTCGAAGGTGAGCGCAAGCGGGTCCAGGCCTTCGAAGGCGTGGTCATCGCCAAGCGCAACCGCGGGCTCAACTCGTCGTTTGTCGTGCGCAAGATCTCGAGCGGCGAGGGCGTGGAGCGCACCTTCCAGACGTATTCGCCGATGATCGCGAGCATTGAGGTCAAGCGCAAAGGCGACGTGCGTCGCGCCAAGCTCTATTACCTGCGCGAGCGCTCGGGCAAGTCGGCGCGCATCCGCGAAAAGCTCGCCCATCACGAGGTCAAGAAGGGCGCGTAGCGGTTGCTGCGCGCAGTCGCATCCAAGGCGGCCTGCGGGCCGCTTTTTTTTCCGCGCGGGTGGTGAGCGGTCGGGAATCGCACGCCAGTGGGATAAAAGTGAATTTTCTGGCGAGCCGGCTGGTGACGTAAAACGGCACCGTATGACGCCTAGCGCCAGCCTCATCCGGCGTGATGCGTCGTGCAGGGGCCCAACTTGCATTGGAGCGCCATTTACCCGAATATTCCAGATCGGAATTCGACTTCTTTTGGCCCGAGGCAGGGCATGAAAGCAACGTTGTACGAAGCGTTGGGTGTACCGCAAGGTGCCTCCGAGGAGGAGGTGCGGGCAGCGCTTCGCCGTCTGATCCGAAAATATTACGCAAAAACGCGCGACGGGCAAGGCAATGTGGAAGAAGCGCTTCGCTTCATCAATCATGCCAGCCGCATACTGAGCGATCCCAATCAGCGTCTGCACTACGATCAGGAACTCGCGGTCACCACCGAGGCGACGACCGAGCAGCGCATCGCGCATTTCGTGAGCAACGTCGCGGCGACCGCGCAGGACAGCGTGTCGCACGCCGATGTCATCGACATCGAGGACGAAAAGGCGCTCACGCTTCCTGATCTCTCGCCTGAAAAGCACCTGCATCATCCCGGGCTCACCGAGCGTGTTGCATCGTTCGGTCGCTCGACCATGGGGCAGGTGGCGCTGTGCATCCTGTTCGGCGCGTTCATCGCCGCGGCGATCGTGTTCGTGACTCCCACCGACGCGATTCCCGTGGCGAAACACGTCCTCGTGCTGCTCACCCTCACGCTGCTGACCCTGTCGTTGGTCTACGGCGTCGTCCACGGCCTCGCGTGGGTGCGCCGCCGCCGCTCGGCGCCGGTGCCCGCATTGGTCCCGCAAACCGACCTCGCAATCCTCAACTGGCGTCGCGAGAAAAGCGTCTTCCTCGGTACCGACACGCCGCAGGAGGATGCGAGTTGGATTTTTCAGCTGCGCATGGCTGAGCTGGAGCGGGCCAAGGCCGGGCGCACCAGCGAACCGCGTCCGGCGAACCGGCTGGCCGCGCGCCTGTTCGACTACGCCATATGGGGTTTGGTGCTCGCCCTGCTGCTCTCGGCGCTGCATGGGGCGGGAGCAGTGACCGATGACACCGCATTCTCGCTCGGGCACCCGCTTCTGGCACCCATTCTCATCACTCTGAGCTGGATTCCGGTGGAGGCGCTGCTCATCGCTTCGCTGCAGCAGACTCCCGGGAAGTGGCTGTTCGGCGTGTATCTCCAGTTCTCGATCAGCGACGCCTATGCACGGCGCGACGTGCGCTCGCAGCTGCGGCGCGCGCTGCGGCGCGCGTTTCGTGTCTGGTGGGAAGGCGTTGCCTGCGGATTTCCGATGCTCGCCCCCATTCTCATCGCGGTCGCGTACGAGAAGATCGCGCAGAATGGCGAGACCGACTGGGATTTCGCCGAGGACTGTCTGGTCACGCACAGTCCGCCCGGCGTGCTCAACCTGCTCACCGGCGGCGTCGGCCTGGCGGCAATGCTATGGCTCTACGGCGTGGCGTGGCACGAGCCGATGGCCGAATCGATCGCGGCAGCGCGCAACGCCGTGGTGACGTGGATACCATCGCCTCCGGCGTTGTTCCCGCGAGGCTTCCAGGGCGAAGTGGGCAAGATCAGCTCGATCGAGCGCAGCATCGCGGCGGTGGTGTCGCCTCCAAGCCAAGGCGCGGTCGCATCGGTGAACGATGCCGACACCGCGGCACTGTTTGCCGAACGCCAGGCGCGGCTGGCGCTGCTTCGCGGCGAAGGGCCGCGCATGCTGCGCGCGGGAAACTGGAAGCGCGCGTCCGAGCTGTGCCGAGCGTGGTCGGAGCTCGAGTTCTGGAACGCAGAACCCTGGCGTTGTCTAGGCTACGCGCTGCAGGCGCAGGGCTTCCATCAGGAAGCGATCAACGCCTTTCGCAAGGCATCGCAGTATGATCCGCTGGACCGAACGCTCGATTCCGCCATCGAAAAGAGTCAGCGCGGGATCGTCGCCGACTTTCTCAACCGATACCGCCGCTAGCGCGGCATCGAAGCCTCAGGCTTGCGCCGCCGTCGCAGCGCTCTTGGCGGCGATCTCGCTCTTGATCTGCTCGATATCGAGTTCGCGCGCGGCGTTCAGGACCTGATCGAGCGCGCTCCCGGGAAGCGCGCCCGCCTCCGCGAACACGATGATGTTGCTGCGGAAGATCATGAGGGTCGGAATCGAGCGGATGTTGAAGTGCGCGCCGATGCGCTGCTGTTCCTCGGTGTTGACCTTGGCGAACAGCACGTCGGGGTGCTTGGCGGCAGCGGCTGCAAAGGTCGGTGCAAACGCGCGGCACGGCGCGCACCACGGCGCCCAGAAGTCGATGACCGCGAAAGGATGATCGTCGATCGACGTCGCGAAATTCTCTTCGGTCAGCTCGAGTACGGAAGGCGTTTGCTCAGACATGGTCGAGCGTCTCGTTTCATCGAATAGAGGGTTGTGGTGCGCGGCTTTGCGTCTACTTCCGGCGCAGAAGGAAAACGAACGCTCCCTCCTGCTCGGACTGCGCAAGCAGCGGATTGCCCGTCTGACGCGAGAACGCCTCGAAATCGCGCACCGATGCGGGGTCGGTGGCGAGGATGCGCACGACCTGGCCGCTCTCCATGTCGTTGAGCGTCTTCTTGGTCCGAAGTATGGGCAGCGGGCAATTCAACCCGCGGGCGTCGACTTCGCGGTCGACCTGGATCACTGGCTCCATAGCATCCTCATCAAAGCGGCGTCACCACCATCGTCGCGCAGGCGCGTGGCATTCGCGTCTGCGGCGCCACGTCGGCCGGCGTGGCCTGCAGTACTGCGGCGTCGGGCACGGTCAGCGTGGGACGATCGAACGTTGATCAAGTATATCAGGCGCGCACCGTGATGCTCGGGGCGTCAGCGCGCTAACCTTGTTCGCGGATCCTTGACACCAGATGCGAGGTGGAGCGACCGGGAAGCAACGGAATCGCTTCGAAGCGGCCGCCCCATCCGATCACTTCGGACGCACCGACCGTGGTGGCTGCGGTGTAGTCGCCGCCCTTGACGATCACGTCGGGGTGGCACTGCAACACCAGCGCGAGCGGTGTGTCTTCGTCGAATTCCACGGCGAGATCGACTGACCCCAGCGCGGCGATCACCGCGATGCGATCGTCGAGGCCGTTGAGCGGTCGCGAAGGCCCCTTGTCGAGGCGGCGCGCCGACGCGTCGGTGTTTACGCCAACGATCAGCGCGGCACCCAGCGCGCGCGCCTGGTCTAGATAGGTGACGTGCCCGCGATGGATGATGTCGAACACGCCGTTGGTGAACACCAGCGGCCGGGGCAGGCGCGCGACGCGCGACGCGAGTTCCAGCCGTGTCGTGATTTTCGAGGCGAAGCTCGGCGCGGGCGCCGCGGCGGGCATCAGTTGATGTACTCGAACACCTTCACCACGCGCTGTACGCCGCTGGTAGTGCGCGCGATCTCTACTGCAGCGTCGGCTTCTTCGCGACGAACCATTCCCATGAGGTACACGGTGCCGTTCTCGGTGACGACCTTGACGTAGTTGATCTGGAACTTGGCGGCCTCCACGAAGCGCGCCTTGACCTTGGACGTGATCAGCGTGTCATTGCTGCGCACCTGAATGTCGGTCACGGGCCGGACCGCCAGCTCGTTCTGCACGCCACGGACCTTCGGATTCGCCCGCACCATGCGCTCTAGTTCGGATTTGACGGACTCCGAAGGAACCTCGCCGCTGAGCAACACGATGCCATTGAAGCTGGTCACATTAACGTGGACGTCGCTCTTGTATTTTTCGGTGATGGCGAGCGCGGTCTTGTCCTCGATGACTTCGTCGTCGAGCTGCGCGCCGGCCGAGCGCCGGTCGGTGGCAACCGCCGCGGTCCCGACGACCGCGCCGCCGATCAACAGTGGCACGCATGCATTGAGCATGAGCGCGAGCGCCAAGACGAGAGTAGCCGTCGCCGCGGAGCGTATCAGCGGTGCCGCGCTCACACTTCGTCTCCGAGCAGGCTGGTATCGATGGCGTCGCACAGGCAGTGGATGCTGAGCAAGTGAACCTCCTGAATGCGGGTGGTGGTCGAGTGCGGGACGCAGATGTGGACATCGTCTACCGTCAGGAGTTCGTTCATTCGCCCGCCGCCTTTGCCCGTCATCGCGATGACGCGCATCTCGCGCTCGTGCGCGGCGGTGATCGCGGCGACGACATTCGCCGAATTACCCGACGTCGAGATCGCCAGCAGCACATCGCCGCTTCGGCCCAGCGCGCGCACCTGCTTCGCGAAAACCTGCGAGAAGTCGTAATCGTTGGCCACCGCAGTGAGGATCGAGGTGTCGGTGGTGAGCGCGATGGCCGGCAGCTCGGGGCGCTCGCGCTCGAAGCGGCCGAC
>DASXBS010000009.1:0-7806 GCA_036491555.1 Casimicrobiaceae bacterium
ATCAGCGTGTCCTGCTGTTCGCCCAGCGGATGCGCGGCACGCAGCGGAACGACGAATTCCACGGGAACCGATTGCGTCCCCTGGTGCAGCCATTGGAAAAAGGCGTGCTGGCTGTCGCTACCTGGACCTCCCCACAGCGCCGGCGTAGTGGGGCCGTCGAGAGGCGAGCCGTCGCGCGCGACCGACTTTCCGTTGCTTTCGAGGGTGAGCTGCTGCAGATACACCGGAAGCAGCGAGAGGGCGTGTGCGTAGGGGACGATCACGCGCTGCGGATGCCCCAGCACGCGCGCGTTCCAGAAATCCACCAGCGCCAGCAGCACCGGAACGTTGTGCTCCAGCGGTGCGTCGCGAAAATGCGCGTCGGCGCTGGCGGCGCCGCCCAGCAGTTCGACGAAGGCGTCCCAGCCGCAGCGTACGGCGATCGCGAGACCCGCGGCCGACCAGACTGAATAGCGGCCTCCCACCCAATCCAAGATCGGGAGGATGTCGCTTCCCGCAACACCGAATGCACGGGCTGCTTCGGCATTGCCGGTAACGGCGATGAAATGTGGAGACAATTGCATGTGCCCGCCGAGCGCGCGCGCAAGCCATTCGCGCGCGGAATGCGCGTTGGCGAGCGTTTCGGCGGTGGTGAACGTCTTCGAGGTGACGAGGAACAGCGTCGTTGCCGGCTCCATGCCCGCGAGCGCGCGGCTCAAGTGCTCGGGATCGATGTTGGAAACGAAACTTACGTCGGGACCCGATGCATTCGGCGCGCGCGGTCCCGCGAGCGCGTCGCACACCAGTCGCGGCCCGAGATCGGAACCGCCGATGCCTATGTTCACCACGTTGCGCAGCGGGCGCCCCGTGGCGCCGATGCGAGTCCCGCCGCGAATCTGCTGCGCGAGCGTGCGCATGCGCGCCTGCGTCGCTCGGATGAGCGGGATGATGTCGGCGCCGTCGACGATGCAAGGCGTCGCATCCTGCTGGCGCAGCGCGCTATGCAACGCCGGCCGGCCCTCGGACAGATTGACCTTTTCGCCCGCGTAGAGCGCGGCGATCCAGGCCGGCAGGTTGCGCTCGCGCGCATAGTTTGCGAGCAGCGCGACCGTATCGCTGGTGATCCTCTGCTTGGATAGATCGACCAGCCACTGATCCCACACCAGCGACAATTGCGTGAAGCGGTCCGAATTATCGGTGAATAGCGACTCGAGCGATTGCCCCGCGAGCACGCGTCCATGCCGTGTGAGCGCGTCCAGGGTCGAAGGGGAGGAGGGATCGCTGCTCATCGCGGGAGTGGGTTCGGGCGCAAATGCATCGGGTCGGCACCACGAAGGTGCGCGTGAGCATAAGCTATTGAGGCACGCTTCTCAAACTCGCTACAATGAGACGTCGTGCCGGCACCGGTGCATGAGGTCGGTGCAATGGTGCAATACTTCGCGCCACACTTCAGCCACCATGGATGCCGCCACCGACAAGGATCTGCCGCTCAAGGAGGATACGCGTCTCCTCGGCCGCCTGCTTGGCGACGTGCTGCGTGCGCAGACCGGTGCCGCAGGCTTCGAGCGCATCGAGGCCATCCGCCAGACCGCGATCAGATTCCGCCGCGCCAGCGGCGACGAAGCAGTCAACGTCAAGCTCGAGCTCGACGCGCTGCTCAACGGATTGCCGATCGCTCAGGCGCTGGAAGTCGTGCGCGCATTCTCGTACTTTTCGCACCTGGTCAACATCGCAGAGGACGTGCATCAGAACCGCCGCCGCCGCGCCTACGCGCAGGCCGGCGCGCCGCCGCAGGCAGGAAGCATGGCGCGTGCCCTTGAGCGTGCCGCGCAGCGCGGAAGCGACGGGGCGTCGCTAGCCCGCTGGTTCGCCGCCGCGCTGGTGAGCCCGGTGCTTACGGCGCACCCGACCGAAGTGCAGCGGCGCAGCATTCTCGATTGCGAGCGCGAGATCGCAAGGCTGCTGCAATGGCGCGATCGCGTGGTGCTCACCCCCGACGAGGCCGAAGACTTCGAAACCGGGCTCTATCGTCAGGTGCTTGCACTCTGGCAGACAGCCATGCTGCGCTTGTCCAAATTGCGAGTGAGTGACGAGATCGACAACGGCCTCGCCTTCTATCGCTATACGTTTCTCTCCGAGATTCCACGCATCTACGCTGCGCTCGAAAAATGCCTGCGCGAAGACTTCGCGATGGGGCCGGACATGCGATTGCCTGCCTTCCTGCGCATGGGGTCGTGGATCGGCGGTGACCGTGACGGCAATCCGAACGTCGTCGCCGAGACGCTCACCAACGCGATCGGCGCACAGGCGACACTGGTGTTCACGCATTATCTCGAGCAGGTGCATCTGCTCGGCGCGGAGCTGTCGCTATCGTCGCGGCTGGTGACGCCGACGCCCGAGCTGTTGGCGTTGGCCACCGCCGGCCACGACACCAATCCCCATCGCAAGGACGAGCCGTATCGACAGGCGCTGGTCGGCGTGTATTCGCGCGTCGCGGCGACTGCACTGGCGCTCGCAGGCGTGGTTCCGCGCTACGAGCCGCAGGCGGCGCTGGCGCTCTACGCGTCGCCGGCGGAACTGCTCGCGGACCTGGAAACGATTCGCGCGTCGCTCGCCAGCCACGGCGCGCAGCTGCTGGCGGCAGGGCGGCTGGAGCCACTGATACGCGCCGTCGAGGTTTTCGGTTTTCACCTCGCGGTGCTCGACCTGCGTCAGAACGCCGACGCGCACGAGCAGGTCGTGGCGGAATTGCTCTCCCGCGCCGGCGTCGCCAGCGACTACGATCGCCTGCCTGAGGACGCTCGCGTCGCGCTGCTTACGCGCGAGCTTGGCGGTCCACGATTGCTCTACTCGCCGCATCTGGACTATTCGCCGCGCACGAGATCTGAGCTCGACATTCTCCGCGTCGCCGCAGACATTCACCGGCGCTTCGGCGCTGCGGCGCTGCCGAATTACGTGATCTCGAAGTGCCAGTCGGTGAGCGACCTGCTCGAAGTCGGCATCATGCTCAAGGAAGTCGGGATGCTACGCGGCGAGGAGCTCGCACTCAACATCATTCCGCTGTTCGAGACCATCGACGACCTCAAGCGGGCGGCCTCGATCATGAGCAGGGCGTTCGCGCTGCCTTCGTATCGGCGCTGGCTCGCCGGTCGCGACGACTGGCACGAGGTCATGCTCGGCTACTCGGACAGCAACAAGGACGGCGGCTACCTGACCGCGAACTGGGCGTTATATCGCGCGGAGCTGTCGCTGGTCGAAGCGTTCGCCGATCACGGGGTGAAGCTTCGCCTGTTCCACGGGCGCGGCGGCAGCGTCGGACGCGGCGGCGGCCCGAGCTACGAGGCGATCCTCGCGCAACCGACGGGCAGCGTGCGCGGCGGACTGCGCATTACCGAGCAGGGCGAGATCATCGCCAGCAAGTATTCGGATCCCGACCTCGGCCGCCGCAATCTCGAGACGCTGGTCGCAGCAACGCTCGAGGCCAGCCTGCTCGACGCCGAGCAGCTGGGCAATCGCGCACGCGACTACTATGCGGCGATGGACGCGCTCGCCGCGTACGCGCTGGCGACCTATCGCGCGCTGGTGTACGAGACGCCGGGCTTCGTCGACTATTTCCGCGCCTCGACGCCGATTGCCGAGATCGCCGAACTCAACATCGGCAGCCGGCCGTCGTCGCGGACCGCATCCACGCGCATCGAGGACCTGCGGGCGATCCCGTGGGTGTTCAGCTGGGCGCAGTGCCGGCTGATGCTGCCGGGCTGGTTCGGCTTTGGCGCCGCCGTGGATGCATGGCTCGCCGTGCGTCCGGATGGACTCGCGCTGCTGCGCGAAATGCACGAGCGCTGGCCGTTCTTCAGGACGATGTTGTCGAACATGGCGATGGTGCTGGCCAAGACCGACTTGGCCGTCGCATCGCGCTACGCCGAGCTGGTGCCCGACGCTGCGCTGCGCGATGCCATTTTCGGCCGCCTCGCTGCGGACCATCGTCGCACGATCGAGCTCGTGCTGCAGATTACCGGGAAGGACAGCCTGCTCTACGACAATGCGACGCTGGCGCGCAGCATCCGCGACCGTTTTCCCTACCTCGATCCGCTCAACCACCTGCAGGTCGAGCTGCTGCGTCGCTTTCGCAGCGGACAGACCGACGAGCGCACCAAGCGCGCCATCCATCTCACTATCAACGGCGTCGCGGCGGGGCTGCGCAACAGCGGCTAGTGCGCTTTCGTGCGCCATCGCAGTGCGGGCGCGTCGCGATGGTGCATTCGCCGCTTGCCGCTGCTCATCGAATCAATGGGAACCCGATGGAATGATCCATGCTTGATGAACCGTATCCACCCTAGCCAAGGAGTCGGCCATGCTAGACCGCACCTCGCTCAGGTTCTCGCAAGACAAGCCCGGGTGCGCGCTAGAACTCCATGTCGAGCTCGTCGATTTCCTCCGGCTCGCGTTTCGCTGCGGAGATCCACTCCATCATTTCCGGCATTTTCGTGATCAGCTCGCCGTAGGCGGTGCAGCGCTTGTCGACCGCCACGTCGTAGGTGACGAAGCGCGTGACCACGGGTGCGTACATCGCGTCGGCCATAGTGCGCTTGCCGAAGAGGTACGGCCCGCCATAGCGCGCCAGGCATTCGCGCCAGATCGTGGTGATGCGCTCGATGTCGCCTTGCGCACGCGCCCAAACCTTGTGACCGGGAAAGCGCCGCTTGAGGTTCATCGGCAGCGCGCCGCGCAGGCTGGCGAAGCCCGAGTGCATTTCTCCGCACACCGCGCGGCAATGCGCGCGCGCCGCCCGGTCTGCCGGCAGCAGCCCACTCTTGGGCTTGATTTCGTGCAGATACTCGGCGATGGCGAGCGTGTCCCAGATCTTGATTCCGTCGTGGGTCAGGCACGGCACCAGGATCGACGGCGAGAGCAGCAGGATTTCCCTGCGCGCTTCGGCGTCGTCGGGAGAGATCATCACCTCCCTGAAATCGAGTGCGGCGAAGCGGGCGAGCAACCAACCCCGCAGCGACCACGAAGAGTAGTTCTTGCTGCTGATGGTTAAGGTTGCCTTCGCCATGCTGCGGGTCTCCTCGCACGTCGCTGCACCGAAATGGTCAGCCGCGGCGGCGTTTAGTGCGGTCGCGAGCAGTGCGTGCAAGCGACGTGCCACAACCACGCGTCGTCCATCAAGTACCCGTACGCCCGCCTTGGAATAATCGATGCGTGCTCTCGCTCGGAACAGCGCAATGATCTACCAGACCTATCAGGCGCAGTCCGACAGCATGTGGCCCCTGCGCGCGCTGGCGACTGCCGCGATTCCCATCCTCGACCGCACGCGCCCGACGCTCTCGGGTGATCGCGCACTGCGCAAGATCGCCGCGGCCTGCGAGGTCGTCCTGCTCGCCGCGCTCACACACCGGCGGCCGCCTTTTCGCATCGATTGCGTCGTCGTGGGAGACGCCGAGGTCGCAGTGCACGAGGAAACGGTGACGGCGACGCCGTTTGCGACGCTGCTCCACTTCCGCAAGGACGTTCCCGATCCGGGGCCGCGAGTTCTGGTCGTTGCCCCGATGTCGGGACATTTCGCGACGCTGCTGCGCGATACCGTGCAGACCATGCTGCGCGATCACGACGTCTACATCACCGACTGGCACAACGCGCGCGACGTGCCGCTCGCGGCGGGGCGCTTCGGGCTCGACGAATACACCGCGCACATCGTCGACTTCATCGCCGTGCTCGGCCCTGGCGCGAACGTGATGGCGATCTGCCAGCCGTGTGTGGCGGTGCTGGCCGCGGTGGCGCTCATGTCGGCGCACGAGCACCCGGCGACGCCGTCGTGCATGGTGCTCATGGCCGGCCCGATCGATTGCCGCATCTCGCCGACCACGGTCAACGTGCTGGCCACCGACAAGCCCATCGAGTGGTTCGAGAAAAAGCTGATCGCCACCGTCCCGGTGCGCTACGCCGGCGCGATGCGGCGGGTCTATCCGGGCTTCTTGCAGCTGTCGGCGTTCCTGAACATGAACCTCGACCGGCACATCGCCGCGTTCCGCGGGTTTTTCGAGGACGTCGTCAACAACCAAAACGAAAAGGCCGAGGCAACGCGCAGTTTCTACCGCGAGTATTTCGCAGTGGCCGATCTTCCTGCCGAGTTCTATCTCGAGACCGTGAAGCGTGTTTTCCAGGACTACGCGCTCGCCAAGGGCGAGCTGACGTGGCGAGACGAGCGCATCGCTCTCAGCGCGATCCGGCGCACCGCGCTGCTCACGATTGAAGGCGAGCGCGACGATATCTGCTCGCTGGGCCAGACGCTCGCCGCGCACGATCTTTGCAGCGGGCTGCGCCCGTACATGAAGACGCACTACGTCCAACCCGGCGCCGGTCATTACGGCGTGTTCAGCGGACGGCGTTGGAGCGGCAACATCTATCCGGTGGTGCGCGACGTTATCCATGTGTCGCGCTGACGCGCTCTGCACATCTGCAGTAGCTTGACACGCGCAGAGGGCCGTCTATAATCCGGGTACCGAATGTTCATACGGTAACCGCCTTGGCCACTTCCGCGCGCCGCCGTCCCTACGCGCATCTGCGCATGTCCGCCGAATCGGTCGCGCCGCGCCTCACGACGCGCCAGCAGCAGATCCTCGACTGGATCCGCAGCTTCATCGAGACGCGCGGCATGCCGCCTACGCGTGTCGAGATCGCGACGGCACTCGGATTCTCGACGGCAAGCTCGGCGGAAGACCATCTTCAGGCGCTCGCCAAGAAAGGCGCACTCGAGATCGTCGCCGGCGCGGCGCGCGGCATCCGGCTCAAGGATGTCCCGGGCGTCCCATTGCAGGGAACGCTGCCCCTGGTGGGTCGGGTCGCCGCGGGCAGTCCCATTCTCGCCGTGCAGCACATCGAAGCGCACTACCGCATCGATCCGGGGGTGTTCGCAGCGCGCGCAGACTACCTGCTGCGCGTGCGCGGGCATAGCATGAAAGACGCAGGCATACACGACGGCGATCTGCTCGCCGTACGCAGCACGCCGGAAGCGCGCAATGGGCAGATCGTAGTCGCGCGCCTCGAGGACGAGGTGACGGTGAAGCGCTTCAGGCGTCGTGGTCGCGAGGTCATGTTGATGCCTGAAAATGCCGAATTCGAACCGATCGTCGTCGATACCCGCGTCCAGTCGCTGGTCATCGAGGGCGTCGCGGTCGGCCTGCTGCGCGACGGCAGCCGCTGGTGAGCGGGCAGCGGCGCTTCGCCGTCAGTTAACTCCCGTCAATCGAATAGGAGCAACGCATGGCCCAAGCCATACCCGCCGGCTACCCCGGCGTGACTGCGTACCTGATCCTGAACGACGCTGCGTGCGCGCTCGATTTCTATGTCAAGGCCTTCGGTGCCGAAGAAGTGCTCCGCATTCCGGGACCCGACGGCAAGATCGGTCACGCCGAGATCAAGATCAGCGGCGGACACGTCATGCTCGCCGACGAGACGCCTGGATCACCTTACCGTTCAGCGCAATCGCTCGGTGGATCACCCGTGAGCCTGATGTTCTACGTGCCCGACGTCGATGCGAGGTTCGCGCATGCGCTCGCCGCGGGCGCGAAGGTGGAGCGCGCCGTTGCCGACCAGTTCTACGGCGATCGCAGTGGAACGCTTACGGACCCCTTCGGCTATACGTGGACTATCGCGACACACACGGAAGACGTCTCCGAAGCCGAGCTTCAGCGCCGGATGGCTGCGATGGGACACCGTAGCTCCGCCACGTAGGTTGTCCCGCCATGTACACGCTATACGGCAAGAAAGGTTCGGGGTCGGCGGCGATCGAAGCCGCGCTGACGATTGTCGGGGCACCTTTTC
>DASXBS010000010.1:0-46797 GCA_036491555.1 Casimicrobiaceae bacterium
CTGGTCCATCTGTACCATAGAGGAAACCGCAAGATGAAACGTCTAGAATCAACCAAGTTAGTTATCGGATCGTTCGGAGCGCTAGCCTTCGCTGTTGCATTGCAGGCAAGCGCAAACGTGTTCACGTTTGCTACTCCGACCGGGTCAATGGTTCCAGTAGATGGAGCGGTCAACGCGAGCGCAACCGTCACTACAGGCGCAGGCACCGTTACGATCTCCTTGACCGACCTATTAGCGAATCCAACGTCCGTCGGGGAACTCATCAGCGATTTCGATTTTGTCCTGAGTGGTGGTCAGACTACCGGCACTTTGACCTCTAGTTCCGGCCAACAGATCACCGTTGCTGGAAATGGAACTACGACGCTTGGATCGACTGGAAGTACGGGATGGGGCCTGAACAGTAACGTGGCGGGTGGCCTGCAACTGGACGCTTTGGGGTTCGTCGGCCCTGCGGGTCTCATTCTTGGCCCGCCGGGCGCTGGCGGCGTTTATACCAACGCGAACCCTTCCATCGCCGGTAACGGTCCCCATAACCCGTTCTTGAACCAAACCGCAACGTTCACCGTCACCGTCGCCGGCGTGACCACTAACAGTAACATCACGAGCGCTACCTTCTCCTTCGGCACAACGGCGGGGGTAAATGTCCCTGGCGTCCTACAGCTTCCGAGCGGAAAGATTCCCGAGCCCGCGTCGATAGCACTGTTGGGCATCGGTCTCCTGGCGTTCGGCGCGAGCCGCCGCAATCGCAAGGCATAAATCAAGGGGCTTTGCCCCCGGCAGCAAACAGGGCGGCCTCGGTCGCCCTGTTTTTTTTTATGTGTGGCCGCGTTCGCTTGAGCGGACGGACCGCGCTATCGACGAGGTAGGTACCCACGCCTTAGCGTTGCTCCACGCAGGGGCGATGGCGACTCTATCTCCATTGCCCCTGCCCAACATTGACTATCGAACGATCGTTCGATAGAGTAGGCACTCCTGTCTGACCGGAACCATCGGGCGCACGCCCGGTGGCGCCGGTGAGCCGGGTTTCAGGCTTATCCCCCGGCGCCCCTCCATGAACACCGCCCTCGCCGAATTGCTGCACAACCCCATGCTTTGGCGTGGCGACGATCTGGCGCAGGCGACCGGCACGCTTTCCACGGGCTTTGCAGAACTCGATCGCGAGTTGCCCGGTGCCGGCTGGCCTCGAGGCGCGCTTACCGAATTACTGTCCTACCAGAAAGGTATCGGCGAGTTGCGGCTGCTGGTGCCCGCAATGCGTCGCGTGGCCAGGGAAGGCGGGTGCATCGCCTTGGTGGCGCCTCCGCATGTTCCCTATGCCCCCGCGTTCGCGGGTGCCGGCATCGATCCGCGTCGCATCATGGTCATCGCGGCGGCCGAGGAAAAGCAGCGCTGGTGGGCCGCCGAGCAGGTGCTGCGTGCCGGGTGCGCCGGGATGCTCCTTTTCTGGCCGAAAAACGTTCCCGATCAGCGCCTGCGCCGATTGCAGCTGGCGGCGCAGGACAGCGACTCCGCGGCTTTTGTGCTGACCGGCGTGGCGAGGGCAGCGCAGGCCTCGCCGGCGCCGCTACGCCTGCGGCTTTCTGCTGAGGTGACCGTTACGAGGGCCTGGCTGGAGGTCAATGTGCTCAAGCGCCGCGGCGGCGTTCTGTCGCGGCCTGTACGTCTCGATGTCATCGCTGCAACGGTGCCGACTGCGCTGCTGCCGCCATCGCCCCAGGTCGTGCCTCTGCTTCGCCGGCTCGAACGCGTGTCGCTGACGCGGGCTCCAGCATGGCATCGCCGCCACGCCGTCGAGGCGCCGCAGGCGCGCATCTGGAATCATGCGCTGGCGCGTGCCGACGAAGTCCGGCGCGTCCCACCGCCGGACCCGCGCGGCCAACAGGCTTCGCGCATCGATCGGCCGACTGCGATTCCCGCAAGCCCTGCGGTGATCCTGCGATGACTTTCCATGCTCTGGGCGTGCCTGCATTTTCCCGATCTTCCGCTATCCGTCTTCGCGCGCGGCGATGCACGCACGCGACCCACGGTAGTCAGCAGCGTGAGCCATCGTCCCGATGTGATCGCCGCCAACTGTGCCGCGCAGCGCCGCGGCATCGCGCCAGGCATGTCGATCGCCGCGGCGCTCTCGCTCGACAGCAAGCTGTTGATCCACCTGCGCGACGAGCGCGCTGAAGGCATCGCGCTCAGGAACGTCGCGCTGTGGGCGGGGCAATGGACGCCGACGATTACCCTCGAGACACCGGCGAGCGTGCTCCTGGAAATTTCCGGATGCCTGCATTATTTCGGCGGACTCGAGCCCATGCTGCAACGGATCGAGGATGGACTGGACGCGCTCGGTTTTTCGGCGAGCCTCGCCGTGGCGCCCACGCCGCTGGCAGCAACCCTGCTCGCGCGCGCCGCCCGATGTGCGGCGATCACCGAAAGCGATGATCTAGTCCGTGCGCTCGATGATCTTCCGGTCGCGCTGCTGGCCGATCGCGGACTCGCGCCCGAAGTCATCGAAACGCTCGCAGGCCTGGGTGCGCGCACGTTGGGCGAGGTGCGCGCGCTGCCGCGCGATGGCATCGCCCGTCGTTTCGGCCAATGGCTGCTCGACGAGATCGATCGTGCGCACGGCAGGTTGCCGGATGCACGTGCTCCCTTCATCGCGCCCGAGCGCTACGAAGGCCATATCGAATTGCCATCACCGGTGGAGGAAACGGAGTCGCTGCTGTTCGCCACCAAGCGCTTGGTGAACGAGCTCGCCGGATTCCTGCAGGGGCGGGGCGCGGGCGTCACGCGCCTGCGCTGCGACCTGGTGCACGAGGATGGCACGCCGACGTCGATCGTGCAGGGCTTGAGCGCCACGCGCCGCGTCGAGCACGTCATGAACGTGCTGCGCGAGCGGCTCGCGCGCGAGACGCTGCCGGCGCGTGTCGAAGCCATTCGCCTGGTCGGCGAGGAAATGGCGCCGCTGGCCGCGCAGGAAGGCGATTTTTTCTCGGCCGCGGGCAAGCAGGGCGAGGCTGCTGCGCAACTCGTCGAGCGGTTGCGTGCAAGACTGGGTGAAGACGCAGTGCGATCACTCGCGCTGCACGCCGATCATCGTCCAGAGCGCGCGCAGGCGTGGGGCCCCGCATCGCTGGAGGTGGGGGTCTCAGGCAAGCCCACGCCCGATGCGCCATCGCCGACAGCGCGCCCGTTCTGGCTGCTTGCCCATCCTCGCCATCTCGACGCCGATCCGGCCGCGGCGCAATTGCGGCTGTTGAGCGGTCCCGAGCGCATCGAAAGCGGATGGTGGGACGGTGGCGAGGTGGGTCGCGATTATTTTGTCGGCCGTGATGCGCAGGGCGAGACGCTGTGGCTGTATCGCGATCGCGGCGGCCGCTGGTTCGTGCACGGGATTTTCGCCTGATGTCCTACGCCGAGCTGCACTGCATTTCCAACTTCACCTTCCTGCGCGGCGCGTCGCATCCGGAAGAACTGGTCGCACGCGCGCAGGAGTTGGGCTATGCCGCGCTCGCCATCACCGACGAATGTTCGCTCGCAGGCGTGGTGCGCGCGCACGTCGAAGCCAAGCGATGCGCATTGCCGCTGATCATCGGCAGCGAGTTCCGGCTCGACGACGGTTTGCGTCTGGTCCTGCTCGCCACCGATCGCGCCGGTTATGGACGCCTCGCCGCGCTCATCACCACCGGTCGGCGCAACGCGGTGAAGGGCAGCTATCGGCTTACGCGCGCCGATCTCGCCGACGGCGTCAACGGGTGCCTGGCGCTCTGGCTGCCCGGGCGCGTGCCCGCGATCGACGAGGCGCGCTGGCTCGCGACGCGCTTTCCCGATGCCTTGTGGATCGCCGGCGAGCGCCTTCTCGATGCCGACGATGCGGCGCGCTGCAAGTCGCTCATCGCCATCGCCGATGCGCTCGCGGTGCCGATCGTCGCTGCGGGCGACGTGCACATGCACGTGCGCGAGCGCCGCGCGCTGCAGGACACGCTGACCGCGATCCGGCTCAAGACCTCGGTGGCGCAGGCCGGGCATGCCCTGCATCCCAATGGCGAGCGCCATCTTCGGCCGCTGTCGACGCTCGAGCGCCTCTATCCTCCGCAGTGGCTGGAAGAGACGCGGGTCATCGCCGGGCGCTGCCCTTTTTCGCTCGATGAGCTGCGCTATGAATATCCTGAAGAAATCGTGCCGGCGGGGGAGACGCCGGCCAGCTATCTGCGCCGGCTCACTGAGCAGGGCTTCGCGGAGCGCGTTTCTCCGGAGCGAGCGTCCGAAGCGCAGCGAACTAAGGTGCGCAAGCTCATCGAGCACGAGCTCGCGCTGATCGCCGAGCGCCGCTACGAGCCGTTTTTCCTGACAGTGTACGACGTAGTGAACTTCGCCCGCGAGCAGGGGATTCTTTGCCAGGGCCGTGGCTCGGCCGCCAATTCGGCGGTGTGCTATTGCCTCGGCATCACCGCGGTCGATCCCTCGTGCATGGAGGTGCTGTTCGAGCGCTTCATTTCGCGCGAGCGCAACGAGCCACCTGACATCGACGTCGACTTCGAGCACCAGCGGCGCGAGGAAGTCATCCAGTACATCTACAAAAAATACGGCCGTGAGCGCGCCGCGCTGACCGCGACGGTGATCTGCTACCGGCCGCGCTCGGCATTGCGCGACGTCGGCAAGGCGCTGGGGCTCGACCTCAATCAAGTCGATCGGCTGGCCAAGTCGATGGCGTGGTGGGACAACCGCAACGAGTTGGCGGGGCGGCTGGTCGAAGCCGGATTCGATCCGCAGAGCCCGGTGATCGGGCATCTTTTTTCTCTGGTGACGGCGCTGCTGGGCTTCCCGCGGCATCTGTCGCAGCACACCGGCGGCTTCGTCATCTCGCGCGGTCCGTTGTCGGAGCTGGTGCCGGTGGAGAATGCCTCGATGGCCGAGCGCACGGTCATCCAGTGGGACAAGGACGATCTCGACGCGCTGGGGCTGCTCAAGGTCGATGTGCTGGCGCTGGGCATGCTCTCGGCGATCCGCCGTGCGCTCGATCTTTTGTCGGTACGTTATGGCCGGCGCTTCGCGATCACCGATGTGCCACAGGAGGATGACAGCGTCTACGCGATGATGAGCCGCGGCGACACCGTCGGCGTGTTCCAGATCGAATCGCGCGCCCAGATGGCGATGCTGCCGAGATTGCAGCCGAAGACGTACTACGACCTGGTGATCGAAGTCGCGATCGTGCGCCCCGGACCGATCCAGGGTGGCATGGTGCACCCCTACCTGCGCCGGCGACAGGGACTGGAGCCCGTGATCTATCCCAAGGATGACCTCCGCCCGGTGCTCGAGCGCACGATGGGCGTGCCGATTTTCCAGGAGCAGGTCATGCAGCTCGCGGTCGTCGCCGCGGGATTCACGCCGGGCGAATCGGACCAGCTGCGCCGCTCGATGGCGGCGTGGAAGCGCAAGGGCGGCCTGGAACCATTCGAGCAGCGCCTGCGCGAAGGCATGCGCGAAAAAGGCTACGACGGCGAGTTCGCGCAGCAGATCTACAAGCAGATCCTGGGCTTCGGCGAGTACGGATTTCCCGAATCGCATTCGGCGAGCTTCGCGCTGCTGGTCTACATCTCTGCATGGATCAAATACTACGAGCCAGCCGCGTTTACCTGCGCGCTGCTCAATTCGCAGCCGATGGGTTTCTATTCACCTTCGCAGCTCACGCAGGATGCGCGCGTGCACGGCGTGGTGATCCTGCCTGCCGACGTGCTGCTCAGCGAAGTCGAATGCACGCTCGAAGGCGACATCGCCTGCGCCGTCCCCGCGATGCATGCGACACCGAACGATCAGCCTGCGCTGCGTCTGGGACTGGGAATGGTCAAGGGACTGGCGCAGGCCGCGTGCGAGCGCCTGGTTGCCGCGCGCGCGCAACGCCGCTTCATCGACGTCGAGGATCTCGCGCGTCGCGCCAGCCTCAACGCGCACGACATGCGCGCGCTCGCCGCAGCCGGCGCACTGGCCGGGTTGTCCGGACATCGTCGCCACGCGCTGTGGGATGTGAGCGGCATCGAGCGGCCACGCGAGCTGCTGGCGCAATCCTCTTTCGTCGAGACGCAGCCGTGCCTGGCCGCGCCCAGCGAAGGCGAAGACCTGGTCGCCGATTATTCGAGCCTGGGGCTGACGCTGGGACGGCATCCGCTGGAGCTGCTGCGCGAGCGCCTGCAGCGACAGCGCATGATCACCGCCGCCGAGCTCAAAAAGCTGCCGCACGGGCGCCTCACCCGGATCACGGGTCTGGTGACCGGGCGCCAGCGGCCCGGTACGGCCAGCGGCGTGATCTTCGTCACCCTCGAGGACGAAACGGGCATGGTCAACGTCATCGTCTGGCGCGACCTCGCCGAGCGGCAACGCAAGGCTTTGCTGCGCTCGAGCCTGATGAGTGTCTACGGCACGCTCGAGCGCGAGGGCGAGGTCGTGCACATCATCGCCGGTCGCCTGCAGGACCAGACGCCCATGCTCGGCAACCTGGTGGCACGCTCGCGCGATTTTCACTGAAAGCCTGGCGCGGGTTTCGCCGATACCCTTCAGAATCCTGTACAAGTGCTAGCCAAGCGCGCGCCGCTTGGCTAGCATGTTCGATGCTCATGAGTGTCATGAATCGGCACACCCTTGCTGTTGCGACGCTGATCCTGCTCGCGTCGCTTTGCGGGTGCGGAAAGTCAGCCGCGCAGCGCGAGCAGGAGCGTCTCGCCCGCGAGGCCGCCGTGCAAAAAGCCATCGCCGATTCGCAGGCCGAGGAGCGCGCCAAGGACCAGCGCATGCTCGCGGCCGCGAAGACGGAAGCCGATGAGCGCATCGCACGCGAAAATGCGCAGCGCGACGCGGAGCTGGTCAAGGCGTCCGCGAGCGATGCCGCGGCGGCGCGCGCGCAGGCTGCGATCGATCAGGCACGAGCGCAGGAAGAAGCCGCGATGCGCGTGTACGTCGATCGGCTGCGCTATTCGCGGGGCGACCCCGAGCTCGTCGAGATCCGCAACGCGTCGCTGAGCCCGAAGCGCAACGGCTTGTGCGCAGATTTCGCGGTCAAGGACAAGAACGGCCGCTACACCAGCGGTTTCAAGCGCGTGGTGGTCACCGACTCGCGCGTCGCTCCCGAGGAGCCGCCGGTGCGCGACACGCTGACCCTGTACCTCGTGTTCCAGATCGCGGCGCGCGACACCGGGTGCTTCCCCGACGTGCAGCAGACCCGCATCGCGCAGTAGATCTGCTCCGACCAGAGCGGGTCGCGCCGGTCGAGGGGCGAGCGGTATAATTCGAATTCACCCCATGTCCTTGCCCGCGCTTCCCGATTCGGTCGATGCCGTGCTTGCGCTGCTCGCGAAGCACGACTACTTCAGCGATCGTCGCCTCGCCACCAGTGTCTTCCTCGCGCTGAAACTGCGTCGTCCACTGTTTCTCGAAGGCGAGGCGGGCGTCGGCAAGACCGAGATCGCCAAGGTCCTCGCCACCGCACTCGGGCGCTCGCTGGTGCGCCTGCAGTGCTACGAAGGCCTGGACACCGCGTCAGCGGTCTACGAGTGGAACTATCCGCGGCAGATGATCGAGATCCGGCTAGCCGAAGCGCAGGGCAGCGTCGATCGCGAAAGTCTCGCACACGATATTTTTGCCGAGCGCTTCCTGATTCGCCGTCCGCTCCTGCAGGCGCTCAAGCCTGCCGACGGCATCGCGCCGGTGCTGCTCATCGACGAGCTCGATCGAACCGACGAGCCCTTCGAAGCGTACCTGCTCGAGGTACTCGCGGAGTACCAGGTGACCATTCCCGAGCTCGGTCCGGTGAAAAGCGCCGATCCGCCGATCGTGATCATCACATCCAATCGCACGCGCGAGATCCACGACGCGATCAAGCGGCGCTGCCTCTATCACTGGGTCGACTATCCGGATGCGCAGCGCGAGCTTTCGATCGTGCTGCGCAAGGTGCCGGGTGCCGATGCCAGGTTGTCGAGGGAAGTCGTCGCGTTCACTCAGCGCTTGCGCGCGATGGACCTGTTCAAATCGCCGGGCATCGCCGAGACGCTGGACTGGGCCGAGGCGCTGGTCGCGCTCGATCGCATGTCGCTCGACCCTGACACCGTCGCCAACACGCTGGGCGCGCTGCTCAAGTATCAGGACGACATCGGTGCCATCACGCCCGAGGTAGCGATGCGCCTGGTGCACGAAGCGCAGCGGGACGCCGTGGCCCTGCACGCATGACGCTGCCGCTGCCTTCGTCGCGGGTCGGCCGCCAACGTCTCGCGGAGAACATCATGCACTTCGCGCGCGTGCTGCGCGCGGCCGGCCTGCCGGTGGGGCCCGCCAAAGTGATCGCCGCGCTCGACGCGGTGCAGGCGGTCGGCATCGAGCAGCGCGAGGATTTTCGTGCGGCGCTGCAGTCGGTGTTCATCGAGCGCCACGAGCAGCAGCCGCTGTTCGAGCAGGCCTTCGAGCTGTTCTGGCGCAATCCGCGCCTGCTCGAACGCATGCTGCAGCTGCTCCTTCCGCGTGTGTATGGACGCGTCGTGCCGGAAAGCGCGCAGGCTCCGCTTCCCGCGCGACTCGCCGAGGCACTGGCGCCGCCGAAGAGTCCGCACGAAGCAGCGCGCGCCGAGCAGGAAATCGACCTCGATGCGGCGCTGACGTTTTCGCCGCGCGAGGTGCTGCAGGGCAAGGATTTCGAGTCGATGAGCGTCGACGAGCTGGCGCAGGTCAAAGCGATGATTGCGCGGCTCGACTTGCCTCTGCCCGAGCTGCCCATGCGACGCACCGTCGCTGCCGCGCGCGGATCGGCGGTCGACCTGCGCGCCACGCTGCGCGCGATGGCGTCGGCGCGCGGGGCCGCGATGCCGCTCGCGTGGCGCAAGCGCCGCCGGCGACGTCCGCCGCTGGTCGTGCTGTGCGACATCTCCGGATCGATGGATCGCTATTCGCGCATGCTGCTTTTTTTCCTGCATGCGATTACCAACGATCGCGATCGCGTGCACGTGCTGCTGTTCGGCACGCGGCTCACCAACATCACGCGCCACTTGCGCAATCACGATGTCGATGTCGCTATCGCGCGCGTAAGCGCGGCGGTGTCGGACTGGGCGGGAGGCACGCGCATCGGCGCGTGCCTGGCTGAATTCAACCGCCGCTGGTCGCGCCGCCTGCTCGGGCAGGGCGCGATCGTCATGCTGATCAGCGATGGGCTGGACAGCGACACCGGCGATGGCCTGTCGCTGGAAATGGACCGGCTGCATCGGTCGTGCCGCCGATTGATCTGGCTCAATCCGCTGCTGCGCTACGAAGGTTTCGAGCCGCGCCCAGCGGGGATTCGTGCCATGCTGCCGTATGTCGACGAATTCTTGCCGGTGCACAATCTCGAAAGTCTGAAGCAGCTGGCTGGTGCCCTGGCGCGGCGCTCGGCCGCCACGCCGCCGGCCGCCGCGTGGCGCAAGGCCGCCTGAGGCATCGCGGAGCGTTTCATGGAAATGAAAGGCAGCCGCCTCGTTCCCGCCAGCGTCGAGCAGACGTGGGCGGCGCTCAACGATCCCGAGGTTCTCAGGTCGTGCATTCCAGGTTGCGAGTCGATTGAGCGCGCGGGCGAGGACGCCTATCAGGTGGCCATGACCGCGCGCGTCGGTCCGGTGTCGGCAAAGTTCACTGGGCGCATCGCGCTCGCCGACATCGTGGCACCGTCGTCGTACACGATCCGCTTCGAAGGGCAGGGCGGCGCGGCGGGATTCGCCAACGGCGAGGCTAAGGTTGCGTTGGTCGCGGAGAACACCGGCACGAGCATCGCCTATAGCGCCAAGGCGCAGGTTGGCGGCAAGCTCGCGCAGATCGGGTCGCGCCTGGTCGACGGCGCAGCGACGAAGGTCGCCGACGATTTTTTCAACTGTCTGGCGTCGCGGCTTGGTGCAGCGGCACCGGTGATGCCCGTGCCTGAGGCGCGCGCAACGGCGACGCGCGCGTTGAAGGTGCGGCTGGCGCTGGCGGTTGTCATCCTGGTCGTGATGGCCATCTACTGGATGACCAGATCCTAAGACGGAGCGCGAGCACCATGGACAGTGTCGATCTCGAAGTCCTGCGCAAGAGCGCGCAATGGCTCGCCGAAGGGCGGCGTGTCCTCCTGGTGACCGTGGTGCGCACGTGGGGATCGTCGCCGCGTCCGCCGGGCGCAATGCTGGCGGTGCGCGACGACGGGCAGGTCGTGGGATCGGTCTCCGGCGGCTGCATCGAGGACGACATCGTCGAGCGCTCGCGTCGCGAAGGCGCCTACGTCGAGCGTCCGCAGGCCGCGACCTACGGTGTGTCGGCTGAGGACGCGCGGCGCTTCGGACTGCCTTGCGGCGGAACCATACAGCTCGTCCTCGAGCCGGCAGGACCGCAAAGTCGCATCGCCGAGCTGCTGACGCACGTCGAGCAGGGAAAGCTGGTGGCGCGAACGCTCGACCTCGAAACTGCCAGTGTGGAACTGGGTGCCGCGCGCGCGGCGGATGGACTGCAGTTCGACGGCGAGAAGCTCACCACCATCCACGGCCCGCGCTACCGCATGCTGGTGATCGGCGCTGGTCAGCTCTCCAAGTACCTCGCCCAGATCGCGGTGGGACTGGACTATCAGGTCACCGTGTGCGATCCGCGCGAGGAGTACAGCGAGACCTGGGACGTTCCGGGCGTGTCGCTGGTGCGCACCATGCCGGACGACACCGTGGTGGCGATGCATCTCGACGAGCGCTGCGCGGTCGTCGCGCTCACGCACGATCCGAAGCTCGACGACCTCGCGCTGATGGAGGCGCTCAAATCGCCCGCGTTCTACGTCGGCGCGCTAGGCTCTCGGGCGAACAACGACAAGCGTCGTAAGCGACTCGAGGAATTCGACCTGACGCCGACGCAGATCGAGCGCCTGCGCGGCCCCGTCGGTCTGTACATCGGTAGCCGCACGCCGCCCGAGATCGCGATCTCGATTCTTGCCGAGATCACCGCCATCAAGAACGGCGTCGCGCTCACCGAAGTTGCGTCCGTCGCGCAGGCCAAGGAAAAACTCGGGCCGTCGGTCGCATGCGCGACCGGCGACACCTGACACGACGCCAAGGCACGCGCCCCGCGTGCGAATCAGCGCTGGTCGATCTTCGGATCCAGCGCGTCGCGCAAACCGTCTCCCAGCAGGTTGAATGCGAGCACGGTCAAAAAGATCGCAATGCTCGGGAACAGCGCCACGTGCGGCGCGTTCATCATGTCGGCGCGTGCCTCGTTGAGCATCGCGCC
Organism: Casimicrobiaceae bacterium; assembly: GCA_036491555.1. Lineage (GTDB taxonomy): Bacteria > Pseudomonadota > Gammaproteobacteria > Burkholderiales > Casimicrobiaceae > PALSA-1003. The sequence continues at coordinate 11,236 of DASXBS010000010.1, forward strand.
CCACTCCGGCGTCGGCGGCTGCGCACCCATGCCGATGAACGACAGGCTCGCCGCGGTGATGATCGAGGTGCCGATGCGCAGCGAAAAGTACACCACGACCGCAGCGATCGTCCCCGGGAAGATATGCCGCAGCACGATCGTCCAGTCGTTGGCGCCGACGCTTCTTGCGGATTCGACGAAGGTGAGATGCTTGAGCGAGAGCGTGTTGCCGCGGACCAGGCGAGCGAAGGTCGGTATGCTGAAAATCGACACCGCGATGATCACGTTGAACATACCGCCGCCAAGGATGGCGACGATGCCGATCGCGAGCAGGATTCCCGGGAATGCAAACAGCACGTCGCACAGGCGCATGATCGCGCGGTCCCACCAACCCTCCTTGTAGCCGGCGAGCAGGCCCAGCGCAGTGCCGAAGAGTGCGCCGATCGCCACCGACACGAAGCCCGCCGTCAGCGAAATGCGCGCCCCCATCAACACCCGGCTGAAAATGTCGCGGCCCAGCGGATCGACGCCGAACCAGTGCGCCGCCGAGGGAGGCGCGTTGAGCGCGTCGTAGTCGAAGTAGTTCTCGGCATCGTAGGGAACGATCCACGGCGCGAGAACGGCCACTGCTACCAGCAGGAGCACGAAGATGCCGGCGACGACGGCAACGTGCTGGCGCTTGAACTTGCGCCAGAACTCCGACCATGGCGTGCGCACGCGCTCGGCGACGGGCAACGATGCAGCGACGCTGGTCATCGGTAGCGGATGGTTGGATTGATCACGGCGTAGAGCACGTCGACGATCAGGTTGATCAGGATGAATTCGAGCGAGAACAGCAGCACCAGTCCCTGGATCACCGGGTAGTCGCGCATGTCGACCGCGTCGACCAGAAGTCGTCCCACGCCGGGCCAGTTGAACACGACCTCGACGACGATGGATCCGCCAAGCAGGAAGCCGAACTGCAGGCCCATCATGGTGACGACTGGTATCAGCGCGTTGCGCAGCCCGTGCTTGATCACCACCACCGGTTCAGCGAGGCCCTTGGCTCGCGCGGTGCGCACGTAATCTTCCTGCATGATGTCGACGAACGAGGAGCGCGTGAAGCGGGCCATGATCGCGGCGACCGCAGCGCCGAGCGTGATCGATGGGAGAATGTAGTTGCGCCACGTGTCGGCGCCGATGGTCGGCAGCCAGCGCAACTCGACCGCGAAGATCTGCATGAGCACCATACCGAGCGCGAACGCGGGAAACGAGATGCCCGATACCGCGAGGGTCATGCCGACCCGATCGGGCCACCGGTTGCGCCATACCGCCGAGACGATCCCAAGCATCATCCCCAGGGTTACCGACCACGCCATCGCCGCAATGGTCAGCCAGAAAGTCGGGAAAAATCGCTCGCGGATCTCGGTCGATACCGGACGCTTGGTGCGCACCGACCGCCCGAAATCGCCTTGCAGTGCGCCGCTGACGAAGCGCAGGAACTGCTCCGGAAGCGACTTGTCGAGGCCGAGATCCTGGCGAACGAGCGCAACCGTCTCCGGCGTGGCGTCGGGTCCGGCGGCAAGCCGCGCCGGATCGCCGGGCAGCAGGTGCACGAACATGAACACCAGCATGCCGACGATGAGCAGTGTCGGTATCAGGCCCAGCAGGCGCTTGAGGATGAATTGCAGCATCTAGCAGGAGCCGATCGACGCGTACCTGTCATTGCGAATCCCGCGTCGGTGGGTGAGGATCTGCCTTGTGGGATTCTCCAGCAGATCCCTCGCGCTTCGCGCGTCGGGATGACGCATCCGTTACCAATCGCAGCCCGGCCGGCGCCAGGCTGCTCTTGGACAGATGCGTCACTTCAAATCGACTTCGGTGAAGTTGAACGACGCGTCGGGAATGACGTACACACCGGAGAGCTTCTTGTTGTGCGCCGACAGGAGCTTTTCAGTGACCAGGGGCGCCCAGGGCGCATCGCCCCACGCGGTCTGCTGCGCGTCCTTGTACAGCGCGGCCTTCTTGGCCGAGTCGGTGGTGAGTTGCGCTTCCTTGATGTCGGAGTCGAACTTGGGATTCTTGTAGTACGCCGTATTGAACAGGCTTGGCGGGAACGAGCCGCTGTAGAGCAGCGGCCGCAGCGCCCAGTCGGCTTCGCCGGTCGACGTCGACCAGCCCACGTAATACAGCCGAACCGGGGCGGTCGCGGGGTCTTGCCAGCTCTCGACCTTCTCGACGCGCTGGCCGGCTTCGAGCAGCGTGATCTTGGCCTTGATGCCGATCTGCCCGAGCTGCTGCTGCAGGAACTGCGTCACTTTCTGCGCGGTGGTGTGGTTGTACGCGGACCACAGTTCGGTCTCGAAGCCGTTGGGATAGCCGGCTTCGGTCATCAGTTGCTTGGCCTTGGCGACGTCGTAGGGCCACGGGCCGATCTTCACCGCGTATTCGACGCCTTCCGGCGCCATGCCGTCGGCCGCGGTCGCATAGCCGTTGAATGCGACCTTGGCGAGTGCATCCTTGTTGATCGCGTACGCGATCGCCTGCCGGACCTTCGGATTGTCGAAGGGTTTCTGCTGCGTATTCATCGACAGATAGCGCAGCACGATCGACGGCGCCGCGACGACCTCGAGCTCAGGCTTGCTCTTGAGCAGATCGGCCTGCTCGTAGGGCAGCGGGTACGTGAAGTGCGCCTCGCCGGTCTGCATCAGCGCGGCGCGCGCATTGTTGTCGACCACGGGCTTCCAGGTGATGGTGTCGACCTTCGGATAGCCGTTCTTCCAATAACCGTCGAACTTGGCGACCTTGAGATAGTCGGTGCGCTGCCATTCGACGAACTTGAACGGGCCGGTGCCGACCGGATTCGACGCAATGTCCTTGCCATACTTGGTGAGTGCGGTCGGGCTGATCATCACCGTGGACGGATGCGCGAGCTGCGCGATGAACGGCGAGAACGGCGTCTTGAGCGTGATGCGCGCAGTGTAGTCGTCGACCGCCTCGGTCTTGGCGATGTTGTTGTTGTACAGCCCGTAGCGCTTGAGATGGTTATCGGGATTGGTGACGCGATCAAGGTTGGCCTTGACGGCATCCGCCTTGAAGTCGGTGCCGTCGTGGAATTTGACGCCGCGCTTGAGCTTGATCGTGTACACCAGCCCGTCGGGGCTCACCGTGTAGCTGTCGGCGAGCACGGGAATAAGCTTCATGTCCTTGTCGAAGCCGAAAAGTCCTTCGTAGAACGACTTGGCCATCGCCTGCGACAGCGTATCGTTGGCATCGTAGGGATCGGTGGTCGTGAACGTCGAGGCAACCGCGAAGACGACGTCCTTCGCGGCCAAGGCCTGCGTCACTGGCAGCGCGGCGAGCACGGCGGCGGCGAAGGTGAGCGGGCGGACGAACGGTTTCATGGTGATGTCTCCAGTCGGCGAGTGATAGTGCAGAGTCGAACCCGAAGCGCGCTCCGCTGATTGTCAGTAAAGGCCGGCGATACGATGCATGGCGACGAAATGACCGGGCTCGATTTCCGCGAGTGGCGCGACGACGGGCTCATCGCCTACCGCGCGGATAGGGCTGGGTACTTCGTCGGATGATAGCTCCGTTTTCGGCCGCCGTCGCGTAGGGTCGGCGATCGGAACCGCGGACAGCAGTTTGCGCGTATAGGCATGCTGCGGATTCTCGAAAATCGCCCGCCGGGATCCGATCTCGACGATTTGCCCAAGGTACATCACCGCCACCCGGTGGCTGACGCGCTCGACCACCGCCATGTCGTGGGAGATGAACAGGTAGGCGAGACCGAACTCCGATTGCAGATCGAGCATCAGATTGACGATCTGCGCACGGATCGAAACGTCGAGCGCCGAGACCGCTTCATCGGCGACGATGAGTTTCGGCTGCAATGCCAGGGCACGCGCGATCGCGATGCGCTGGCGCTGACCGCCCGAGAACTCGTGCGGGTAGCGGGCCGCCGCATCGGGCGACAACCCGACGTGCCGCAGCAACCATGCGACGCGATCCTCGGCCGCGTTTCCCTTGGCTACGCCATGGACGTACAGCGGCTCGGCGACCGAGAATCCAACCGTGAGCCGCGGGTCAAGCGAAGCGAAGGGGTCCTGGAAGACCATCTGGATCTCGCGGCGCAGCGGCCGCACTTCGTCCGCAGGCAGTTTGGCGATATCGCGGCCACCGAACTCAATGCTGCCGGCATCGATGTCGACCAGGCGCAGCAGCGAGCGGCCGGTGGTTGATTTACCGCAGCCCGATTCGCCGACCAGTGCGAGCGTTTCCCCAGCCGCGATGTCGAAGCTGACCTGCTCGACCGCGTGCACTTGGCGCTTGATCCGGCTGAAAAATCCGGTGCGCAGGGGAAAGCGGGTTCGCAATCCGCGCACCCGCAGCAGCGGGGGCGCGCCAGTTGGTGCAGGACCGGGAGTCGCCGCGTGCTCGGCGGCGTCGGCCGCAGTCGTGTCGGGGACAGCGAAACGCGCTGGCGCATCGGTGCCGCGCATCGATCCGAGGCGCGGCACCGCCGCCAGCAACGCGCGCGTATAAGGATGCTTCGGCGCCTGGAAAATCTGCAGCGCAGTGCCGGTCTCGACGATCTCGCCGCGATACATCACCAGCACGCGATCGGCGATCTCGGCGACGACGCCCATGTCGTGCGTGATGAAAACCACCGACATGCGCATTTCCTGCTGCAGTAGCCGGATGAGCTCGAGGATCTGCGCCTGGATGGTGACGTCGAGCGCGGTGGTGGGCTCGTCGGCGATGAGCAGACGCGGTTTGCACGACAGTGCCATCGCGATCATCACGCGCTGACGCATTCCGCCCGAGAGCTGATGCGGATACCGGGACAGCGCCTGCCGCGCTTCGGGAATGCGCACCTGCTCGAGCATGGCGAGCGCCTCGCGCCGTGCCGCGGCGTAGTCCTTGCCTTGGTGCAGGCGGATCGATTCCGCGATCTGCTCGCCGACGGTATACACCGGATTGAGCGAGGTCATCGGTTCCTGGAAGATCATCGCGATCTCGGCGCCGCGGATGCGGCGCATGATCGACGCCGGCGCGCGGGCGAGATCGATGCGCTCGCCCCCGGGGCGCTCGAAGCGCAGAACGCCCGACGTGATCGTCCCGCCGCCGTGCTCGACGAGGCGCATCAGCGACAGCGCGGTAACCGACTTGCCGGAACCGGATTCTCCGACGATCGCCACCGTCTCGGCGCGGCCGATACGAAACGTCGCGCCACGAACTGCCTTCACGATGCGCTCGGTGCTGCGGAACTCGACCGACAGATCGTCGACCGCGAGCACGCTCGAGTCGTCGAGGTGCGCCGGGATCATCGCCGCGCCTGGGTGCGCAGGTCGTCGATGGTCGCGCTCATCGTGATGGCCTGCGGGTCGACGCGCAGATGGAGCAGCGACGGACGGTTGGCGGCGAGTGCGCGCCCGAGCGCGGGTTCGAATTCGTCGGTGCGCACGACCGTCTCACCGATCGCGCCGTAGGAACGCGCGAGCGCGGCGAAATCGGGATTGACCAGCGCGGTGCCGATCACGCGTTCCGGATACTCACGTTCCTGATGCATGCGGATCGTTCCATACATGCCGTTGTCGACCACGATGAAAATCACGTTGGCGCCATACTGAACCGCGGTCGCGATCTCCTGGCCGTTCATCTGGAAGCATCCGTCGCCATTCCACGAGACGACGGTGCATTCTGGACACGCAAGTTTCGCCGCGACCGCCGCCGGTACCCCGTATCCCATCGAGCCGTTGTAGGGGGCGAGTTGCGTTCGCCACGGACGGTGGCGGTACAGGCGATGCAGCCACACCGTGTAGTTGCCGGCGCCGCTGGCGAGGATCGCATCGGGCGGCAGACGCTCGCGCAGCGTGGCAACGACGGACCACAGATCGACCGCCCCGACCGCGGGGCGGGGCGCCTGCCACGCCTCGTACTCGGCGTGCGCCTTCGATGCGCTGTCGTTCCATGCAACGCGCGAAGGTTTCGCCAATGCCGCGAGAGCGGCGGTAAACGCCGGGATCGATGCCGTGATCGCGAGCCTGGGTTGGAACACGCGCCCGAGATCCGACGCATCGGGAAGGACATGGATCAGCGCACCGTGCGGCAAGGATGTATCGAGCAGCGTATAGCCGCCGGTGGTCATTTCACCGAGGCGCTCGCCGATCACCAGCAGGACGTCGGCGGACTTGACGCGTGCCGCGAGCTTGGGATTGATCGCGATGCCGACTTCGCCGGCATAGTTTGGATGCGCGTTGTCGATCACGTCCTGGTTTCGGAAGGCGCTCGCCACCGGCAGCGCGTGATTCTCGACGAAGCGTCGCAGATCCGCGCACGCGGCTGCTGTCCAGCCCGAGCCTCCGGCGACGACCAGTGGGCGTTGCGCGCCGTCGAGCATCGAGCGCAGCGTATCGATCTGCTGTTTCGACGGCGCGATTTCAGCCGGTTCCACACGAGGCGCGTCGACCGCTTCAGCGCACGCAACGAGCATGTCCTCGGGTAGCGCGAGCACGACCGGACCGCGACGCCCTGAAAGCGCCACCGAGAATGCGCGCGCGACGTATTCGGGAATGCGCTCGGCGCGGTCGATCTGCGCGGCCCATTTGGCGATGCCGCCGTACATACGGGTGTAGTCGATCTCCTGAAATGCTTCGCGGTCGCGGAAATCGCTGCCCACCTGACCGACGAACACGATCAGAGGAGTGGAGTCCTGCTGCGCGGTGTGGATTCCGATGGCGGCGTTGCACGCTCCGGGCCCGCGCGTGACGAATACGATCCCGGGCCTGCCGGTGAGCTTGCCGTACGCCTCGCCCATGTACGCGGCGCCTCCTTCCTGACGGCAAACGATCAGGCGCAGGCGCTCGCGCACGTCATAGAGTGCGTCGAGCACGGCAAGAAAACTTTCGCCGGGAACGCAGAACGCGAGGTCGACACCCTGGGCCAGGAGGTTGTCGACGAGGATGCGGCCGCCTGTGCGCATGGAATCGATCGAAGTCGGAACGCAGCGCGGCCATTCTACACGGACGCATCAAAGCCGATGGTGCTCGCGCGGCAGGGAGGGACGGCGGGTCGTATAATCGGCACGGTCGCCGCGCCGGCGAGGGAGAATAGGCCGTCCATGGTCGAACTGATCACGCTGCAGGAGTCGGTTGCGTTCAGCCTGGGCGCGTTGCTTTGCGGGCTGGTTACCGCCCGCCTGCGCCCGGAGTTCCGGCGTTCGATTCTGATCACCTTGTTGCTGATCGGGCTGGGGCTGGGGGGGCTGGCGTTGCTCGCGAATTACGAGCTCATCCCGCCGCGCCTGGCCATTGCGCTCGTTCCCCGCGAGATCTGCCTGTTGATCGTCGCGCTGGGCAACATCCGCATCTACATCACCTTCCTCATCAACGTGGTGCTCGCGCGACGCGCGGTGCCGAGGATCCTCGGCGAAGTCGCCATCGCGCTGTCGCTGATCGTATTCACGCTCGTTCGGCTCGACGCGGTCGGAGTGAACCTTCCGGGTCTGATCGCGACGACGACGGTAGGCGCCGCGGCGCTCGGCTTCGCGCTGCAGTCGACGCTGGGCAACCTCATGGGCGGCATCTCGCTCCAGCTCGACAACACCTATCGCATCGGCGACTGGATCGAGATGGACGGCGGCATCACCGGGGAGGTCGTTGGAATCCGCTGGCGCTACACCGCGATCGCGACCGTGAGCAACGTGACGGTGATCATTCCCAACGCGCAGCTGATGAACAATCGCGTGACGCTGCTGGGACGGCGCGGTGACCTGCGCATCCCGTGGCGGCGTTCGGTCGACTTTACCGTGGGCTACGAGTGGACGCCGGGGCAGGTGATGGCCGTCGTCAACGCAGCGCTGCGGCGAATCAACATTCCCCTGGTCTCGCCGGAACCTGCCGCGCACTGCCTGTGCATGGGGTTCGACAGCAATGCGATCAAATATGTCGTCCTTTACTGGCTCACCGACCTGCGCATGTACGTGCCGACCGACTCGAAGGTTCGCGTGCATGTCCTGGCGGCGCTCGGTCGCGCCGGGATGGAGATCCCGATCTCGCGCTCGGACGTATACATGCACTCTGCGGCGCGCAGGAGTGCGGCGGGGCTAGAGCAAGAGCAGGACGCACGCCGCGAATTGCTGAAATCGCTGGATATTTTTGCGCCCTTGACCGACGACGAAACGCACGCCCTAGCCGCGCAACTGGGTCCGACTCCGCTCGCCATCGGCGATGTGGCGACCAAGCAGGGCGAGCCGTCCGATTCGCTGTACATACTCGCGCGCGGTGCAGTGACGATCTATCGCGATTCCGGGGAGGGCGCTTCGGCGACACGGCAACGCCTCGCGAGCCTCGCAGCGCCCGCGTATTTCGGCGAGATGGGCTTGCTCACCGGCCAGGCGCGAACGGCGACGGTGATCGCGGAATCCGAAGCCCTGTGCTATCGCCTCGACAAGCGCGGCTTCGAAGCGATCATCCGGGCACGGCCCGAGATCGCCGATTCGATGTCGCAAACCGTGGCTGTGCGCGCCGCCGCCAACGACGCGACACTCGCGTCGCTTTCGGCAGAGGCGAGGGCGCGCGCTACAGGCTCGCGCGCCAACGACATCGTGCGTCGCATTCGCGACTTCTTCGGACTCTGAAAGGGTCGCGCTGACCTAGAGCGCGACTCCGAGATCGTCGCGGCGCAGAAGAAAAACGTTGCCTTCGTCTGATGCCGTAGTCAGCCAAATGAACGGCATCTCCGGAAACGCGGCCTCGGTCGCGGCGCGGTTGTGGCCGACCTCCACGATCAGCAAACCGTCCGGATTCAGAAACTCGCCGACCTTCGCCAGGATCGTGCGCACCGCATCGAGTCCGTCCTCGCCTCCGGCAAGCGCGATTTCCGGCTCGTGGCGATACTCCGGGGGAAGCTCGGCCATCGATACCGCATTTACGTACGGCGGGTTGCTGATGATCAGGTCGTAGGTCTTGTCGTTGAGGTTGGATAGCAGGTCGGAGCGCAGCAGGTTGATACGGTCCTGCATCCCATGCTCGGCGACGTTGCGCTGTGCCACGGCGAGCGCATCGGAAGAAATGTCGGCGGCATCGATATCGACGTTCGGAAAATGGTGCGCAAGCAGAATCGCCAGGCAACCCGAGCCGGTGCACAGGTCGAGCGCGGTCTGCACGGTGTTTGCGCTGGTGAGCCATGGCTCGAGCGCCTCCGGCAGCAATTCGGCGATGAACGACCGCGGGATGATCACACGCTCGTCGACGTAGAAGCGAAAGTCACCGAGCCACGCCTCGTGGGTGAGATACGCCGCCGGAATGCGCTCGCTGACTCGTCGCTCAACGATCAAGTTCACGTCGCTACGCTCGGCTGGAGTCAGACGCGCATCGAGAAACGGATCGAGGCGGTCCAGCGGCAGATGCAGCGTGTGCAGCACCAGATAGGCCGCCTCGTCGAACGCACTCGCGGTCCCGTGCCCGAAAAACAGCCCGGCCGCGTTGAAGCGCGAAACGGCGTAGCGCACCCAGTCGCGAACCGTGACGATGTCCTGCGCACTCACGAGGGCAGCAGCCTCTTCACGATTCGCAGATAGATCTCGGCGAGTGGCTCGAGATCGCCGATGGCGACGCGTTCATTGAGCTTGTGGATCGAAGCGTTCACCGGCCCCAGCTCGACGATCTCGGGGCAGATGTCGGTGATGAAGCGCCCATCGGACGTTCCACCGGTGCACGAGAGCTGCGGCGTGATGCCGCAGACTTCGCTGATCACCTCGCTCGCCACCTCGACCAGGCGCCCGCGCGGAGTGAGAAACGGCTTGCCCCATCCGGTCCAATGCAGCTCGTACTCGAGATGGTGCTTGCGCAACACCGCCTCGATGCGCTCTTCGAGCGACTCGCGCGCGCTCACCGTGGCATAGCGGAAATTGAACATCAGCTCGAGCGTTCCCGGGATCACGTTAGTGGCGCCGGTGCCGGCGTGGATGTTCGATACCTGCCACGTCGTCGGCGGGAAGTATTCGTTGCCATCGTCCCATCGCATCGCGGCCAGCTCCGCAATCGCAGGCGCCACGAGATGGATGGGATTGCGCGCCAGATGCGGATACGCGATGTGACCCTGGACGCCACGCACGATGAGCGCGCCTGACAACGTGCCGCGGCGCCCGTTCTTGATCATATCGCCCAGCCGATCGACCGACGAGGGCTCGCCGACGATGCAGTAGTCGATCAGCTCGCCGGCGGCTTTCAACTTCTCGACCACCTTCGCGGTCCCATCGGTGGCCGGACCTTCTTCATCGGAAGTGATCAGGAGCGCGATCGAGCCGCCAGGGTCGGGCTTTTCGGCGAGCAAACGCTCCACGGCGACCACGAAAGCAGCAAGCGACGATTTCATGTCGGCTGCGCCGCGCCCATAGAGATAGCCTTCGCGCAGCGTCGGCACGAATGGGTCCGAATCCCATGCATCGAGCGGGCCCGTCGGGACCACGTCGGTGTGCCCGGCGAAGCACACCACGGGGCGCGCAGTGCCGCGGCGCGCCCACAGGTTGGTCACTCCATTGGATGCGATCGTCTCGCAGCTAAAGCCCAGTGGCTCCAGCCGCGCACGCAGGATCTCCTGGCAGCCGCCGTCGGCGGGCGTCGGCGATCGGCACGCGATGAGCTCGGACGCGAGGTCCAGCGTCGACGTCCGCGAGCTGACCGGCGCGAGCGCGGCACCGCGTCGGTTCACTGGTGGCGGTTCAGGAATTCGGGATCGATTTCAAGCTTCGACAGGCCGCTGGTCACCGGCTGGCCGGACTCGTCACCGTCGGCCGCGGTGTGCTTGCTCGACGGCGTGTTCTGGTTGACCAGCCATGCAAGGTTGGTCGGTGAATCCGACGCGATCAGCGCCTCGTCGTAGGCGATCGTGCCTTCGACGTAAAGCCGGCACAGTGCCTGCTCGAAGGTCTGCGATCCCGGATACAGGCTCTGCTCCATCGCTTCCTTGATTTGCGTGATCTCGCCGTTCTTGATCAGCTCGGCGATGAGCGATGTGTTGAGCAGGATCTCGACCGCGGGAACCAGCTCGCCTTCCTTGTTGCGCACCAGGCGCTGCGAAATGATCGCGCGCAGACCGATCGAAAGGTCGGACAGCAGGCCCGAGCGGGCGTCGTACGGGAACATGTTGATGATCCGCGACAGTGCGTGGTAGCTGTTGTTGGCGTGCAGGGTCGACAGGCACAGGTGACCCGTCAGCGTGTGCAGCAGTGCGTGCTGCATGGTCTCGCGGTCGCGGATTTCGCCGATCATGATCAGGTCGGGGGCCTCGCGCAGCGCGTTGGGCAGCGCCTTGGCGTAGCTTTGCGTGTCGACCCCGATCTCGCGCTGGTTGACGATCGACTGCTTGTGCTCGAACAGGTACTCCACAGGATCCTCGAGCGTCAGGATGTGACCGGACCGGTTGGCGTTGCGGTAGTCGATCATCGCCGCCAGCGTGGTCGACTTGCCCGACCCGGTCGCCCCGGCGATCAGCACCAGTCCGCGCTTTTCCATCACCAGGTTGAGCAGCACCGGCGGCAGCCGGAGATCCTCGAAGGGAGGCACATGGCTGCGCACATAACGGATCACCATCGAGATCGTGCCCCGCTGGCGGAAGATGTTGATCCGGAAATTGCCGACCGAGCGGTCGAGATACGAGAGATTCATCTCCATCTCGTTCTCGAACTCCCTCGCCTGGTCCTTGGTCATCAGCTCGTAGGCGACGCGCCGCACCGATTCGACATCCATCGGCTGGGTCGAGATCGGCGACACGACGCCGTTGATCTTGATGTTGATCGGCGCGCCGCAGGAGATGAACAGGTCGGAAGCCTGTTTGTCGGCCATTAACTTGAACAATCGGTCCAGATACATGGCTTTCTCCCCTGGCGCCCCGACGCCGGCAGCTGCCCCCGACAGAGGGCGGCCCGGCGTCTTGACAATGTCATGAATTGACAAGAATAACCAAGGTCGCGCAAAGTAACAACTGGGCCGGCGCACCCTCGTAGACCGGCGGCCCGACTTCGTCGCCGCGATCTTCCTTTTCAACCCGTCGATCGGTCCAACTCCATGCTCGCCATAATCGGCGGCAGCGGGCTCACCCGCTTGTCCACGCTTGCTATCGCGCACCGCGAGGTCGTGCGCACGCCCTACGGCGAGCCATCGTCGGCGCTGCTGTTCGGCCAGATCGCCGACCGCGATGTCGTTTTTCTGGCGCGGCACGGGCACGGGCATACCATTCCGCCGCACCGGGTCAACTATCGCGCCAACATCTGGGCGCTCAAGGCGCGGGGCGTCGATGCGATCCTGGGAGTGGCCTCGGTCGGGGCAATCTCGCGTGCGCATGCCCCGGGTGATCTCGTATTGCCCCACCAGATCATCGACTACAGCAGCGGTCGCGAGTCGACCTTTTTCGACGGCGGCGACCGCACCGTCGTGCATGTGGACTTTACCCATCCCTATTCGCCGGCGTTGCGCGTGCGCTGCTTGCAGGCCGCTGCCGCGGCAGGTGTTGCGCTGCACGACGGTGGGGTCTACGCCGCAGTCTCGGGGCCGCGCCTTGAGACCGCAGCCGAGATCGACAAACTGGAGCGCGACGGCGCCACGGTCGTGGGCATGACGGGCATGCCGGAAGCGGTCCTGGCGCGCGAGCTCAACGTCGGTTATGTATCGATTGCGGTCGCGGTCAACCACGCCGCCGGGCGCGGCCAGAGCGCGCAAGCGATCGTGCTCGATCGCATCGCGCCGGTGCTGGAAACGGCGATGGAACGCGTGCGCACGCTCATCGACCACGTGGTCGCGCGCGCCGAGGTATGATGGCTTCGCGCAGCCATTGTCTTTTCGAGGAGCAGGACGCGTGATCCGACCCATATTGCGCATGGGAGACCCGCTGTTGTTCCAGCGTTCGCAGCCGGTGCCGCGCTTCGGCACCCCGGAGCTTCGCGAGCTGCTATCGGACATGCGCGAGACGATGATCGCCGCCCACGGCGCCGGCCTCGCTGCGCCGCAGATCGGCGTGCTTGAGCGTGTGGTCATTTTCGGGTTCGAGCACAACGACCGTTACCCCGACGCCGATCCCGTCCCCTATACCGAGCTCATCAACCCCGTGCTTACGCCGCTGGGTGCGGCGATGGAAGAGGACTGGGAAGGTTGCTTGTCGGTTCCGGGTCTGCGCGGCAGGGTGCCTCGCTTTTCTGCGCTGCGCTATACCGGCTTCGATCCGGAGGGCCGCGCGATCGAGCGCGAAGTCAGCGGCTTCCACGCGCGCGTGGTACAGCATGAATGCGACCACCTGGACGGCATTCTGTACCCCATGCGCATGCGCGACCTGCGGCAGCTGGGCTACACCGATGTGTTGTTTCCCGACGCCGAGCTGGTCGACGACTAGCGCTGTTCAGTTCAGCGCTGTCCCCTACAAGGGGCGGCGCGCCGTGATGGTCCACGACGCGGAGTCCATAATCACCTCACCGTTTTTCTGGTGGCGCCCAAGCTCAGCGCGCATCGCGGCCTCGATCTCTGGACGACGTTTTTCCGCTTCGGCTCCCGCTTCGCGCACGATTTCCCCGGCAGGTCCCAGCGCAAGCTGGAAAGCGAGCGCCTGATCGACGCCGGCGCCGATCATCACCGGGCCCTGCGTTGGCTCGAAGTCGATCTCGTCGAAGCCCGCCGACTTGAGCTGCGCGGTGACCACGTCCGGACTCGCCATGGAGAACGGGCCCGGTCCGCAGGTCTGGGCGTCATCGCCCGGCGGCGGAAGGAACTCGAGCACCAGCTTCTTGGGGATCCCCGCCCAAGGGTTGTGCTGGATCGAGCGCCACGTGATGAACATCAGGCGTCCCCCTGGCTTGAGCGCGCGTCGGATGTTGCGCATCGCTGCGACCGGGCTGCTGAAGAACATCATGCCGAAACGTGAAAAACAGAAATCGTAGACCGGCTCGAACGCATAGGTCTGCACGTCGGCCTCGATGAAACGAACATTGTCGACACCGGCGGCGCGCGCGTCGCGCTTCGCGTAGTCGAGGAAGCTCGCGCAGCAGTCGAGCCCGACCACATTTCCCGAGGGGCCGACCATGCGCGCGAGCTCGATCGCGGTGTCGCCCCAGCCGCAACCGACATCGATTACCGAGGAGCCTGGCGCAAGGCGCAGGTTGGCGAGCGGAACCTTGCTGTGATAGCTCAGTCCACCGAGCAGGATGTTGCGAAAACGATCGAACTTGGCCGCCAGAACGTTGTTCCAGAACGCCGTGAATTCGTCGTCGGAAACCGCGGTGTCGCTCATGGCAACCTCCTCGTGCGCCTACGTGGTCGCGCCACGTCGGTCGAAGCCGCGCGCGCTTTTACGAGTGTCGGCCAGGCTGCGTCTCAGGTCAACCGCAGGCGCTCATGCAGCGACGTCTCCAGCTTGAGCAGCGCGGCTTCGTCGTGCAGCCGTGCGCCGTCGAGCAGGAACACGTCCTCGACACGCTCGCCGAGCGTATTGATCTTGGCCGTCGCGACGTTGACGTTCGCCTTGGCCAGGAGATAGGCGATGCTCGCGAGCAGGCCGGGACGATCCCCGGCAACGATTTCAAGGATGAAATGCGTACCCTTGTCGTCGGGGAAGATGCGTACTTCGGGCGACAGCGGAAAGTGACGCAGGTGCCGGCTCATGCGACCGACGGGAGGCGCCTCGAGCGGCGTCTGCTCGGTCAGCGCGCGCTTGAGCTCGAATTCGATGTAGCTGATCGCCTCGCGATAACTGGTGTTGGGGTTTCCCGGATCGTGCACGACGAAGGTGTCGAGCGCGTATCCGTGACGCGTCGTGTGGATCTTCGCCTCCAGGATCGACAGGCGTGCGCGGCCGAAAAAACCGCAGATGCGCGCGAAGAGCTCCTTCTGATCGGGAAGGTAGACCATGACCTGCAAGCCGACGCCCTCGCGCGCGAAGCGCGCCTTGACGATGGGAGCGCCGGCGTCCACGCGGAAGTACACGTGCCGCGCGTGCCACGCGATCTCGTCGGCGGAGTGCCGCTGGAAATACACAGCGTCCAGGCGCTGCCAGAGCATGTCTTCCGCATTCGCCGGAACCGCGTACAGGCGAAGCAGGCGCTTCGCCTCCGCGCGCCGCTCGTCGATGCTGTCGTGAAGCCGGCGCTCGCCGCCGCTGCCGAGGCGCGCGTTGGCGGCGTGGAACAGGTCCTCGAGCAGCTTCGCTTTCCATGCGTTCCACACCCGTGGGCTGGTTCCGCGGATGTCGGCGACGGTGAGCAGGTAGAGCGCCGAGAGGTGCCGCTCGTCGCGCACCTTCGCGGTGAACGCGGCCACCACCTTCTCGTCGCCGATATCCTGCTTCTGCGCGGTCATCGACATCATCAGGTGCTGCTCGACCAGCCACGCGATGAGCGCGCTATCCTCGGCCGAAATGCGGTGATCGCGGCAGAAGCGACGCACGTCGCGTCCACCGAGCAGCGAATGGTCGCCGCCACGGCCCTTGGCGATGTCGTGGAACAGCGCGGCAATGATGAGAATTTCGGGACGAGCGAAGTCGGCGATGAGGCGCGAACACAGCGGGTATTCGTGCGCGTGCTGCGGCTCCATGAACCGCCGGAGGTTGCGTATCACCATCAGGATGTGTTCGTCGACGGTGTAGACGTGAAAAAGGTCGTGCTGCATCTGCCCGACGATGCGACCGAAAACCGGGAGATAGCGTCCCAGAATGCCGTACTGGTTCATGCGACGCAGTTCGTGGGTGATGCCGCGCGGCTGGCGCAGGATCTCGATGAAGCGCGCGCGGTTGACCGGATCGCGCCTGAACGCTGCATCGACGTGGTTGCGATCGCGCCAGAGCGCGCGCAGCAGCGAAGCCGACATCCCCTTGAGCTCGGGGTGCTGCTGCAGTGTAAGAAAGCTCTCGAAGATCGCCGACGGCCGCTTGACGAACAGCGATTCATCCTTGAGATCGAGCAACTCGTCGACGACCTGGAAATCGGCGTCGAGATCGCGGACCTTGACCTCCGCGGGAAACAGCCGGCTGTGCAGGTTCTGCAACAGGATCACGTTGATCTGGCGGATCGATTTGGCGGCGCGATAGTAGCGCTGCATCAGCTGCTCGGACGCGCGCCGGCTGGGCGTGTCGGAAAGGCCCATCTCGCGCGCGAGCGCAGTCTGCACGTCGAAGACCAGGCGATCCTCGCAGCGGCCGGCCACGTAGTGCAGGCGAATGCGCAGCTCGTCGATCAGCCGCTCGTGACGTGCGATCTCGCGCGCTTCATGCACCGTCATCAGCTCGTGTCGCGCCAGCTCGCGCCACGTGTGGCCGAACCCTGCAGCCCGCGCGATCCACAGGATGGTCTGGAGGTCGCGCAACCCGCCGGGGCTTTCCTTGAGGTTCGGCTCGAGGTTGTACGCCGTGTCCTGATAGCGCAGGTGACGCTGCTGCTGCTCCAGCGTCTTCGCCTCGTAGAAGCCGCGCACATCGAGCGTGGCGGCAAAGCGACGGCGAAAGCGCGCGTACAGCGTGGGCGAGCCTTCGAGCAGGCGATGCTCGAGCAGGCTCGTGCGCAGCGTGACGTCGTTGGCCATCTCGCCTTCGCAATCGTCGACGGTGCGCACCGAGTGCGCTACCTCGATGCCGGCGTCCCAGAGCAGACCGATGAAGCGCTCGATCGCAGACTCGATGGGCTTGTCGGGCAGCGGCTGCGAGAGCAGGACGAGGATGTCCACGTCCGAGAACGGGAAAAGCGCCGCGCGCCTGTAGCCGCCGACGGCGACCAGCGCCGCCCCCGCCGGGGCGCCAACGCTTGCCCATATCCGGCGCACGATGCGATCGACGAGCTGCGCGTTCTGCCACAACAGGCGATGCGGCCTCGGATCGGCAACAAAGGCCTCGCGCAGCGCCGCCCGCCCGGCCGCGAGTTCCTGCTTCCATGGATCGGCGCTGATGAAGGACGCAGCCGAAGAGGGCGCTGCCGGCGTCGTGGACACGTCGTTCGCCTACGCGGCCTGTGGCAGCGGAGGTGGCGCGGGCGCGCCGGTGGACACGGTCAGAACCTCGAAGCCATCCGGTGTCACCAGCACCGTGTGCTCCCACTGCGCAGAAAGGCTGTGGTCGGCGGTGACGATCGTCCAGCCGTCGGCGAGACAGCGAATGCCAGGCCGGCCCGCGTTGATCATCGGTTCGACCGTGAAGATCATTCCCGGCTTGAGTGGCAGCCCGGTCCCCGGTCGCCCGTAGTGAAGCACCTGCGGTTCCTCGTGGAACTGGCGACCGATGCCGTGACCGCAGAATTCGCGCACGACGGAAAAGCCGTGGTCCTCGGCGAAGCGCTGTATGGTCGCGCCGATGTCGCCCAGGCGCGCGCCTGGGACGATCGCGCGAATGCCGCGCCACATCGCTTCGTAGGTCACCTCGACCAGGCGGCGCGCCTGGATGGTTGGCGTGCCGACATAGAACATGCGGCTCGAGTCGCCGTGGAACCCGTCCTTGATCACGGTTACGTCGATGTTGACGATGTCGCCCGGCTTGAGCTTTTTCTCCCCGGGTATGCCGTGACACACGACGTGGTTCACCGACGCGCACAGCGAAGCCGGGTACGGCCGATGTCCGGGAGGGGCGTAGTTGAGTGTCGCCGGAATCACGTGCTGCACGTTGACCTGGTAATCGTGCGCGATGCGATCTATCTCGCCTGTCGACACCCCCGGCTGCACGTGCGGGGTGAGGAAGTCGAGCAACTCCGAGGCGAGCCGGCCGGCGACGCGCATGCCGGCGATCTCATCGTCGGTCTTGATGGTGACCGCCATCGTGTCGGAACCTCTCATCGGCGCCCCATCGTTCTCAGTTGTGCTCAGTTGACCTCGGCGGCGCTCAGTCGCGCAGCAACTCGTTGATGCTGGTCTTGGACCGCGTCCCCGCGTCCACCCGCTTCACGATCACTGCGCAGTAGAGATGGCACTTGCCTTCGCCCGAGGGCAGGCTTCCGGCCACCACCACCGACCCCGAGGGGATTCGTCCGTAGCTCACTTCGTCGGTCATCCGGTTGTAGATCTTGGTGCTCTGGCCGAGGAATACCCCCATGCCAAGCACCGAATTCTCCTCGACAATCACGCCTTCCACCACTTCGGAGCGTGCGCCGATGAAGCAGTTGTCTTCGATGATGGTGGGGTTGGCCTGCAGCGGTTCCAAGACCCCGCCGATGCCCACACCGCCCGACAGATGAACATTCCTGCCGATCTGCGCGCATGACCCAACGGTCGCCCAGGTGTCGACCATGGTTCCGCTGTCGACATAAGCACCGATGTTCACGTACGAGGGCATGAGCACCACGTTGGGCGCGACGTAGGCGCCATGCCGCGCAACCGCCGGCGGCACCACGCGCACGCCGGCGCGCGCGAAGTCGGCATCATCGAAGCGCGCGAATTTGGTCTGCACCTTGTCATAGAACCGGAACGGTGCCGTCGGCGAGGCGAGTCCGATTGCAGCGTTATCCGAAAGCCGGAACGACAGCAGCACCGCCTTCTTGAGCCATTGATGCGTGATCCAGCCGTCGGGGGTTTTTTCGGCGACGCGCAGACGTCCGGAATCGAGCTCGGCGATGGCATCCGACACGGCGCTGCGGAGCTCGGTGGGCGCCGACGCCGGCGAAAGCTCGGCGCGCCTTTCCCAGGCGGCGTCGATGGTGGGCTGGAGGGTGTGCAAGGCTGCGGACCGGGAAAAACCGCAAGTTTACCGTACCGGCGCCGCCCGCCGCCCACTCGGACTGGATAGTGTTTCGACGCCGCGGCCGCGGCGTGGTTCTACATGGCGCGAAAAAGATGCGCGAAGCTGCGGCTCACGGTCAGCGGTTCGCTGCGGCCCTTGACTCGTATCAGCGGCTGGTCGCGGTAGTCACGCTCGATGCGCGCGATGGCGCGCAGATTGACAATGGTAGCGCGATGCACCTGCCAGAATTGCGCGGGATCGAGTTCCTCGCCGAGATCCTTGATCGACTTGCGTATAAGCGCATCGCCTTCGGTCGTGACCACACGCGTGTACTTGTCCTCCGCGTGAAAGTACAGGATGTCGTCCACCGCAATGAGGCGCATCGACGCGCCCAGCGAGGCCTTGACCCAGCGCAGTGGCTCGCGCGAAGTGCGTGCGACGAGTTCCTCGAGCAGCGCGGCCAGGTTGGCGGGAGGCTGGCCAATGCGCGTGCGCAGACGCTCGACGACCTTGGTCACGCGCGCCAGCGTCACCGGCTTGAGCACGTAGTCGACCGCGCCCTGCTCGAACGCGGTGACCGCGTATTCGTCGTATGCGGTCACGAACACGACGTGGCAGTCGCCGTCCATGGCAGCCGCAACTTCGAGGCCGCTCTTCACCGGCATGCGGATGTCCAGGAACGCCACGTCGGGCTTCAGCGCACCGCACTGAGCGAGCGCGTCGGCGCCATTGACCGCCTCGCCGACGATCACCAGCTCGGGCCACGCCTGTGCCAGCGCGGCGCGCAACTGCGCACGCAGCATCGCCTCGTCCTCACCGATCAGCGCGGTAACGCGTTCAGTCGCGGGACGATGGTTCATACGGGACCTCGACGGTCGCGATGGCGCCGCCGCAATCGCGCGCTGCCAGCGTGAAGCGGCCATGCTCGCCGTGCAGCGCGCGCAGACGGCTTCGCAGGTTGGCGAGACCCACGCCGCGGCCAATGGCGCCCTCGAGCCCGCGCCCGCTGTCAGCGACGGTGAGCACCACCGAGTCCGCCTCGCGATGCGCCGTCAGCTCGATGCCGCCGCCTTCGGCGAGCGGCTCGATCCCGTGCTGCACGGCGTTCTCGACCAGTGTCATCAACAGCATCGGCGGAAATGGATGAGCGCGAAGCTCGTCCGGGATGTCGATGCGAAAGGAGAGGCGCGGTCCCATGCGCATCTGCATGATCGACAGGTACGCCTCAGCCAGATCCGACTCGCGTCCGAGGGTGGTGCTTCCGGACCGAAGCTGGGGCAGCGCGGTGCGCAGATACGCGAGCAGGTGCGCGAGCATCTGGCCGGCTCGCGGTGGATCGGACTCGGTAAGGTATTGCACCGACGCGAGCGTGTTGAAAAGGAAGTGCGGCTCGATCTGCGCCTGCATCAGCTTCAGCTCGGCCTCCGCGGTCTGGCGTGACAGCAGGTTGCGATCGGCTTCGGCGCGCAGGATCTGGGTCTGCGCGCGGCTCTCTCGAAACTTGACCAGGAAAAACAGACTGACGAACAGACCGTTGGTGAACCCCGAGAACGCGGTGAGCGCGAATTGCACGCGATGCGAGCGCAGCTCGTCCCACGAATACATGCCGAGCATCGGGATCTTGATCAGGATCAGCAAACCGAATCCGATCGCGGTCCCCGCCGCCACCGCCAGCGCCAGGCGCTGCACCGGGTGCGACTTTTCCCACGGCGTGGCGGCATTCACGCAATAGGCAATGGCGAGGCCGAAGCACTGCGCGGTGATGAACGGATGCCAGAACGAACGCGTATCCTCGATCGACAGGATCGCGGCGAATCCGGTGTTGATCCCGACGATCAGCGCCAGCGTCTGCCACGACACGCCGTGAAGCCCGGCCAAGACCGGAGACAATCGTTTCGGAGCTGCGACGAGTTCCATGCGCCAGAATTGTACTTCGACGCTGCGCCGGGCTCGCCGGGCGCGACGGATCGCGTCAGACGTCGACCAACTGCGTGCAGGTGTCGCCGGGCGGGTCCTCTGGATCCTAGCTTCCGGCAGCAAAACGCAAGAGGCGGGCCACGCCTTCCGCGCATTCGGCCTGCTGCGCGACCAGCGCGATGCGAATGTAGCCGGCGCCGGGATTGACGCCGTCGTGCTCTCGTCCAAGATAGCTTCCGGGAAGCACGGTGACCGCTTCCTGCGCATAGAGCCCGCGTGCGAACTCGGCATCGTCTCCCGGCACACGCGCCCACAGGTAGAAGGCGGCATCCGGGTTGGGCGCGGGCATTACGGCGTTCACTTTGGGCTGCAGCTGCGCAAACTTAGCTGCATAGAGCGCCCGGTTCTGGCGCACGTGCGCCTCATCGCCCCAAGCGGCGACGCTCGCCGCGGCGACCGCCGGCGACATCGCCGACCCGTGGTAGGTGCGATACAGCAGGAACGAGCGGATAAGCGAGGCGTCGCCGGCCACGTATCCGGAGCGAAGGCCAGGGACATTCGAGCGCTTGGACAAACTGCCGAAACTCACCAGTCGATCGAACCCGCTTCGGCCGAGCTTCGCCGCCGCGCCGAGCGCACCCAGCGGCGGCGCCGACTCGTCGAAATAGATTTCCGAATAGCATTCGTCGGCCGCGATGACGAAACCGTAGCGGTCGGAGAGATCGAACAGACGGCGCCAGTCGTCGAGCGTCATCACGCGGCCCGTGGGATTGTCGGGCGAGCAGACGAACAACAGCTGCGTGCGCGACCACACGGCCGCCGACACGGCGTCCCATTGCGGGGCGAAGGCATTGTCCGCCAGGCTGTCGACGCACCATGGGCGCGCCCTCGCGAGCAGCGCCGCGCCTTCGTAGATCTGATAGAACGGATTGGGCACGACCACCGTTGCGCCGGGACGGTTGCCGTCGACTACCGTCTGCGCGAAGGCGAACAGTGCCTCGCGGCTGCCGAGCACCGGCAACACCTGCGTCGCCGCGTCGAGCTCGGCGAGGCCGTGCCTTCGCCGCAGCCACGCGGCGATCGCTTCGCGCAGCGGGTGGGTACCGGCCGTTGTGGGATAATTCGAGAGCCCCTCGCTGCCCGCGCACAGCGCATCGCGGATGAACTGCGGTGTCGGATGCCGCGGCTCGCCGATCGACAGGCTGATCGGGGTCTGCGCGGTGTTCGGGGTCACGCCCGCGAACAGCGCACGCAGGCGCTCGAAGGGGTACGGTTGCAGGAGCGCGAGTTGCGGATTCAACGTCGGGCGCGCCGAAGGCGCGAGAGGTGATGAGCGACGCGCAATTATACGGGACCACCGATGCCTTGCCGCCGCTGCGCTGGCGGCTGGTCTCATGGGTGGCGGGACTTGCAGCGTTCGCCGTGCTCGCACTCGTCCTCGCGTCATGGGCGTGGCAATGGTTCGGACCGTCGCCGGTGGCGATTCCGGTCACACCGCCCGCGACCGACTTCGGTCGCCGCATCGCGGACGCGCACCTGTTCGGCAACACGGCGCCTGCGACTTCCGCGGCAGTCGCTCCTGCGACGGGCGATTTGCGCTTGCTGGGGGTCATCGCCGAGCGCGACGGGCGCGGTTACGCGCTGTTCCGCTCGGGATCGCGCGGCCCGCTGCTGGTTGCGGCGGGACAGGAAGTCGGTGCGGGCGTGCGACTGGACGCGGTGCGCGCCAATAGCGTGACGCTCATCGAAGGCGGCGTGCGCCGCGACATGCCGCTGCGTGCGGCGACTTCGCCGCCGGTTGCGCGCGTCGAGAAAGGTGCGCAGCCTGTGGTCGCCACCGCCGCAAAGACGTCGGCTTGCGCACCGCCCGCCGGATTTGCGGGACCGATCGTGCGCCTCAACGCCGAATTGCTCGGCGGCATGATGACGACGACCGATGCGTGGAAGGCGCTAGTCGAGCCGGGCGCGGGCGCGCTGATCGTGCGCGACCAGAGCGGATTCGCGAGCAATCTCGGCCTGAAGAACGGCGACCGC
This sequence comes from Casimicrobiaceae bacterium, assembly GCA_036491555.1. Classification (GTDB taxonomy): domain Bacteria; phylum Pseudomonadota; class Gammaproteobacteria; order Burkholderiales; family Casimicrobiaceae; genus PALSA-1003. The sequence continues at coordinate 33,823 of DASXBS010000010.1, forward strand.
GTCGAGAGCGCCAATGGCATCGCGCTCGCCGTGCCCGCCGACATCCCTGCGATGGTTTTGCAACCGCTGACGCGCAGTCAGCCCGTGTGGCTCGCCGGCAGTCGCGACGGCAAGCCCCAGCATTGGCTCTACCTCAACGCCGGCGCGTGCCCGGGTTAGAAGGGCGCCCGCGTTTGCTGGGGAGCGACGCTCGCGGGGAGCCAGTCGAGCAGCGCCGCAAGCGACTCGATCGATCCGTCGGCCGGCCAGCGTTCGGGCATTTCGTCCGGCGCGAAATAGCCGTAGCGCGCAATCAGAGTCCTCATTCCGGCGGCGATGCCCGCGGTGACGTCGCGTTCGGCGTCGCCCACGTAGACGCAGCTCGCGGGTTCGACGCCAAGCGCCTTCGCAGCCGCCAGCAGCGGCGCGGGGTGCGGCTTTGCATGCGGCGTGGTGTCGCCGCAGATCAGCGCACCGGACCGCGGGTGCAGCGCCAGGTGCTTGACCAGCGGCAGGGTGTAGCGCTCTGCCTTGTTGGTGACGATGCCCCACGCCAACCCGCGGCGGTCGAGCTCCGCCAGCATGTCTGCAGCGCCCTCGAACAGCTGAGAGCGCTCGCAGAGCACCTCGCCGTAGTAGCCGAGAAACGCGTCGCGCAACGACTCGTAGTCGGCGTGCCCGCGGTCAACCCCGAGCGCCGCCTGCAGCAGGCCGCGCGCACCGTGCGAAGCGTAGCCGCGCAGCGCAGACAGCGGCAGCGGAGCCAGCGTACGATCGGCACGGACGCGATTGGCCGCGTGCGCCAGATCCGGCGCGGTATCGGCAAGCGTTCCATCCAGATCGAACAGCACCGCGCGCACGGGCAGGCGCTTGTAATCAGGCATCGCGGCGAAAGGTCGAGATGTAGTTGACCGAGGTATCGCTTTCCAGCGAGTACACGCGCGTGATCGGGTTGTAGGTCATCCCGATCAGCGCATCGACCTCGAGACCCGCCTGCCTCGCCCAGCGCGCGACTTCAGCGGGCTTGAGAAACCTTGCGTAGTCGTGCGTGCCACGCGGCAACAGCTTGAGGATGTACTCGGCGCCCAGCACCGCGAACACGTACGCCTTGGGATTGCGATTGATCGTCGAGAACACCACACGCCCTGAGGGACGCACCAGCGTCGCGCACGCAGCGATAGTCGACGCGGGGTCCGGCACGTGCTCGAGCAGCTCCATGCAGGTCACGACGTCGAAGGTCCCCGCCGTCTCCGCGGCCAGCGCTTCGGCAGCGATCAGCCGATAGTCGACCTTGGTCGCTGATTCGAGCTGGTGCAGCCGAGCGACGCCGATCGCTTTTTCCGAGAGATCGATGCCAGTGACTTGCGCGCCCAGCGCCGCCATCGATTCCGCGAGGATGCCGCCGCCGCAGCCCACGTCGAGTACACGTTTTCCGGACAGGCCGGTGCAGCGCTCGGCGATGTAGTCGAGGCGCAGCGGGTTGATGTCGTGCAGGGGCTTGAATTCACTGGTCGGATCCCACCAGCGATGCGCCAGCGCGCTGAACTTGGCGAGCTCGCCGGGATCGGCGTTTACCGTATTCATTGCAGTTTTTCCTGCCAGTAGCGCGCGCGCGCGCCGAGGTCCTGCGAGTCCAGGCGCGCCAGTGCGCGGTGCCCGAGCAGACGCTCTCCTTCGACCCACGCGTCGCTGACCTGGTCGCGGCCGGTGACGTGAACGAGGTGCGACACCGCATCGTAGCAGGGGGCGTGCTCGAGCGCGCCCAGGTCGACCGCGATCATGTCCGCTGCTTTTCCAGGCTCCAGCGATCCGATCCGGTCCTCGAGCCCGATCGCCGCTGCGCCGTCGAGCGTGGCCATGCGCAGCACTGTTGCCGCCGGCAGCGCCGCGGCGTCGCCCGTTGCGGACTTGCAAAGCAGCGCCGCCAGGCGCGCTTCCGAGAACACGTCGAGGCGGTTGTTGCTCGCGGCGCCGTCGGTACCCAGCGCGACATTCACTCCCTGTAAGCGCATCCCGGCCACGGGCGCGATGCCGTTGGCGAGCTTGAGATTAGACGTCGGACAGTGCACCACGTGGCAGCTCTGTGCCGCCAGCATCGCGATGTCGCGAGCGTCGAGCTGCACGCCGTGGATCGCGATGAATCCAGGACCGGTCACGCCCAGGCGGTCGAGCCGCTGCAGCGGCTCCACGCCGTGCGCGGCCATACTCGCTGCGCGCTCGTCGGGCGCTTCCAGCAGGTGCGTCTGGATGCGCATGTCGAGCTGACGCGCGTACATGACGATTTTTTCCCAGCTCGCGTCGCTGACGGTGTAGGGCGCGTGTGGCGCAAAAGAGAAGCACAGCCGGGCATCGTTTTTCCACTGGTCGCGCGCGGCCAGCCCGGCACGCAGGCATGCGTCCGCATCGACCGCATACGGCGTCGGAAAATCGAGCACCGGCATGCCGAGCATCGCACGCATTCCGCTGGCTTGATATGCCGCGGCGGCGGCATCGGGGAAGAAATACATGTCGTTGCAGCAGGTGATGCCGGCGCGAAGCATTTCCGCGGCCGCGATGAGCGCACCGTCGCGTACGAAGTCCGGGGCGACGAAGCGTCCCTCGCGCGGCCAGACATGCTCGCGCAGCCAAACCTCCAGCGCGACATCGTCGGCGATACCGCGCATCAGCGTCATCGCGCCGTGCACATGCGCGTTGACCAGCCCGGGCATCAGCGCATGTGAGTCCAGCACGATGTGCTCGCTGGCCGCGTAGTCACGGTCGGCGTCGACCGTCGGCACGATGGCGACGATGAGACCTTCGCCGACGAGCACCGAATGATGGTCGAGCGCGCCAGCAGGAACGATGGGCACGATCCAGCGGGCATCGAGTCGGAGGTCAACGGCGATGGGCATGATCGACGAGGGTGTAGGGTTCCCAGCAGCACGTCAAGCGAGGGACAGGCAGAAAGATATATTCGCCATGCGCACAACAAAGAAAAAGCCCCGCGCGAGGCGGGGCTTTTTCGACAACGGTTGCAGCTTAGCGCTTCGTGACTTCGCCCTTGACTTCGACGTCAACGCGGCGATCCGGTGCATAGCATGCAATCAGTTCCTTCAGGTTCTTCTGATTGCAGGTCAGACCCGGGACCGGCTGCGTCTTGCCCATGCCGAGGGTTTCGATCTTGTCGCGGGCGATACCCTTGGACACCAGGTAATCGCGCACGGCGTTGGCACGACGCTCCGACAGCTTCTGGTTGTAAGCCTGCGTGCCGATCGGATCGGTGTGGCCGGTGACGAGCACGAGCTCGAGCTTGGACACGTCGCGCAGCTTGCTGATCACCTCACGATCAATGGCCGCCATGCCTTCAGGCTTGAGCACGGCCTTGTCGAAGTCGAACAATGCCTTGGCAGCCAGCGTGATCTTTTGCACACCCGGCGCCGGCGCTGGTGCAGGTGCGGGCGGCGGCGGTGCCGGCGCGGCAGCCGGAGGCGGCGGCGGTGCGGGCTTCGGAACGAGATCGGGATCGCATTCGATGATCGCCATGGCCGGAGTCCAATATCCGGTTCTCCAGCAAAGTGTGTCGTTTACCCCAGGTTTTCCACCATAGGAACCGCTTTTCCAGACGTTGGCGTCCGGCTTGCCGTACCCGAACAGGACGTAGCCGCTATTCTGCGGATTGGCCTGGCCGAGCGCCGCGGAGCCAACCATGGCCGCGGTCGCGCCGGTCATGATGGTCGCAATCAGACGAAGTTTATTCACTTTCACCCCTTTGGCTGAGTTGTTGAAGTCTGCCCGTGTAGTTTTTCGACGCGTAACGGCAACTTTTGTAGGTCGTCCGGAAACAGCGACTTGCGATCGACTATAGCATAGGGTTTTTACCCCTGCAAAGCGCAATAGCGTTTCCCGCAACAGGAAGTTTGAACGTTGTCGCAGCAATACAACGGTCATGATAAGATTCATCGTTTTCGGTATCTCGGTGCGCGGACGGTAGCTAGGGCCCTTGTCGAGCGAGTCTGCTACCCCGGGCCCGATGATCAGGCCCGCTCCGCTTTCAAACCTTAAAACGCGAAAGAGTACCCCAGACGATGGAGCAGTTCGCCAAAGAAACCCTTCCAGTGAGCCTGGAAGCCGAAATGCGTCATTCCTACCTGGATTACGCGATGAGCGTGATCGTCGGGCGCGCGCTTCCGGATGTCCGGGACGGCCTCAAACCGGTGCATCGCCGCGTTTTATTTGCCATGCACGAGTCCAATACCGTGTGGAATCGCCCGTACGTCAAGTGCGCCCGCGTGGTGGGCGATGTTCTGGGCAAATATCACCCCCACGGCGATTCGGCTACCTACGAGGCGCTGGTGCGCATGGTGCAGGACTTCTCGCTGCGCTACCCGCTGATCGACGGCCAGGGCAATTTCGGTTCGGTCGACGGCGACATGCCTGCGGCTTACCGCTACACCGAGTGCCGGCTGCAGCGCATTTCAGCGGAGATGCTGGCCGATATCGACAAGGAAACGGTCGATTTCGTCCCGAACTACGACGGCAAGGAGTTCGAACCGACCGTTCTGCCCACGCGCATCCCCAACCTGCTGGTCAACGGCTCTTCGGGTATCGCGGTGGGGATGGCCACCAACATCCCGCCGCACAACCTCAACGAGATCGTCAGCGCGTGCCTTGCTCTGCTTGAAAATCCCGAGCTGACCGTCGACGACCTCATCGAGCACGTGCCGGCCCCCGATTTTCCGACTGCGGGAATCATCTACGGCGTCGAAGGCGTGCGCGAAGGCTACCGCACGGGGCGCGGACGCGTGGTAATCCGTGCGCGCACGCACATCGAGGACCTGGACAAGGGTGGACGACAGGCGATCATCGTCGACGAGATTCCCTATCAGGTGAACAAGGCGACGCTGCTTACACGCATCGGCGAGATGGTGCGCGAGAAGCGCCTCGAAGGCATCTCCGACCTCCGCGATGAGTCGGACAAGTCCGGCATGCGCGTGGTGATCGAACTCAAGCGCGGCGAAATCGCCGACATCATTCTCAATAACCTGTTCAAGCTCACGCAGCTTCAGGACAGCTTCGGTATGAACATGGTGGCGCTGGTCGACAACCAGCCGCGCCTGCTCAACCTGAAGCAGTTTGTCGAGTTCTTCCTGCAGCACCGGCGCGAGATCATCGTCCGGCGCACCCGTTTCGAGCTGCGCAAGGCACGCGAGCGCGGCCACATTCTCGAAGGTCTCGCCGTCGCGCTGTCCAACGTCGACGAGATCATCGCGCTGATCAAGGCCGCGGCGACACCGGCCGACGCCAAGGTCGCTCTTATGGGCAGGATCTGGCGCTCGCCGCTGGTCGAGGACATGCTGAGGCGCGCCGCCGCCGATGCCGCGCGTCCGCAAGGACTCGCGCCCGAATTCGGGTGGCAGGCGAAAAGTCAGCCCGCGGGTTATCGACTGTCCGACGCGCAGACGCAAGCCATTCTGGAACTGCGACTGCAGCGCCTGACCGGGCTCGAGCAGGAAAAAATCACCGCCGAATACCGCGACGTGATGGAGCAGATCAAGGATTTGCTGGAGATCCTCGCGCAACCGCAACGCGTCACCGGCATCGTCGCCGGCGAGCTCAAGTCGGTGCGCGACCAGTTCGGCGACAAGCGCCGATCCGAAATCGTCGCGCAGGGCGTCGATCTTTCGGTCGAGGACCTGATCGCGCCACAGGACATGGTGGTCACGCTTTCGCACGGCGGCTACATGAAGGCGCATCCGGTGGCGGAATATCGGGCGCAACGCCGCGGCGGGCGCGGCAAGCAGGCGACCGGCACCAAGGAAGATGATTTCATCGATCGGCTGTTCATCGCCAATACGCACGATTTCATCCTGTGCTTCTCCAATCGCGGCCGCGTCTACTGGCTCAAGGTCTACAACGTTCCCCAGGGCGGGCGCGCGTCGCGCGGCAAGCCGATCGTCAACCTGGTCCCTCTGCTCGAGCACGAGAAGATTACGGCGATCCTTCCGGTCAAGGAGTTCGCGCAGGATCGCTTCGTGTTCATGGCAACGGCGCAGGGCACGGTCAAGAAGACGCCGCTCTCCGAGTTTTCGCGGCCACGGCCGTCGGGCATCATCGCGGTAGATCTCGACGACGCCGATTTCCTGGTCGGCGTCGCGCTCACCGACGGCAAGCACGATGTCATGCTTTTCTCGTCGGGCGGCAAGGCAGTTCGCTTCGAGGAGACCGACGTGCGTCCGATGGGCCGCAACGCGCACGGCGTGCGCGGCATGCAGCTCGATCGCGGACAGCGCGTCATCTCGATGCTGGTCGCCGAGGATGAGCGGCAATCGGTGCTCACCGCCACCGAAAATGGCTACGGCAAGCGCACGCCGATCGTCGAGCACACGCGACACGGCCGCGGCACCAAGGGCATGATCGCGATCCAGCAGACCACGCGCAACGGCAAGGTCGTCGCGGCGGCGCTGGTGCACGATGACGACGAAGTGATGCTCATCTCGACCGGCGGCGTGCTCATTCGCACCGAGGTATCGTCGATCCGCGAAATGAGCCGGTCGACGCAGGGTGTGACGCTGATCAATCTCGGCGAGGGAGAGAAGCTCGCCGGCCTGGAGCGCGTTGTCGAGACCGAGGTCGACGCCGAGGAATAAATCCGCTCGGCGCGCGGTCCAACCATGGCTGACCCGGAAAAACAACCGCAGGTCGATGCGAACCGGGAGCTCGCACGCCGTCGCGGGGCCATCGACGCGCTCGATCGCGATCTGCTCAGGCTGCTCAACGAGCGTGCGCGTCAGGCGCAGGCCATCGGCGCGCTCAAGGGCAGCGCCGCGGCGTATCGTCCCGAGCGCGAGGCACAAGTGTTGCGCGCGCTGGAATCGCAGAACGCCGGGCCTCTGTCGAACGAGGCCGTCGCAGCGGTGTTTCGCCAGGTGATGTCGGCGTGCCTCGCGCTCGAGCAAAAGCTTTCGATCGCGTATCTCGGACCTGCGGGGACGTTCAGCCACGCCGCCGTCAGTCGCCATTTCGGCGAGTTGGTGCACGCCGAGCCGTACGCGTCCATCGACGAGGTGTTTCGCGCCGCGGAGGCGGGCCAGACCGACTACGCGGTGGTTCCAGTCGAAAATTCGACCGAAGGCGCGGTCGGTCGCACGCTCGACCTCATGTGCCAGACCGGCCTTACCATCGTTGGCGAAATCAAACTTCGTATCGGCCAGCACCTGCTGTCGCGTGCCGGGGCAGCCGGCGAGATCACGCGCGTCTATTCGCATGCGCAGTCGCTCGCGCAATGCGCCCAGTGGCTGTTGCGGCATCTCCCGGCGGTGCCGCGAGTCCCCGCATCCAGCAACGCCGAGGCCGCGCGCCTGGCGGCGGCCGAACCGTCGAGCGCGGCCATCGCCGGCGAAGCCGCGGCGGCGATCTACGGCCTGCCGATCCTGATCGCGCACATCGAGGACGAGCCCAACAACACCACACGTTTCTGGGTGCTGGGGCGCCACCCCATTGCGCGCTCGGGCCGCGACGAAACCTCCCTCGTGATGTCCGCGCACAACCGCCCCGGCGCGGTGCACGCATTGCTCGAGCCCTTCGCGAAAAACGGAGTGAGCATGACGCGTCTGGAGTCGCGCCCCGCGCGCACCGGATTGTGGGAATACTTTTTTTTCGTCGACATCGAAGGCCATCGTGACGACGCGCCGGTCGCTGCCGCGCTCGCGGATCTGCGCGAGCGCGCGCCGTTCCTCAAGCTCCTCGGCTCGTATCCCGCCGCGCCCGCACCCAACGGGGACGGATCGCGATGAGCTCGCAACCGCTGGCCGCGCCGGAGTACGTGCAGCGGCTCTCGCCCTACATACCGGGCAAGCCGATCGACGAGCTGGCGCGCGAATACGGTCTGGACCCGAACGACATCGTCAAGCTCGCCTCGAACGAGAACCCCCGTGGGCCGAGCGCTCGCGTGCGCGATGCGATCGCCGCGGCGGCCGCCGGCATCACCCGGTATCCCGACGGCAACGGCTTCGCGCTCAAGAACGCGCTGGCGGCGCGCTTCGACGTGACGCCCGAGCATATCGTGCTGGGCAACGGTTCGAACGACATCCTGGAGCTTGCGACGCAGGCGTTTCTTCGCCCCGGCGACGAGGCAGTGTATTCACAGCATGCCTTCGCGGTCTATCCGCTCGCCACGCAGGCGCGCGGAGGCGTAGGCATAAGCGTTGCGGCGCGCGCACTCGGGCACGACCTGTCTGCGATGCGGGCGGCCATCACGCCGCGCACGCGCATCGTTTTCGTGGCCAATCCCAACAATCCCACCGGCACCTGGATCGAGCCGGCGGCGCTGCGCGCGTTCATCGCGTCGGTGCCGAGTGAAATACTGGTGGTGCTCGACGAGGCCTATAACGAGTACCTGCGTCAGGATCAGCAATCCGACAGCGCCGCATGGCTGCCCCAGCATCCGCACCTGCTGGTATCGCGCACCTTCTCCAAGGCGTATGGGCTGGCGGGGCTGCGCATCGGCTACGGACTGGGCGATCCGACGGTGTGCGCGATGCTCAATCGGGTTCGCCAGCCGTTCAACGTCAACTCAGTCGCGCAGGCGGCGGCGCTCGCGGCGCTCGCCGATGTCGAATACGTTGCCGAAAGCGCGCAGATCAATCATGCGGGCCTCGACCAGCTCACGCGCGGCCTCGCCGCGATGGGAGTCGCCTATGTGCCGTCGCACGCCAACTTCCTGCTGGTGCACGTCGGCGCTGCCGGCGCAATCTATGACGCGCTGCTGCGCCAAGGCGTGATCGTGCGTCCGGTCGCCAATTACGGTCTGCCCGAACACTTGCGTGTCTCGGTTGGATTGCCCGCCGAGAACCAGCGTTTTCTCGACGCGCTCAAGGTCGCGCTGGCGCGCTGAAAGGCGGCAGTGCGCGCGCTTTCGAAGCTGGTCGTCTTCGGCGTAGGCCTGATCGGCGGCTCGTTTTCGCTTGCACTGAAACGCGCCGACGCCGTCAGCGAGGCGGTCGGCATCGGTCGCGACGAGGCCAATCTCGAGATCGCGCGCCGCGTGGGCATCGCGCAGCGCACCTATACCATCGCACAGCCGTGGCAGCACGAACTGGGAGATGCCGCGCTGGTGCTGCTAGCGGTGCCCGTGGGGCAGATGGCTGGGGTATTCGCGCAAATCGCACCGCATTTGGGACGGGAGACGGTGGTCACCGATGCAGGAAGCACCAAGCGCGATGTAATCCTGGCGGCACGAGCCGCGCTCGCGCGCACGCTCCCCCGCTTCGTTCCAGCGCATCCGATCGCCGGCACCGAGCATTCGGGTGCCGGCGCGGCATTCGAATCGCTTTACGACGGACGCAACGTCATCCTCACGCCGCTGGCGGAGACGCACGAAGACGCGGTGGCGTTGGTGGAGGCATGCTGGGCGGCCTGCGGCGCGCATGTGTCGCGGCTCGATGCGGCCCGCCACGACGCTTTGTTTGCCGCGGTGAGCCATCTGCCGCACGCGCTCGCCTTCGCGCTGGTTGGCGCGCTCGCTGCGAGACCCGACCGCGACGAATATTTCCGCTACGCCGCGAGCGGCTTTCGCGATTTCACCCGCCTTGCGGCGAGCCATCCCGAGATGTGGCGTGACATCTGCCTCGCCAACCGCGACGCCCTGCGCGCCGAGCTCGCTGACTACGGCGCGGAACTCGCGCGCATCGATCTGCTTCTCGAGCGCGCCGATGGCAGCGCGCTCGCCGCGTATTTTGCCGCCGCTCGAGATGCACGCGCCGCATGGCTCGCAACGCATTCCACCGATGGCGATGTCTGAGTCGCCTGCGTATCTCGACCTCGCGCCAGTCGCGCGCCTCACCGGCAGCGTGCGCATGCCTGGCTCGAAAAGCATCTCCAACCGCATGCTGCTGCTCGCGGCGCTTGCCGAAGGCGAGACGGTTCTCGACGGCCTGCTCGAATCTGACGACACCGAGGTCATGCTCGCCGCGCTGCGCACGCTCGGCGTCGCGTGGAGCCGGGACGCCGCCGGCGTGTACAGGGTTGCGGGCGCGGCGGGTCCGTTTCCCACACGGCGCGCCGAGCTTTCGCTGCGCATGTCCGGCTTGTCGATGCGCACGCTAGTTGCCGCGCTGGCGTTTTGCGGTGGTGACTATCGGGTCGATGGCGCGCCGCGCCTGCGCGAGCGACCGATCGGCGACCTTGTCGACGCGCTGCGCGCGCTCGGCGCGGATATTGGCTACGAGAACAGTGAAGGTTATCCGCCGCTGCGCATCGGAACCGCGCGCACCGACGCGGCCGACCGCGTGTGCATTCGCGGCGACGTATCAAGCCAGTTCCTGACCGGCCTGCTGCAGGCGCTGCCACTCCTGCGGCGCGAGGTCAGCGTCGAGGTCGAAGGAGACCTGGTGTCGCGCCCGTACGTGGATATCACGATCAACCTGATGAAGCGCTTCGGGGTCGACGTCGATCGCGACGGCTGGAAGCGCTTTCGCGTCGCCGGTGGCGCCAGCTATCGCGGTCCCGGACGCATCGTCGTCGAAGGCGATGCCTCGTCGGCGTCCTATTTTCTGGCGGCGGGCGCTCTCGGCGGGCCGATGCGCGTCGAAGGCGTTGGGCGGGCAAGCGTTCAAGGAGACATCGCCTTCGCCGACGTGCTCGCGTCGATGGGCGCGCAAATCAGCGGCGGCGACGACTGGATCGAGGCACGCGCGGGCGCGTTGCTCGCGGGGATCGATCTCGATTGCAAGCTCATTCCCGACGCCGCGATGACGCTGGCGATAGTCGCGCTATTCGCGCGCGGTCCGACCCTGCTGCGCAACATCGGCAGCTGGCGCGTCAAGGAAACCGACCGCATCGCGGCAATGGCTCGAGAGCTTGCCAAGCTCGGCGCCAGCGTGGAGGAGGGACCGGACTGGTTGCGCATCGTGCCTCCCGATCGCCTGCGCACGGCGACCATCGACACCTACGACGATCACCGCATGGCGATGTGTTTTTCGCTGGTCGCGCTCGGCGGGGTGCCCGTGCGGATAATGGATCCGCAGTGCGTACGTAAGACATTTCCCGATTATTTCGAGGTTTTCGGCAAGCTTGCCTCGAAGCGAAATGCATGAGCGCCGCCGGGCCGCCCCAAGGCGCTCGCCCCCCTGGGAGGTCGCGCAGCGACTTCGGGGGGACCTCATGAGCGCCGCCGGGCCGCCCCAAGGCGCTTGCCCCCCTATGGGGGGAGGTCGCGCAGCGACTGCGGGGGGAGCGTCATGACCTTGCTGGCGCCGGTGATTGCCATCGATGGGCCCGCCGCCAGCGGCAAGGGCACACTCGCCAAGGCGGTCGCCCGGGCGCTGGGCTGGCACTACCTCGAAAGCGGCTCGCTGTATCGCCTGGTCGCACTGGCGGCGCTGCGACGCGGGCTGGCGCTGGACGACGAGGCCGCGCTGGCGCATGCGGCGGCGTCGCTGGACGCCCGATTCGTCGGCGACACAGTGCTGCTGGGCGGCGAGGACGTCGGGCCAAACCTCCGGGAGGAGGCCGTAGGAGCCGCGGCGTCGCGGGTGGCGGTATTCCCGCGCGTGCGCAGTGCACTGGTCGAGCGGCAACGCGCCTTTAGGCGGCCGCCGGGGCTGGTCGCCGAAGGGCGCGACATGGGCACGGTCATCTTCCCCGATGCGCCGCTCAAGGCCTTTGTCACTGCCAGCGCCGAAGAACGGGCAAGGCGCCGATATAACCAGTTGATCGAAAAAGGAAACTCGGTTACTATTGAAAGTCTTTTGCGCGACATTCGGGAACGGGACGCGCGTGACAGCAGCCGAGCGGCAGCGCCGCTCAAGCCCGCCGTCGACGCACTGATCCTCGATACCACGCAATTGACTGCCGACCAGGCCGTCGCCCGTGTGCTCCAGAGTCACGCGGCGCTCGCCAAGGCCGGCCGCATTTGACGAAGCCAACGCAACTGAGCACGCAACTCGGCACGCCACTGACGCAACCGCAGTGCGGCGTTGCCTCAGCAAGGGCCGCCCGCCGGGCAACCGGCGAGGCGGATTGACCAACGAACCCGCGTTCGCGCCAGCGACCGCGGTGGAACTTCAGGATCTTAGACAGCATGCCAACCGCAACCAGCACCCAATCCAGCCCGCCGCAGGAAAACTTTGCCGCCTTGTTCGAGGAGTCGCTCGCACGGCAGGAAATGCGTCAGGGCGAACTCATCACCGCCGAAGTGACACGAGTCGATTACAACATCGTCGTCGTCAACGCGGGACTGAAATCGGAAAGCTTCATCCCGATTGAAGAATTCAAGAACGACAAAGGCGAAGTCGAAGTGAAGGCCGGCGATTTCGTCACCGTCGCCATCGAAAGCCTCGAAGACGGCTATGGCGAGACGCGACTCTCGCGCGACAAGGCCAAGCGGCTCAAGGCCTGGCACGATCTCGAAGCCGCGATGGAGCAGGGCACCATCGTGTCCGGCCTGGTCACCGGCAAAGTCAAGGGCGGACTGACCGTGATGGTCAACGGCATCCGCGCGTTCCTGCCCGGCTCGCTCGTCGACATCCGCCCGGTCAAGGACACGGGGCCGTTCGAAGGCAAGGCGCTCGAGTTCAAGGTCATCAAGCTCGACCGCAAGCGCAACAACGTGGTCGTATCGCGCCGCGCTGTGCTCGAAGCGAGCCTCGGTGCCGAGCGCGAGGAGTTGCTGAAGACGCTGCAGGAAGGCGCGATCGTCAAGGGCATCGTCAAGAACATCACCGACTACGGCGCGTTCGTGGACCTCGGTGGCATCGACGGTCTGCTGCACATCACCGACCTCGCCTGGCGTCGCGTCAAGCATCCGTCGGAAGTGCTCGCGGTCGGCGACGAAGTCACCGCCAAGGTGCTCAAGTTCGACCAGGAAAAGAACCGTGTCTCGCTGGGCATGAAACAGCTCGGAGAGGATCCGTGGGTCGGGCTTTCGCGCCGCTACCCGACGGGCACGCGCCTGTTCGGCAAGGTGACCAACCTCACCGACTACGGCGCGTTCGTTGAGATCGAACAGGGTATCGAGGG
>DASXBS010000011.1:0-1862 GCA_036491555.1 Casimicrobiaceae bacterium
CATCTCGGGGACGCCGTGTCCGGGACGCGGAAGCCTGGTTAGGTTCCGCGGGTCCGGGCCTGCCACACGTTGCTGCCAGCGACAATTATAAGGAAATGAACGATTTAAGCAAGGATGCTGTCAACCGCCTTGCAGTAGGAGAGGCGGGCGTGGGGCAACGTGTCGACAATTTTCTCCTGCGGATCCTCAAGGGTGTGCCTAAAAGCCACATCTATCGCATCCTGCGCAGCGGCGAAGTCCGTCTCAACCGAAAACGCGTCAAACCCGACGTTCGCCTGGTGCTGGGCGACGAATTGCGCATCCCGCCCATCCGCATCGCCGAGGTCGCTTCCAAACCCGTCGCGCGGCCCATCGAGGTGCCGGTGCTCTACGAGGACGACGCGCTCCTCGCTATCGACAAGCCGCCCGGGGTCGCGGTGCACGGTGGCAGCGGCATTGCCTTCGGACTGATCGAGCAGCTGCGCGCCGCGCGGCCTGACGCACGCTTTCTCGAGCTGGTGCACCGGTTGGACCGCGACACCTCGGGCGTGCTGCTGGTCGCCAAGAAGCGCAGCGCGCTGGTCGCATTGCATGCTGCGCTTCGCGCCGGCGAGGTCGACAAGCGCTACGCGGTGCTGGTCAAGGGCAAATGGCGCGACGCCAGGCGCAGCGTCGAGCTTCCGCTGGCGCGGTTCCTCACCGGAGCAGGCGAGCGTCGTGTTCGCGTCGAGCGCGCAGAGGCAGAGGGTCAAGCTGCGCGCACCGTATTCACGCGTCGGCAGGTATGGCCCCATGCGCAGCCGCCGGTGAGCCTGCTCGAGGCACAGCTCATGACCGGGCGCACTCACCAGATCCGCGTGCACCTGACACACCTCGGCTTTCCGCTGGCCGGCGACGACAAGTATGGCGACTTCGCGTGGAACAAGGCGCTCTCGCGCGAAGGCCTCAAGCGCATGTTCCTGCATGCCGAACGGCTCACGCTGGCGCACCCGCTGGAGCGCCGTACGCTGGTCCTGGAGTCGCCCCTGCCGCCGGATCTGGCGCATTTCCTGCGCCGCCTCGATGCGCCGGCGTGAGCCGCATGCCTAGCCCGCCGCGCCGCTTTCACCTTCTCGCCTTCGACTGGGACGGGACGCTCGCCGATTCAACCGCGCTGATCGCCGGCGCGCTGCAGCAGGCGTGCCGCGACCTCGGGGTCGACGTGCCCGACGAGGTCAGGGCAAGGCACGTCATCGGGCTGGGGCACCGCGATTCGATACGCTATGTCGCACCCACGCTCCATGAACGGCACTACGCGCATTTCACCGAACGATTCGGCTCACACTACATGGTCGGTGACGCGGCCATCCCGCTGTTCGAGGGGGTGCCCGACATGCTGGCAGAATTGTCGGCGCGCGGCTTCAAGCTGGGCATCGCGACCGGCAAATCGCGGCGGGGGCTCGACCGCGTGCTCGCGCAGCACGGGATCGCCGGCCACTTCGCCGTATCGCGCTGCGCCGACGAGGGCGAACCCAAGCCGCACGCCGACATGCTGCTGAGGCTCATGGAGCAAGCCGACGTCGGTCCGGCGCAAACGTTGATGATCGGCGATACCACGCACGATCTGCAGCTTGCCCGCAACGCCGGCGCGGCGTCGCTGGCGGTGGCGTACGGCGCGCATCCCCCGGAAGGGCTGGCCGAGCATTCTCCGCTTGCCACGGTGCATTCGGTCGCCGAGCTACGCGCATGGCTGTCAACGAACGCGTGATCGGCGCGAGCAACGAGCTCATCGAAGCCGGCCCGGGGCTGCGTTTCTCGATCGCGCGCGGCGAACGAACGCTGCCGGCGTTCGCGATTCGCTTCGGCGGCCGCGTCCACGCCTATGTCAACGAGTGCAGGCACGA
>DASXBS010000012.1:0-9507 GCA_036491555.1 Casimicrobiaceae bacterium
TCGGGCAGCTCGGCGTAAGGCTGAGTCGAAGGTCTGTGACCACCGCCCACCAGATGGCGCTATTCGCGCATTGACACTGCCGCTTAGGCGAGTTGTCCGTCCGGCCAAAAGTGCCGCATCGCTTCGGGGTCGAAGCGGTCCTTCCCTTGATAAGTGGACCTTCGCACCGGCCGGCGGTTTCTGCCGCGCGAAATCCGGCGCGCGATCATCAACGCGATTATCGCGCCGTGACCTCAGAGCGCGTCAGGCGGCGGCTCGTCGAGCGCGCGCCCTTGGGTCGCAATAACTTTGGAATAGAAGAGCGCGCTGTCCTTCGGCGTTCGCTTCAGGCTATCGAAGTCGACATGCACGATGCCGAAGCGCTTGGCAAAGCCGTGCGACCACTCGAGGTTGTCGAGCAGCGACCACGCGAAGTAGCCTCGCAGGTCGACGCCGCGCTCGATGGCGGCGTGGATCGCCCTGATATGCTTGCGCAGATAGTCCACGCGCAACGGATCCTCGACGCGCTCGTCTTCCACGGTTGGGGGATCGAAGAACGCAGCGCCATTCTCGGTGATGTACACCGGCGGGTTTCCATAGCGTTGCATTACCCAGACGAGCGTGTCGGTCAAGCCCTGTGGGTAGACCTCCCAGCCCGTCTCGGTATGAGTCGCGCGTTTTTGCAGGACACGCGCTGCGCCGAGCAGCCATGCCTCGGGTTCGCATCGCACCACGCTGCGCGTGTAATAGTTGACGCCGAGAAAATCGATCGGCTGTGCGATGAGCGCGAGGTCCTCCGCCGGCCACGCTGGCCACGCCTCGCCGAAGATCTCTTCGAGTTCCTCGGGGTAGCGGCCGAGGAACACCGGGTCGAGGAACTGCCGGTTCATGTAGGCATCGGCGCGGACGGTGGCCGCGACATCGCCCGCGTCGTCGGACGCGGAATACTTGGGCTCGAGATTGACCACCAGACCGATGCGGTTCCGGCCCTCGCTGCGATACGCGCGCACGGCGGCCCCATGGGCGCGTAGGAGGTGGTGCGCGGCAATCGGCGCCTCGAACCGGTTGCGGTGCCCGGGGGCGATCGCGCCGTGAAGATAGCCGCCGTCGGTCACCACCCAGGGCTCGTTCAGCGTGGCCCACATCTTCACCCGGTCGTCGAGCTTGCGGAACATGATCGAGGCGTAGTCGGCGAACCAATCGGCGATGTCGGGATTGAGCCAGCCTCCCAGGTCATCGAGCGCCGCCGGAAGATCCCAGTGAAAGAGCGTGACCGACGGCTCGATGCCGTTCTTCAGCAGCTCATCGACCAGCCGGTCGTAGAAATCCACACCCGCGGGATTCACCGGCCCCCGGCCCCGTGGCAAGACCCTGCTCCACGAGATGCTGAAGCGATACGCGTTCATTCCGAGGCGACGCATCAGCGCTACGTCGTCGGCATAGCGGCGGTAGTGATCGCACGCGATGTCGCCGGTCTCGCCGTCGCGAATCATGCCGGGTGTGTGGGCGAAGCGCTGCCAGATACTCGGTCCGGCGCCATCGGCAAGGGGGGAGCCCTCGATCTGATATGCCGAGGTTGCGCTGCCCCAGAGGAAACTCGAGGGGAATTCTATTTTTGTGGCCATCCTGTTTCTTTCTGCTGTTGTTCGTTCGCGAAGAAGATGTGCGCCTAGTGCGGGTGATCATGAGCATCGGCCGTACGACTTCGCGAATGCGTCTTGCCCGGCTCGCTCGAGTTTCCGCCATCGAACCCTTCGACGACGACGCGTGCCGGGAGCTCGTCGATGTGAAGCTCGTTACCCTGCCAGCGTGCGGCGCGGCCGTTGACCCGCGTCGCGCGCGGAAGATCTTTCCACGGCCAGACAAAGACGAAGTGCCCCGGCGGTCGCGATCCCGCCTCCAGCGTCAGTATCGCCGTACCACCTTCCTTTCTGAGTGAATAGCTCAGCAAGCCGTACGCAGTGCGCAGATTGCGGACGCTGATGCCGGCACCATCGAGCCAGGCGGGCGGAATACCGGCAGCGAGCACGATCGACCGGTCGTCATTGCGCTCATAGGCGAAGAGGTCGAGCACCGCGTCGATGAAGTCCGAGGCGACCCACGCGTGCGGCATGTCGCCCACGAAGCGCGCTTTTGCGGGATCGCGCCCGACCACCTCGGGCCATTGGTGCCACGCCGCGGGGCGCCGGCCGTCGAGAAAGAACGCGAGCAGCTCCTGCGCGCGGTCGCGCCACCCGAGGCGTATGTACGCGCCGACGTTGCGAAGCTCATAGGGCGTATAGACGTCCCAGGCCGTGGTGCCGTCGCGGCGGTCGATGAATTCGCGCCAATAGCGCTCGTAAGTCGATTGCACCCATGCCGGAGCAAGGTCGCGCACGTCTCCGCGCGGCGCGAAGGCGATGGTCGTCGACGTCGGATCGAAGTCGCCGAGCTCGGCCGAGCCCGGAAGATACGCGATGCCGTGCGTCGCGATAGACGCGTGCAGCGAAGCGTGCAGATCGCGGCGAAACTCATCGCGCTGCGCCGCGATTCGCGACGCCGCGTCTGAGTGCCCGAGCGTGGTCGCGATCGACACCGCGTCCTCATAGCCTTTCAGCATCCAGAAATCGTCCCAGTACGAATGCATCGGCTTTTCGGAATAACCTTCGTGACTGATCGACGCCGGCATGAGGCCGTAAAAAGCGCGTCTCGCCGGCGCGAGGTTCGCGTCCGCGCGCTCGGACTGGCGCAGCGTCTCGGCGTACTTGATGGCGGCTTCGACGTGCGGCCACATCGCTCCGAGCAGCGCCCGATCGTGCGTGTAGCGGTAGATTTCCTCCACCAGGAAGACGAACTCGCCCGGGCTGTCATTCTCGGCCACGGGATCGGCGCCTCGCTCGTCGACGCAGCAGGGCACCTTGCCGCTCTTGAACTGATGCGGCGCATACCATCGCAGATAGTCCGCGGCGACGCTGGCGTAGCCGAGCCGAAAAAGCGATTCGGAGATCATCGCGCCGTCACGGATCCAGGAGCGGGCGTATGACCGCGTCCCGGGACGGAGCGCAGGGCCGTCGCGTGTGATGAGCAGATGCGCCAGCGCGGTTCGCATCGTATTGACCAGCGGCTGGGCCGGAGCCGGAACGCGCAGCGAGACGCGATTGAGCTTTGTGCGCCACGCGGCGGCCACGGCGTCCTGCTGGCGCGCGATCCATTGCTTCGAGGAAAGTGCGCCAAGACTTGGGGGCGTCGCCGATCCTGAAAGCGGGACGACGAGCCCTACCGTCGCGGCTCCGCGTGGCGGCAACGTAAGCTCGTAGGCAAGCGCGGCCGATGCGTAGCCCGACGGGTCGTGCAGCGCTTGCGCACCCGACCAATGCCCCTCGGCGAGGACGCGCGGGATTGGACCGTCGTCGAATGAAAAAACGCCTGCGCGGTCGGGCGGCCGCAGCGGAAAGATCTCGCGCGTGCCGTTTAGGATGAGCGCCGAGCCGGTCCACGCCGCACCACGGATGGGGCTCACACCTCCAACCGTATTCAGAAACTGCACGGGTGGGTTGACCTGAAAGGGCCGCGCGGCGAGGACGAGTGTGAGCTTCAGCGGTTTCCGGGTACGGTTGGTGAGCTCGTAGCGGACGATGAGTCGGGATTCCGCGCGCGAGCCGGATGCGAAAGACGACACGCGCAGATCCCATTGCGGTCGATGCCAGGTGACGCCCGGCATCGGCAGGTAGTCGCCGACGAGGAAAGGCTCCGCCGTGACGTCGGCCCACGTGACCACCTGCGAATCGGTGACGACGAAGGGCTCGATCGAGAATCCACCCTTGGCGACCTCGACGGCGCCGTCCTCCGAGAGAAGGCCCGTCTCGCTTCCGCCGTCCGTGCCGACGAGCGTCCAGGTCGATGCCTCCGCGAGGAACCCGCGCGGATAGGTGCCGCGCGGTGACGCCCGCGCCAGGCTTTCGAAGCGGGCATTGGGCGAAGCGTCGGAGGCGAGGTCTCCGCTGGCGAGCGTTCCGTCGACCGCCAGAGGCGGCTCCGGAATTTGTGACGCTGACCGCGCGGTCGGCGCCGGCTCGCTCGCCTCCGATGGAAGCTCGCGCAAGCGGAGCTCGCTGATATAGACCGAGCCGCGTCCGCCGCCGCGTCCGGCGCTCACGACGAACTCGATCGCGGCCGCGTGGCTCAGCGTCCGATTCTTCGTCGGTCCCCACGCGAATGCAATCTGCCGCTTATCGATGGTCACGAGCTGCCACTCGCGCGGAAAAGCAACGTTCGGACGATTGAACCACCAAACGTTGTCTCCGCTCGCGTCGACGAGTTTGAACTGGAAGTTGTTCACCGGCGCGTCGGCGCGCAGGTAGAACGAGATTTCGTAATTTGCCGGCAGGTCGAGCGGCAGCGTACGGCGCGCGATCGCATAGCCTGCCGTGCCGGCAAGGTCGAAGTCCAGGCGCATGGCGGGCCCGCGGGGCCCTTCGGCGGATGCGATCGAGGCGCTGACATCATCGGATGCCAACGGCGCCCACGCTGTCAGCGTATCGAAACGATCCAGTACACGCGCTTGCGGCAGATCGTCGCTCCGCGCGCTGACCGGGAAGGCGCACAGCACAATGGCGATGCCGAGCGCGGCGAGCGCGGAGCCCGCGCCCCGACAAGGTCGGCGGTCGGCAGGGCGCATCATCCCTTGATGCCGCCCGCCATCAGCCCCTGCAGGTAATAGCGCTGCAGCAGGAGAAAGACGGCCAGCACGGGAAGGATCGTCACCACCGAGCCCGCCATCATCATCTCGTCGTCCTGCACGTGCTCGCGCGACAGGCTGGCGAGGGCGACGGGCAAGGTGTAGAGATCCTTGTCGGTTAGCACGATCAGCGGCCACATGAAATCGTTCCATGTCGCGAGCAGCGTAAACACCGCGAGCGTCACGATGATGGGCTTCAGGAGCGGCACAACGATGATGCGGAAGATCCGGAACTCGCTGGCGCCGTCGATGCGCGCCGCCTCGAGCAGCTCGTTCGGGATCGACAGCGCGTACTGGCGCACGAGGAAGATGCCGAAGATGCTCGCCATCGCCGGGACGATGACGCCGCCGTAGCTGTTGACCAGTCCCATGTGCTTCAACAGCAGGAATAGCGGAACCATGGCGACTTGGCCGGGGATCACCAGCGCGCCGAGCAGCAGCTTGAAAATGCGGTCGCGGCCGGCGAACCGCAGCTTCGCGAACGCGTAGCCCGCCGAGACGTTGAACACCAGCGAGACGAGCGTCGCGACCGTCGCGAGCAGCACGCTGTTGGCGAGGTACCGGCCGAGCCCCGCATGCGCGAAGAGCTCGCGGTAATTGCCGAGCGTTGCATGAGTGGGAAGCAGCGGCGGCGGAAACGTAGTCGACTCGCCCGGCGGCATCAGCGACGTCGACACCATCCAGAAGAGGGGGAATAGCGTCACCGCCGCTGCCGCGATCAGCAGCCCGTTGACGATCGGCGCGGCTAGCGCGCGCTTCATGTCCAGCCTCCCGGCCGCCGCGTGTAGCGCAGTTGCAGCGCGGTGATGGCGAAAATGACCAGGAAGAGCACGAAGGCGACGGCGGACGCCGAGCCCAGGTTCCACCACTTGAAGCCTTCCTCGTACATAAAGTAGAGGACACTGACGGTGCTTTGCAGCGGACCGCCCTGCGTCATCACGTAAGGCTCGGCAAAGAGTTGGAAGTAGCCGGCGATGGTGAGGATGCTGACCA
Organism: Casimicrobiaceae bacterium; assembly: GCA_036491555.1. GTDB lineage: Bacteria > Pseudomonadota > Gammaproteobacteria > Burkholderiales > Casimicrobiaceae > PALSA-1003. Next base: position 5,690 of record DASXBS010000012.1, read on the forward strand.
GAAGCAGAATGGGCGAGAGCATCGGCAGCGTCACGTAGCGGAACTGCTGCCAGGCCGATGCGCCGTCGAGGCGTGCCGCCTCGTAGAGCTCCTCCGGAATGTTCTGCAGGCCGGCGAGCAGGATGATCATGTTGTAGCCGAAGTTCTTCCACACGGCGAAGACGATGATCGCGGGCATAGCCCAGTGCGGATCGCCAAGCCAATCGATCGGCGAAATCCCCACGCCGGACAGCGCGTAGTTGAGCAAGCCGTAGCGGGTGTTGAACAGATAGCGCCAGATGACGGCGACGGCCACGAGCGTGGTGACGACGGGTGCGAACAGCGCGGTACGGAACAAAGGCTTCAATCGTGCGAGCTTCGAATTCAGCAGCAGCGCCATGCCGAGCGAGACGCCGATCGATAGCGGAACCCCGACGATGACGAAGTAGAGCGTGTTGCCGAACGCCTGCCAGAAGAGCGGCGTCTGCACGAGCAAGATGTAGTTGCCCAAGCCGACGAAGCGCAGGTTGCGGATGTCGGCCAGCGCGTAGATGTCGAAATCGGTGAGGCTCATCAGCAGCGCCGCACCGACCGGCAGGAAAAAGAACACTACGATGACGGCGAGCGCCGGCGCGACGAACCACCACGCGACGCGCCGGCCTCTCAATCGCCGGTCCGGTGAGCGAGCAGCCAGCGGCGCTTTTCGAGAATCCTGTCGGCGCGCGCGTCGAGCTCCTTCGCGGCCTGGTCTACCGTGAGCTCGCCGTGCACCGCGCGCTCGCCGACGATGCGGATCTCGTTGGCGATGCGCTCCCATTCGGGGACCTTGGGCACTGGCTTGACGCGTTCGAGCTGCTCGCGGAAAGCGCGCGCATAGATGTCGTCCGCGAGCGGCGGCCCGTTCCACGAGGCGCGCCGCGGCGGCAGGTCGCCGGTCAGCTCGTGAAAGCGCCGCTGGATGTGGGGCTGCGACAAAGATTCGATCAATTGCCACGCGGCGCCTTTGTCGCGCGCCGCGCTGAATATCGCAAGGCTCGAGCCGCCGGCGATCGAAGCGCCCGGGCCGGTCGGACCGGGCAGCGGTGCGGTCATCCACGCGTTCTGCTTGTCCGCAGGGAGACGGCGCTTGAATTCGCCGATGTTCCACGGCCCGGAGATGTAGAACGAAAAATAGCCGCGGCCGAATTCATCCCACACGTTGGATACCTCCGCATTGGTCAGCGGCGGCGCCCAGTGCTGGCGGAACATCTCGAGATAGAAGGCGAGCGCGTGCCGGAATCCATCGCTCTCGAAGTTGCCCCAACGCCAATCGTCGCGCAAGAGCGGGTCCGGTTGCTGCAATGCCAGCATGAGGAGCGGCTCGAATTCGTTGAGCGGCAGCAGGATGGCGTACCGGTCGGGTCCCGCGCGCGCCTTGACGGCGGCAAGCATGCGCGTCCACTCCGGCCACGACGCGGGCGGCGCGGAGAAGCCGGCCTGCGTCAGCAGGTCGCTACGGTAGAAAAGAAGACGCGTGTCGACATACCACGGCACGCCGTAGAGCTTCCCGCTCACGACGTTGGTGTCCCAGATGCCGGCGAAGTAATCGCTGTGGTCCACCGTCGACGACCCCGCGACGTAGGCGTCCATCGGTTGGAGCGCATTCAGCGCCACAAATTCCGGGACCCAGGTGTTCCCCACCTGGCAGATGTCGGGGGTCGCGTCTCCGGCGATCGCGGTGAGAAGCTTTTCGTGCGCCGCGCTCCACGGCAGCTGCTGGACCTGGACGCGGATTCCGGGATGCGTGCGCTCGAATTCGGGCAGCAACTCGGCGACAATCTCGCCTTCGCGGCCCATGGCCCAGAAGCGGAGCGTCGTCGGATCCGTCGAGGATTTGCCACATGCGGCGAGCGCCAGGACTGCGACCAGCATGAGCGCAGTCGCCCACCTTCGCGGGCGGCCGACGCGCGGTCGACTCACTGCGAGGCCGTGAGCCAGCCTCCGGAGAATCCCGCGCGCTCCAGGCCGAGGCGCATATGCGGGTTTTTCGCCATCACGCGCCAGATCAGCGCACTGCGCTGGTTTTCGATCATCGCGCAAATCGGCCCCTGATCGATCCCCAGATAATCGCCGTCGACCCAGCCGAAGCCGGGGATGTCGTGGCCATGGCTGAGCGGAACGCTAGAATGAAAGCTCGGATTGAAGGCATCGACAAAACCATATTTCGAGTAGATATATTCGCCAAAGCGGCGGTTCATGTCGAGCACCGCAGGAATCGCGAGTTCGGGCGCGAAGGGAATGGATGCGACCGTCGCCGTGAGCGCGAGCGTGCAATCGTCGTGATTGTCCGTGCCGCGGGCCGCATAGCCGCGATAGAGGCGCCGAGCGCCCTCGTATTCGACCTCGACGTCGGCGGGGCCGTCGCTGGCCGTCATGCCCCAGACCGTCGCACCGTAATGCGTGCAGCGCCGGGGATTGGCGATCGCGTAGGCCTGCTGCGCGTAGATCGCCCTGCGGCTGTTCTCGAAATAGTCGAGACCGCGCTTGCGCATGTAGGCGTCCTGGATCTTGCGGAAATCCAGCCAGACGTGCGTGTACTGGTGCCCGAAAAGCGGCGCGAAGCCCAGGTACTCCTGCCCGAATTCCTTGTGCCAGGTCTTGTCGTAGGTGCTCGTCCACTCGGTCCAAGCCTTTTGCCCGACGGGATAGGTCGGTGAGCCCAACGCCAGCAGGTAGACCAGCATGGCTTCGTTATAGCCTCGCCAGTCGTATTCGAGAAAACCGTCTTCCGGCGTCCAGCCGTGGCTGATGGCGGGCGCGTGCACCTGGGCCCAGCGCCAGTCGACGCGGCTGTAGATTTGTTCGGCCAAGGCGCGGATTTCGACTTCCTCGGGATCCGTCCCACTGAAGTAGGACTGGCAGAAAAGCGCGCCCGCCACAAAGATGGCGGTATCGACGGTCGAAAGCTCCGAGTCCTCGAAACGCTCCCCCGTCTTCATGTCGAGAAAGTGATAGAAAAAACCCTTGTACCCAGCCGCGCCGCGCGCGCCTGGGTTCTGCGGGGCATTGCGGAAGAAACGCAATGTCGCGAGGACCCTCTGCCGGGCCGCCTCGCGCGTGACGTAGCCGCGCTCGACGCCGATGGGATACGTCGTGAGTCCGAATCCCACTGCGGCGACGCTCGAAAAGGAGGGCGTCGGATAGCGATCCGGGATCAGCCCATTCTGCGGATTGGCGGTGTCCCAGAAAAAGCGAAAGGTGCGCTCTTCGAGGTCGGCGAGAAACGGGTCGAGTACCCGACCCGCGGGACGCGGCATCGCGAAAGGACCGTCGAAGGGTCCGCCACTCTGAGCAAGGCCGAGGAGGGAGGCAATCGTCGCGGCCGTCGCGATCACTATCAGCGGCCGCGCGAGCCTCCGCCGGGAGATGGCGGCATGCACATGGCCCATGCACCGCGTAATCCAGGATTGGCGGACCACGCCTTGGTCGCTCGCGCCCTGTTGCTCGAACTCGGCTATTTCTTGGCCGATCGCTGACGTGCGCGCCGAAGACAGCGCGCGCGCTGTTGGGTGGGGACGCCCGCTCGCGGGGTCGTGGCGGTCAGGTAATTGCATCGAATCCCACTCGCAAAAAAAAGCCAGCGCGCGTCAGACCCTGTCCTACAGTAAATAGTTGCATTGTCCTACCGAATGCGCCGACTTCCAAGGCCCCAACACCAAGAGTGTTGACCCCGGAGGCGGCCGCCCCGGGCGTCAGCACGCTCGATCCGTAGTCCGAAAGTGGACGTTGAGGTCGGTCGGAATTGCCGTTTGGAAACCGAGAACGGGCTGCTTACAGAACCGCGGCTGACAAAGGCCGAG
>DASXBS010000013.1:0-14533 GCA_036491555.1 Casimicrobiaceae bacterium
GATACTGCTCCCGACGGGATTGAGCCGGGCGCGGTCGATGCTTCCCAGTGCCCCGCGCCCCAGGCGGCTGCGGCAGTAATCCTCGGACTCCCACGCCTTGAGCGTACAGAGGACCTGCGCCGCGAAGGCCTCGTGGATTTCGTAGATATCGAAGTCCTGCAAGGTAACGCCGGCGCGCGCCAGCATCGCTGGCACGGCGTAGGTGGGCGCCATCAGCAGTCCTTCGCGCGGACCCGCGATGCCCGCGAAGTCGACCGCCGCCGACGCACCGTGCGTGATGAATGCCTGCACCGGCAGACCGCGTTCGCGCGCCCACGCTTCGCTGGCGATCAGCACGCACGATGCGCCATCGGTGAGCGGAGTGCTGTTACCCGCGGTCAGCGTGCCCGCGGCGCTGCGGTCGAACACCGGCTTAAGCGCACCGAGCTTCGCCATGTCGGTGTCGGCGCGAATGGTGTTGTCGGCGGCGAGTCCGTTGAGCGGAGTGACCATGCCTTCGTAGAAGCCCGCTTTCCATGCCGCGGCGGCGTGTCGATGACTCGCCAGCGCGAGCTCGTCCTGCTCGGAGCGACCGATGCTCCATTCCTTGGCCATGATCTCGCAGTGCTCGCCCATCGACAGGCCGGTGCGCGGTTCGACTACGCCCGGCGTCCCTGGTTTGAAATCGCGCGGACGCACTCGCAGCCACGGCTTGAGGCGCGCGGAGAGCGTGCGTGCGCGGGCGCTTTCAAGCACGATTGCGTTGAGCGCGCGACCGTACACGATCGGCACTTCGCTGGTCGTGTCGACGCCGCCGGCCACGCCGACGTCGATGTCGCCCGATTCGATGCGCCGCGCGATCTGCAGTGTCGCGCTGAGGCTCGTGCCGCACGCGCGCTGCACGTCGTACGCGGGCGTATGCGCATCGAGTCCGCTGTTGAGCGCTGCTTCGCGGGTCAGGTTCCAGTCGCGCGAATGCTTGATAACGGCGCCGGCAGCCACTTCGCCCAGCCGAGCGCCGCGAAGATCGAAGCGCTCGACGAGGCCAGTGAGCGCCGCCGACAGCAGGTCGAGATTGCTTGCGCCGACATACGCGGTATTGCTGCGCGCGAAAGGAATGCGGCAGCCGCCGATGATGCCAGCGCGGCGTGGCAAGGAAGTCATGATCGTCTCCGGACGCTTGACCGGAAAGTATGACATCCGACGCTGGTCGGCGATGCGCCACCGCCGGCCCGGTGGTGCTTGCCGGCTGTCGCGCGCCCGCTTAGGCTACCGGCCTTGGACTTTGGAGAATCTCATGCGCATAGCTTTCGCACTTGTGTTGACCACGACACTGTCCCATGTCGCCGCAGCGGCGATGCCCAATGCGAAGCCTGGGCTGTGGGAAACGTCGTCGACCATCGTGATGGAAGCAGCGCCACCGTCCAGTCCGCGCGATTCGAAGATGACGGCGGACGAGCGTGCCAAGATGCAGCGCTCGCTTTCTCCCCACGGCGGCAAACCCATCATCTCGAGCGACCGCATGTGCATGACGCCGGACATGCTGGAGCGTTGGGAAGCCTTCGGAAGCACGTCTTCGGCGGGATGCCAGCGCAACGTGGTCGAGCGCACCGCGCAGCGTGTTCAGCTCAGGATGGCGTGCAGCGGCGGATCCACCGGCACCGCGGAATTCACCGCGGCGGGGCCCGATCGCATCGTCGGCAAGATGAACATGCTGATGCGCAATGGCGCCAACGAGAGCAAGGTCGACATCGTTCTCGAGTCGCGCTGGATCAGCGCCGATTGCGGGGGGCTCAAGCCCGGCGAGCGGCAGGTGACGTCGCGCTGATTGCGCCTCGCTGGAGCGCGCTCGACCTCAGCGGAACGACAGCGCGCTCAGCGCGAGTATGAGCGGCGTTGACGCGGCGGCAATCGCGGTCGAGATCACCAGGCTTGCCGCCACCGGGCCACCCAATGTTTCGAACTGACGCGACATGAGGTAGACGTTGGCGCCCACCGGCAGCGCGGCCAGCATCACCACGGCCTGCGTTTCCAGCGGCGGCAAATCCAGCGCGCGCGCAAGCACGAACACCACCGCAGGCTGGACCATGAGCTTCATCGCGCAGATCACCGCGCTCTCGCGCCAGCCTTCGCGGATGCTGTATTGCGCGAGGCCCATGCCGAGTGCGATCAGAGACAGCGGGACCGCGACCTGTCCGACCAGTTCAAGCGTCTGCGCCAGAACGCCAGGCAGCGCCACGCCGGTTGCGCCCCATGCGGTGCCCAGCAGAATGCCACCGACCACCGGATTGGTCGCCACCGCCTTGGCTGCGGAGAGGTACCCGCGCCACGACACCGAGCGGTGGCGGGCCCATTCCACCGAGACGGTCACGAGGGTCCACAGGATCAGCGAATTGAACACCAGGACCAGCGAAACGACCGGGATCGAGGCTTCGCCGAGCGTGATCTTGGCAAGTGGCACCCCGAGCAGCACGTTGTTGGAAAAAATACCGCCCAGCGCGAAGACCGATTGCCCGACGCCGTCCAGCCGAAACATGCGCTGCGCGACGAATTTGCCGAGCACGAACACGATCAGGCACGCGCCGAAATATGCGATGAGCAGGCGACCATCGACCGGTGGCAGCTTCCAGAATTCGCTCATCATGCGAAACAGGAACGCAGGTATTGCCACCGAAAAGACGAATCGCGTCAACGCATCGGAAACTTCCTTTGGCCAGCGCCCCCAACTGGCGAGCGCGTACCCGAGGAACACCAGCACGAACAGCGGGGCGGTCAGCCCGACGAGGCTCAGGAAGGCGTGCATCGACGCTCGCACCCGCCGCCCGGCGCGTCCGGCTCCGGACGCGAAGGCATGCGGTTGTCAGGTGGCGCGATTGCCGATCAGGTTCAGAAACTCTTCGCGCGTGGCGGTAGATTCGCGAAAGGTCCCGAGGACCGAAGAGGTGATCATCACCGAGTTTTGCTTCTCGACACCGCGCATCATCATGCACAGGTGGCGTGCCTCGATCATCACTCCGACACCCTTGGCGCCGATCAGCGTCATTACCTGTTGCGAGATCTGCTCGGTCAGTCGCTCTTGCAGCTGGAGCCGGCGCGCGTACATGTCGACCAGGCGCGCGAGCTTGGACACGCCGAACACGCGTCCGCTCGGGATGTAGCCGATGTGGCAGCGCCCGAAAAACGGAAGCATGTGATGCTCGCAGAGGCTGTACACCTCGATGTTCTTGACGATCACCATGCTGTTCGTTTCCTGGGTGAACACCGCGCCGTTGAGCAGTTTGGCGACGTCTGCGCGGGAGCCCGATGACAGGAACTCGTACGCCGCGGCGACGCGCTCGGGCGTTTTCAGCAGTCCCTCGCGGTCGGGGTCCTCGCCAATCTCGACAAGCAGTTCGCGCACCAGCGCGGCGACTTTCTTGGTATCCATGCGGCGTGCCTCGGCGGCGGTCTTTCGGGGGTTCATTATCCCACGCACCCACGCGCACGCGCGAAGCTCATCCAGCGGTATGATCGCAGGCGCAACCTACTGCGGAGAGCGCACATCATGGGCAGAAACATCGAGCTTAAGGCATCCGACGGCTTCACGCTTTCGGCCTACCGGGCGGATCCCGCGGGGACGCCGCGCGGCGGCATCGTCATCGCGCAGGAGATTTTCGGCGTGAACAGCCACATACGCAGCGTCTGTGACGGCTATGCGGCAGACGGCTACGTCGCCGTCGCGCCGGCGCTGTTCGACCGTGTCGAGAAGAGCATCGACCTCGGATACACCCCGCCCGACATTGCGCGCGGACGCGAATTGAAGGCGCGTGCGACCACCGAGGCAGCGCTGCGCGACATCAGCGCTGCGCGCGATTCGATCGCCGCCAGCGGCAGGTTTGCCGTCATGGGTTACTGCTGGGGCGGTTTCATCGCCTGGATGAGCGCATGCAAGCTCTCCGGCTTCGCTTGTGCGGTGTGCTATTACGGCGGCGGCATGCTCGAGGCGGGTGCCGAAACGCCGCGCTGTCCGGTGCTGGCGCACTTCGGCGAGCGTGACAGCATGATCCCGGTCGACGGCGTGAAGCGCTTCGCAGCGGCACAGTCCAACGTCGACGTGCATATCTACGCCGCCGATCATGGCTTCAATTGCGACCAGCGCGGTTCCTACGATGCCGCCGCGGCGACGCTGGCGCGCCAGCGCACGCTGCAGTTCCTGCGCGAGCACGTGGGCTGACGCGGAAAGGCTGCGCATCACGCCGCGCTTGCCCAATTGCTTGACAAAAGCAAGCAAATTGCAGAAATTGGCGGGAGGCGGGCGCCGGCCCGCCCGAGGGCTGGCATGGCATCGATCGACACCCGACTCGATTCGCGCGTCGCACAGGTGCGGCGCTTCAACCGCTTCTACACGCGCGCGATCGGTGTGCTCGGCGAGCACCACCTGCAGAGTCCCCTGTCGCTCAGCGAAGTGCGCGTGCTCTACGAGCTCGCGCATGCCGATCGGGAGGAGCCGCCGAGCGCACGCGCGCTGGCCTTGGCGCTCGGACTCGACGAAGGCTATCTCAGCCGGATCCTGCGCGGGTTTGCGCAGCGCGGCTGGCTGCGCCGGCAGCGCTTCACTGCCGATAGGCGCAAGACGCTGCTGTCGCTGACTGCGCGCGGTCGCAAGGCGTTCGCGCCACTGGAATCGCGCTCGTACGCGCAGTCGGCGGCGTTGCTGCGCGCGCTCGCTCCGCATGCCCAGGAAGTGCTGACCGCCTCGATGCGCACCATCGAGCAGCTGATCGAGCCTTCGGAGCGAATCGATGAAGCCTCGCCAGTCGTGCTGCGCAAACCTCTCCCCGGCGACCTTGGATGGGTCGTGCATCGCCACGGTGAGCTGTATGCGCAGGAATATGACTACGATGCGCGCTTCGAGGCGCTGGTCGCTCGAATCGTCGCCGATTTCGTCGAGCATTTCCGATGCGAGCGCGAGCGCTGCTGGATCGCGGCACGCGGCGACGACATCGTCGGCTCGGTTTTCGTGGTGCGCAAGACCGACTCGGTGGCGAAGCTGCGCTTGCTCTACGTCGAGCCTTCGGCGCGAGGCCTGGGACTGGGTGCGCGCCTCGTCGACGAATGCATCCGCTTCGCGCGCGCGGCGCGCTATCGCAAGCTCATGCTGTGGACGCAAAGCGAGCTCGCGGCCGCGCGTCAGTTGTACGCGCGGGCGGGCTTCGAAAAGCGCGCGTCGGAGCCGCACCAAAGCTTCGGCCGCAACCTCGTCGCGGAAACCTGGGAATTGCGACTCTAGGCGCGGCTACAGGTCGCAATCCCGCGCCCCCAAAGCGTTACACTAGCGCGGCGCGGCAGGCAGTACGACCGACCGGGGGAGCATTCCGCGCCTTCGAACGCAAGGGAGAACTGCGATGAAATGCTCGACGTGCGGGTACGAGATCCAGTCCGGCGCCAAGTTTTGCGTGCAGTGCGGCAACACGATCATCGCCGCATCGCCCGCCGCAGCGGGATTCGCGCCGCTGAACACGCCGACCATGTCTCCCGCATCGCGCGCGGCGGCGGCTTCAGCCACCGGGTCGCGGCCTGCTTACTCGCCGTCGCCGGCGGCGGCCGAACAGACCATGGCGGCCAGCGCCAGCACGCTGTCACGCGCGCCGCCGCTCGCGACTTCAGCACCGATCCCACCGCCGGCGCCCGCATCGCCGATGAAGCTCGGTCTGATCGCCGGCATTCTGGCGCTGCTCGTCGTCGTCGGCATCGGAACCTTCGTCGCCTACAAGATGATGTTCTCTTCGGAGCCGAAGGAGACGCCCGCAGCGAGCACTACACCCGCACCCTCGGCGCCTATGGCGCAGCCCTCGGAAGTGCCCAAGGCAAGCATGACGCCGTCCAGCACGACCGCGGGCTCGAGCGATACGTCGCCGGCGCAGCCGGCCGCGTCGAGCGCTCCCGCCTCCGCCGATGCCAAGACGACCGGCGCCGGGAGCACCGATGCGTCCAAGGCAGCCGCGCCGGCCATCAAGTCGAGAACGACCGCGACCAAGTCCGCGACCCCGCCGAAATCCGACGCCGCGCCGACGAGCACCGCCGCGCCTGCGCCGAACACGACGGTGCAGCCGCGTCAGGCGGCGGTCGCGCCCGCACCCGCTGCCCCTCAGGTTGACCGCTGGGAGTTGATGCGGCAAGCGTACGAAGTGTGTTCGCGCGAAGGATTACTCGATCGCCTGTCGTGTAACGCCCGCGTCGGCAGGCAATACTGCGAAGGCTATTGGGGCAAGGTTCCGCAGTGCCCCACGGGCGTCTACGGAGATCGCGGGAACTAGCAGGGTTCGCGACGGCCGTCAGCCTGAGCACGCGCGATGGGACACATTTACTGGAACGATAGCTCGAGGTTGTTCGACAGCGGCGAGCAGGTCGATGTGCTCGCGCTCGGCGATTCCTGGTTCCATTATCCGTTCAACAATCTCGTCACGCCGCTGTACAACGCGCTCGAGCAGCCTTCGATTTACGTGATCGGCGAGAGCGGCGCGCGTGCCGATGAGTTGTGCACCGGCTCGTGGCTGGCGAACTTTCGCAAGATGCTGGTCTGGTATCCTGGCATCCGTCTGGTCTGCATCAGCGCGGGTGGAAACGACTTCGCGGGCATCGGGGATCTCGATGACAAGATCCTGCGGGCCGACTGCAGCGCAGCGACGACCGTTGCAGGGTGCTATCGGCCGCTGCAGCCGCAGGCGGTGTTCTCCGCGGTTGAGCACGCGTATCGCACTATTCTGGCCGCAGTGACGGCGGTGCGTCCCGACGTCGTCGTGCTCGTGCACAACTACGATTACGCGATTCCCGATGGGCGCACGCTCGCCGGACTCAAGAGCTGGCTCAAGCTGCCGATGGACAATGACCGCGTGCCGACGCCAGGGGCGCCGCTGGGCGGGCTGCGGCGCGAGATCGTGAGCGATCTCATCGACAATTTCACCTTGTCGCTCGACGCGCTGATCGCTGCCGTGGTACCGCAACCCGTCGCGCTGGTGTGGTCCGCGGGGACGCTGTCACCGGCGCAGTGGGCGAACGAGCTCCATCCGACGCCGCGCGGCTTCGAGAAGATCGTTGCCGACTGCTGGAGTGGTCCAGCGCGCGCAGCGCTCGGTCTTTGACGCGAGAGTCAGCGCACGCAGTTGCGTCCAGCCCGCTTAGCCTCGTAGAGCTTGCGATCGGCGTCGCTCAGCATCGCGACCGCATCGGCGCACTCGAGGTCGACGGTCACGCCGATGCTGATGGTGACCTGGAGACCGGCGTGGATGGTATCCCAGCTGTGCCCGGCGACCGCGGCGCGCAGCCGCTGGCATGCGGCATGAGCCTGCTCGAGCGTGGTGTCGGGCAGCGCGAGCACGAATTCCTCGCCGCCGTAGCGCACCGCCACGTCGGATGGCCGGCACGCCGCACGCAGGATGCGTCCGACAGTGCGCAGGACCTCGTCGCCCACCACGTGTGAAAAGCGGTCGTTGATCGCCTTGAAGTGGTCGATGTCGGCGAGTGCGACGCTGAAATTGCGCCGCGCGCCGCGAAGCTCGTCGAACATGCGATCCAAATTGGCGTCGAGATAGCGGCGGTTGGCCAGCCCGGTCAGCGCGTCGATGTGCGCAGCTTCGGAAAGCTGCACGTTGACTTCGGCGAGATGGTCGCGCTCGGCGCGGTATTTTTCGGCCTCCTCGCGCACCTTGCGCACGGCGATCTGCACCAGCAGGTCGCGCGCCTTCGCCTCCGCTTCCTCAGAGCGCATGTGCTGGTCGAGCGCATGATATTTCTTGAAATGCGCCAGCGCCTCCGCCATGTCACCCTGCGCTTCGCGACACGCCGAGAGCTCGAGGTGCGCGCGCATGACCCTGATCTTGTTGTCAAGCTCTTCACCAATCGACAGCGCGCGCTGCAGCGGCTCGATCGCCGCCTCCGGGCGACCGCACAGGCGCAATGCCTCGCCGATGTTGACCAGGCACAGGGCTTCGTTCATGCGATCGTCCATCGATCGCACGGTTTGAAGCTGCCGCTCGAAAAGCGCCATCGCCTGCTCGATATCGCCGAGAAAAGCGACCGCGCTACCGATGTTACCCAATGCCAGCGCCTGCAGATGCAGGTCGCCGACTTCGGTGGCCAGCGCGACCGATTCCTCGAAATACTGCCTCGCGCGGTGAAATTCCGCGGCCACACAGTCGGGCGCGCTCGTTCGCTGCGATTCGCCGTCGCGCAGGCAGAGGACGCCAAGACTGTTGAGGCTCGCTGCGACGCCGGCGCGATCATCGAGCTGCCGCCGCCGTGAAAGCGCGAGCTCGTGGAATTCGCGCGCCTTGTCGAGCTCACCCAGACGCGAGTAGACCATTCCCAGCCCGTGAAAGACACCCGCTTCGAGGGCTGTGTCGTGTTGCGTATGCAGCAGCGACAGCGCTTCTTCGAAGCGGCTGAGCGCGCGCACATAATCGCCGACGTAGAGCTCGACGGTGGCGATCCCGCGCAGGGCACGCACCTGCCCGTGCACATCGTCGAGATTTCGCCACAGCGCGAGCGCCTCCAGATGGCGGGCGAGGGCGTCGGCGTACGCGAAGGTCGCCAGCTGCGCGTCGGCGACAGCTTCCACGGCCTGTGCGCGGGCATGCGCATCGTCCTCGCGCTGCGCGATCTCGAGCGCTTCCAGCCCGACGCTCAGGGCACGCTTCGGGTCGCCCGTTCGTGCGAGCTTGTGCGCAAGCATGAGCAGCGCCGGCAAGCGCGCGTCTTCTCCGGTCGCGGAAGGCGCGCGGGCGGGCGCGTTATCGACCTCGAGCGGGGCGGTAGTAGACACAATTCACGTTTGCAAGGGGCGCCATTTGAAGCTAAGAAAGCGATTTTCGTGCCCATACCCAGCAGATGCGCATGCTGTAGCGTGCAGGCAACGGCACCAAAAAGGCCGGCACTCGTAAAACGAGTTCTTCGCCAAAGGCAGAAATCGCGCTATTATGCTTCCATCATAACGGGGTTTGGGACACAGCCCATACCTCAACGCAGGGCCATCCGCCGAGACGCGATCATGAAATGTCTTATTTGCGGGCGCGCTGGGCTTCCCGGCGCCAAATTGTGCGCAGACTGCAGTTCTGCGCGTAAAAGGGCATTTGCGGCGACCGTGACGCAACCGCTGCTCGCTGCGGCTGCCCGCGGGGGGCGGCCGCTGCTACGTCCAAGCCAATCCATGGCGGCGACCGCGCGCCGAAGCGCCGAGCGCGGGCTGACCAGCAAGCCGGTCGACGCAGCGCCCCCCGAGCCAAGCCGCGCACGGCGCCTCGATCGCGCGTTCCTGGGTGCAGCCATCGCCGGGGTAACGCTGCTCGCGGCCTTCATCGGCTACCACCGCTTGAATGAGCGCAGCGCCGACGCCCCGCAAGTGGCCGAGGTCCCGTCTGCTCCGGCTCGCACGCCCGTTGCGCCTTCGATGGTGCCCGCCGGTCTGGCCCCCAAGTCCGTCTCGCAAACCAGCATTCCCGAGCGCGCTTCCACCCCCTCCGAGCCGGTCGCGAAACCCGAACCCAGCAAGCGTATCAACCGCGCGAAGCCGCCGATCCCCGACGCGGTGCCGCCGGGGCCCGATCCTGCGCCGCAAGTCATCTATGCAATCGCGCCCAAGGCCGTGCCTGCGCCGGTGGTACAGGTGCCGACGCCCGTCGATCCCATGCAACAGATGCGCGAAGCGCTGGCGCGCTGCGCGAGCGGCGGACTGTTCGACCGAATCGTCTGCGACCAGCGCATTCGCCGCGAATATTGCGATGGGCGCTGGGGCACCGTTCCGCAGTGTCCGAGTGGGGTCAGCAACGACCACGGACAGTAGCGGGCGCGGCTCAGCCGCGGCCGACGAAGGGCATCTTGGTCGCCATGATGGTGAGAAACTGCACGTTGGCGTCGAGAGGAAGGCTCGCCATGTACCTCACCGCGCTGGCGACATGCGCCACATCCATCAGCGGTTCCACCGCGACCTGCCCGTTGGCCTGGGGAACGCCCTTGGCCATGCGCGCAGCCAATTCCGTCGACGCGTTGCCGATATCGATCTGACCACACGCGATGTCGTACTTGCGTCCGTCCAGCGAAGTCGACTTGGTGAGGCCGGTGATCGCGTGCTTGGTCGAGGTGTACGGCGCTGAATTGGGACGCGGCGCGTGTGCCGAGATCGACCCGTTGTTGATGATGCGTCCGCCGCGCGGCTGCTGTGCCTTCATGATGCGCATCGCCGCCTGCGTGCAAAGAAAAGCGCCGGTGAGGTTGATGTCGACCACTGCGCGCCACTGATCGAAGGTGAGATCCTCGAGATTGACCGCAGGCGCGCCGATACCGGCATTGTTGAAGAGTACGTCGAGTCGGCCGTATGCTTGCTTCACCGCGTCGAACAGCGCGGCGACGGATTCGGGATTGCTTACATCGGTAACGACGGCCAACGCGTTGCCCGCGCGGTCCCCCGCCAACTTCATCGTCTCATCGAGCGCTTCGCGGCGGCGTCCCGCGAGCGCGACCTTGTAGCCCTCGCCCAGCAGTGCGAGCGCAGCGGCGCGGCCGATGCCGCTGCCAGCGCCGGTAACCACGGCGATCTTCGAAGCATTCATCGACAGTCCTCCTTGGGCGGCGCGAAATGCGCACGCGATTGTAACGCGACGTGCAAACCTCAGAGATGGCCGCGGCCGAATGCCTCTGGAAGCAGCTCGCGCAGCCGAAAGCGACGGATGCCACGCTCGTCGTCGTTGCAGCACACGACCAGCGCGTCGGCTCCGAACTCGGCGATTACTTGCCGGCATGCGCCACAGGGTGGGGTGGGTTGTACGGTCGGTGTATAAATCGCGATGGCGGCGATGCCCTTCATCCCCTGTGCCACGGCGTTGAAGATGGCGACCCGTTCCGCGCACATCGACAACCCGTACGACGCGTTCTCGACGTTGGCCCCGACGTAGATCTTGCCATCGCTGGCGAGCACCGCAGCGCCGACTGCGAAGCCGCTGTACGGCGCGTACGCACTGTGCGCCGCAGCGCGCGCGCTGCGCATCAGCTGGTCGAGCATCGTATCGGGAACATCCATCGGAAGGGTCGAACGCTGCCGCATTATGGCGCGTCGGCGAGTTGATTCACAGGGCATCGGGGCTTCCGGATCGGAACATCGGCTCTGCTAACATCGGGTTGCGCTCGCCACAGCAGCTCGCAACCCCATTTCGCATGTCATCCGAAAGCACTCCCGCAGATCACGCGCGCGTCGCACAACGTGCGATGAGCCGACAGGCGTTCCTGCGCGTGTTCCCTGGCGTGATGGTGGCGATGTTCCTGGCTGCGGCCGACCAGACCATTCTGGCCAGCGCGCTGCCGACCATCGCCAGCTCGTTGGGCGGCCTCGCCGACCTGTCCTGGGTCGTGGTCGCGTATCTGCTCACCGCTACCATCGGCGCGCCGCTGTATGGCCATCTCGGTGATCGCTTCGGGCGCCGGCGCATGCTGCTCGCCGCGCTTTCGATATTCACCGCCGCGTCGGTGGCGTGCGCGCTCGCGCCAAACCTGCTCGCGCTCATCATTGCCCGTGCGCTGCAGGGGTTCGGCGGTGGCGGGCTCATGACGCTCGCGCAGGCGCTGATCGGGGAGCACGTGTCTCCGCGCGAGCGCGGTCGCTTTTCGGGGTACTTTGCGACCGTTTTCGCGCTCGCCAGCACGTCGGGTCCGGTGCTTGGCGCCTACCTCACGGAGCACCTGAGCTGGCGCGCCGTGTTCATGATCAACATTCCGCTGGGATTGCTCGCGGCGGTGCTCGCGCTGCGCATCCCGCTTTCGGCGAGCCCGAAGCGCGGTCGGTTTCGTCCAGACTTCGTCGGCGCGATCCTGTTCTGCACTGCGCTCCCGCTGCTGCTTTTTGTGCTCACCTCGGGCGGACATCGGCTGGCCTGGACCTCACCGTGGCTCGTTACGCTCACGGTCGTGGCGGTCGCGGGTCTCGTGCTGCTGGGCTGGTGGGAGCGCCGCGCAGAGGATCCGCTGATCCCCATCCGCTTCCTGCGCGTGCCGGCGATCGCTCGCTCGGACGCGCTCGTCGTGTGCTTCGCGGCGGCGCTTTTCTCGACTATCCTGTACCTGCCGCTGTACCTTCAGCTCGGACGTGGCCTTCGCATCGGGCAATCCGGTGTGCTGCTGCTTCCGATCACGCTGTCGATGGTGGTCACATCGGCGATCGTCGGGCAGCTGATCACGCGCACCGGCCACGTCAACATCTACCCGCGCATCGGACTCACGCTCGCCATGCTCGCCTTCGCCGCTCTCGCGGCAAGCGTGAGCCGCGCGCCGACGCCGGTGATCATGGCGCTGACCATGCTCGTCGGCGTGGGCCTGGGCACGGTGATGCCGCCGACGCAAGTCACCGTACAGGTAGCTGCAGGGCGCGACGCGCTCGGCACCGCAACCGCTTCGATCTCGGTCTGCAGGTCGATCGGCGGGGCGCTCGGCGTCGCCATCACCGGGACCCTGCTGTTTGCGGCCATCGGCGGCTCCGATGACGCGCAGGGAGTGCTGCGGCAGGTGATCGAGGAAGGTCCAGCGTCCATCGCCCGACTGACGGCAGAGCAGCGCGCCGCCGTCGCCACGCATCTCGATTCCGCATATCGCGTGATCTTCGCGGTGCTGGCCGCAATCAGTGCATGCGGCGCACTGATCGCATCCACCGTGCCGAAGGTCGACTGGGAAGAGCGCGGCTAGAAAGAATCGATCATGGCTGCGCATTCCGACGCCGCGTCGATACCGCGTGGATCCGACGCATTGACAAGCCGCGGCGCGCGGAATACAAATGGCATCGACGTCGCGCGCGGCGTGCAAGCCCACGAGGAGAACCCTTGGCTCTGATCGAATGGAAGATCGACGGCAAGGAATTCATCAATTGCAACTGCGCCTATGGTTGTCCGTGCCAGTTCAACGCTTTGCCGACCAAGGGATTTTGCGAGGCCATGAATGGCCTGCAGATCGAGCGCGGGAATTTTGGCCATGTGAAGCTCGACGGGCTGCGCACCGTCGCGCTCTATCAGTGGCCCGGACCCGTTCATCTTGGCAACGGCAGCATGCAGCTCATCATCGATGAGCGTGCCGACGCGAAACAGCGTGATGCGCTGGTCAGGATCATGTCGGGCGAGCACACCAAAGACATGGCGACGATGTGGTGGGTCTACGCGGCGATGTGCACGAAAAAGTTCGAGCCGATTTTCTCGCCGATTCGACTGGAAATGGCATTCGAAGCACGCAACGCCGAGCTCGTCGTCCCGGGCATCGTGGAATCGACCGGCGAGCCCATCCGCAATTCAGTCACCGGTACCGAACATCGCGTGCGGATCGATCTGCCGCACGGCTTCGAATACCGCCTCGCGGAGTGCGCAAGCGGCCGTACCAAAACGTCGGGAGCGATCAAGTTGGATTTGCAGAATTCGTACGCGCACTTCTGCGAAATTCATCTTGGCAATGAGGGCATCACCGTGCCGGCGCGAGTGTAGTGCGTGCCGGGACGCCACCGCGCGCTTTTTGCGCGCAGACAATTTCCTAAGGAGGAATGAACGTGGCGAAATCCAAAAGCAGAAAAAGCGCAAGCGCCGACAGCGTCTATCGCATCACCGAGGTCGTCGGCACCAGTGCGGTCTCATGGGAGGAGGCCGTAAAAAGTGCCGTCGCGACCGCGTCGACTTCGCTGCGCGATCTACGTATCGCCGACGTCGTCAAACTGGACGTGAAGATCGACGGCGGAAAGGTCATCGCCTACCGCGCGCGCGTGGCGCTGTCTTTCAAGTACGAGGCCTGAGGCGCGTTTGAGGCTGCGGGTAGACCGTCGCGCAATGCACGGTCACCACGCGGTCTGAGATGCCGGCGCGGTCAGCGGCCGTTGTCGCCGACGGCCGCTGCATGCGGAGCTCGAAAAGGGAAGGCGCGTCTAGTACTACTAGCGCTCGCCTGGTGGCACGCTGATCGGTTGCGCTCCGGGGGCGCTTGTCGGACCGCCGGAGATGGTTCCGCTCGCGCCGGGACGCGAGCTCGAGCCCATGCCGCCCGAGACTCCGATGTAGGGGCGCATTCCCGCCACGATTTCCTCGACGCTCGCGGCGCCGGTGATCGTCGAGAACACCAGGCGCGGACACTGGTCGGCATCGATGATCATGAGCTGTTCGCCACGCTGGCGCATCCGATCGCGAGCGACCGCGCCGCGTTCTGACATGTCCACCGGTGGAACCACATCCTGGTAGACGACTGCGCCGTTGCGATCGATGACGATGTCGCAGGTGACGGCCTGCGCGGCCGGTCCGAGCAACGCCAGAGAAAGTCCCGCGATTCCGGCAAGCCCTATAGGTCGTTGGACCATGTCTGCCTCCCGTTGCCAAAGGATGCATGCTATGCCGTCGGGGCGCCCCCCGCAACCCGGCGAGCCAGACGCCTATTAGGCGGCCACGCTCGACAGGCGCGCTGCAAGAAGGTCGGTATAGGCCGGAAGCGCTTGGTGTCGTTGTGACCGGCGCCTTCGATCACGACCAGCGGTCGGCAAGCGCGCGAGCGGGATCGGCTCCTTCACCGCGGT
>DASXBS010000014.1:0-6537 GCA_036491555.1 Casimicrobiaceae bacterium
GGCGAATATGGCACGCTGGCCGAGCGTTACGTGCGCGAGTTTGATGCCAAATGGCTGCACGGTGGGGCGCCGGCCGATGAGCCGTTGGTGGGCAGCGCGGACATCCAGTCGCTCGCCGATCTGGGCAATAGCTTCGAGGTCGTCAAGGGCATGCGCTTTGCGCCGGTCACGCGGGATGCCATCCTCCAAGTCGCGGTGGCCACGCTTGTGCCAGTTGCGCCGCTGCTACTCACCGTAATGCCGCTGGAAGAACTGCTCAAGAACTTGTTCGGACTCTTGTTCTAGTCGATGCCGCGTGGGCACGTCTCGAGTCACGCGGACTCGGCGGCGGGCAGCGACGCGGCCCAGTGGCGCCACTTCGATGACCGCTTTCTCGATATAAGTCCAGGCGCCACTGGCGCCTGGACTTTGAGGAAGAGGAGTGCAACGGCGTCCCAAGCAAGAGCTCGCCACCGCGGAGCAAGACCTCGGGGACACTGCGCCGTGAGAACGCCAGGCTGTGGGAGGAGAATGAGCGTTTAAAAAAAGGCGGCCATCTACTTTGCGAAGGCGTTGAGATGAAGTACGCCTTTGTCGAACGGCACGCCACTGTCGACCTTCCTTGATATGCGGCCACGTTTCATTGGGACGCCCTTGGCCTGTGTGGGTTCGAATCCCTCTCGCTCTGCTGCATACTCCTGCAGTACACGCTAAACCCCGGTCAGTGGCTGTGGCTGATGGTCGACCCTTGCCGCATCGTGCAGTTGCATCTTGCAATTGCACGTGGGCACAGAACGTCGACCTTCAGCGCATCGGCCAACTGTACCTTTCACTTTACTGTCGATGGCGCCTTGGTGTGAAGCGCTCTCTCGTCAGCCATTTCGATCCCCAGTTGCAAACAATCGGCGTATGATGCCGTCATTTGTGCCGTGTCGGACCAATCGCTGGGCTGCGGAACGCAGGCCGAGCGCTTTCTCTTCAGGCGACTGAAGTTGCCGTCGCATGATGCCACGCCACTCGATTCAAGACTGTCTCTTGTGCAGAGTCGGTCGCACCTAGTCCAAGTATGAGTTACCACGCAATTGCTTTGATGTAACGATGCTGTGCGACATCGGCTGTCCCGTGCGAATCGTTTTGTTCGCCGAGGCGGGAAGGATGTCGAGAACGATCGTGTTCTGTACGACCGAGGGACGGGAGGCCCATGCCACACCCTATGCGCCTGGCGGCGCTCGTATGCTTTGCCTGTTGTGTCGCCATGCTCATGGTCTCGCCGCCCGCCGGCGCTGCCAACGAGGAAGCGACCCGTATCGGAGGAATCGACGTCGTCGTCTGGACGCCCTCCGATGGACGCCACGAGCATCTCGCGGTCGTCGTTTTCTCTCACGCGCTTTATCTCTGCCCCACCCAGTCGCGCTACTTGACCGAGGTGCTGGCCGATGCGGGCTATCTGGTGATCGCGCCGCGACACGGCGACTCGGGATGCAGTCCGTCGATCCGGCCAAGCTTCTGGAGAATGAGCGGAAAGCCGTCGCCGATGTGGAGTGACGATGACTATCGCGATCGTGGTGAGGACATTCGGACGGTCGTCGCCGGGCTGCCCGACGATCCACGGTACAGCACGATGGCCAACCTGGAGCAGCTCGCGCTGGTCGGGCACTCGCTGGGCGGTTACACGGTCTTGGGATTGGGCGGCGCGTGGCCTTCGTGGCGCTTGCCTGGAGTGCGCGCCATTGTGGCGATGACACCCTATTCACTGCCGTTCGAATCCAGCGAGGGGCTGCGCCACATTTCCGCCCCCGTCATGTATCAGGCTGGCTCGCTCGATCCAATCTTCACCATGCCGCTCGAGCAATTCGGCTACGAAGAAACTCCTGCGCCGAAGTACCTCGTGAAGTTTCCCTGGGCCAACCACATGGCTTGGACCGATTTCGGAATCAGCAGCCGCGACGCGATCATTGCCTACATGATCGCCTTCCTGGACCATTACGTTCGTGACGCACCCGAGGCGGAGCTCCTGCATACGGCACTGCCTGGCGTAGCGAACCTGCTGCACGACTCAAACGCGCCACTGACCATGGAACAGCCCAAGCGGACCGCCAACGTCCGCGCAGTCAGCGAGTTGCACTAACCCGACGATCACTCGGCCCGCGCTTGAGGCTGGAAGGACGGTTCAGACGCTGCCTCCGCCTCCGCAATCAGCATCGCGTTTTCGAAGGTGAGAATCCGGCGGTCGGCGCCGGTGAGGGGGTCCTTGTAGGTCCATTGCTCGCGCCACAGTACGCCCAACTTGCTGCGCGCGATTTGCGCGGGGCGGCCCCACGCAGAAAGGTTGAGCACCTGCGTGTCGGTCATTCCGACGGCGAGGCGCGCCGACGGCGGGAGCAGATTCTCTGAGCGCCGCGCGGGCGTCTGCGGCGGCGGAGCGTGCCAGACTTGCCAGCGCGCCTGCCGAAGCGGTGCGCCGACGCTGACGTCCGACCTGACCCGAGCACTGGCGTTCGCACACGGTGTGTCGCGATAGGTAATGCCCCCTGGGTCCGCGCATTTGTAGATCGTTGTTTCGGCGAGCGCCGGGGCTACCATCAGCAGCAGTGCCGCGACAATGATCGTTGCGAGTCTGACAGCGAGTCGATGCATGGAGCCCATGAAAGCGAGCTTCGTCTCCCGCGCGCCTCGCGTGTAGCGGATGCTGCTGAAAACGCTGTAGGAAGGCGCGCCACACGATGTGGGACTACCCTGCGGTTCGACGCGGTCGCTGGACAGCTTTCAGAATCCGAGCGATGCTTGGCTGGGGAGGGCGATGCGTCATGGAGTTCCTCAGTCGTCAATACGCGGACGTTCTCGTTGCGGCGCCGCTAGGTCGCATCGATCACGCTGCCTCGGCATCGCTCGAGCAGAGACTCGTTCCGCTGGTGGCCGACGCCGGGACGCGGTTGGCCGGCGTCGTGCTGGACTTCGGCGGGGTCGTCTACATCAGCAGCGTCGGCTTGCGCGTGCTCATGATCGCGTCCAAATCGATGCGCGCGCAAGGCAAGCCGATCTCGGTCGCCGCATTGCAGCCGGTAGTCTCGGAGATTTTCACCATCAGCCGCTTCGACAAGGTGCTGCCCGTGTTTTCATCGGTGCGCGACGCGCTCGCCAATGTTTCCCCGGCAGCGCAGCGCGCCTTCGACGCCGATCCGGAGTCACCTCGCGCATGATGCGCGTGCGTTTCTGGGGCACGCGCGGCTCGCTGCCGGTCGCGCTCGGCGCCGACGCGCTCCGCGCGAAGCTGCGTCGCGTGCTGCGCGAAGCCTCAGGGAGGCGCTTCACCACCGCTGAAGACATCGATACCTTCCTTGACACGCAACCGTTCGCGCTCGCGGGAACCTACGGCGGCAATACCTCGTGCGTGCAGATCGACCCGGGCGGGAACGAGTATGTCTTGTGCGACCTGGGCAGCGGAGCGCGCGCGTTTGCGCAGGCCATGATGGCGAAGCACGGTGCCGACGGACAGACTTATCACATCCTGGTGTCGCACCTCCACTGGGATCACATCATGGGATTGCCCTTTTTCACGCCGGCGTACATGGCCGGCAATCGCTTGCGCATCTACGGCGGCCACGCCGAGCTGGAAATGGCGTTGCGGCGGCAGCAGGACCGTCCCTCGTTTCCAGTCGATTTCTCTGCATTCAAGGCGACGATCGAGTTTATCCACCTGGAGACCGGTCGCGCCTACGACATCGCTGGCATGCGTGTCACCGTCAAGCTGCAGCGTCACGCCGGCGACTCGTACGGCTATCGCTTCGAAGGCGGTGGACGCTCGGTGGTGTACTCGACCGATTCCGAGCACACGCTCGCCGATCCGCTGGACACGCAGGGGTTCGTCGATTTCTTCCGCGACGCCGATCTCGTGATCTTCGACGCGATGTATTCGCTGGCCGACGCGATCTCGGTCAAGGCAGACTGGGGACACTCGAGCAACATCGTCGGCGTGGAGCTATGCCAGATGGCACGCGTCGGGCATCTGTGCCTGTTCCATCACGAGCCGGCCATCGACGACGAGGCGATCAGCCATCTGCTCGTCGACGCGCAGCGTCTCGAGGAGCTCACGAGCGAGGGCAAGGGCTTGCGCGTCAGCGCTGCCTACGACGGCATGGAAATCATGCTGTGAGCGACGCGGCCGCGCCGGTGCCGGCGGCGACGATCGCAGGCGTGCCGCGGCGCGTTTTCGTCGTCGGGTCCGGCGTCCTGGTCGCGTTGACGGCGTTCATTGCCACCGGATCCGCCTGGCGGCTGCCGCTGCAGGCCGTGTGGTTCGACACCTACCAGTCGATCTCGCCGAGGGTCATCACCTCGACGCCGGCGGTGGCGGTAGAAATCGACGAGGCAAGCCTTAACGCGATCGGGCGGTGGCCCTGGCCGCGCTCGCAGCTCGCTGAGCTCGTCGATGCGATCGCGCGCCAGCACCCGGCGGCGATCGGCATCGACATCCTGATGCCCGAGCCCGATCCGCTGTCCGCCGAACGACTGGTCGAGCGCGCGCGCAAGGACGATCCGGTACTCGCCGCGCGTCTCGAGGCGCAGCCGTCGAACGATCATGAACTCGCACGCTCGGTGGCGGCGGCGCCAACCGTGCTGGCGATCGCAGGCACACCCGATCCCAGGCAGCACGCGCTGCGCGCAGCGCCGTTCAGCATCTACGACAAGAAGCGAGCTGACGGTGACGCGGGCGCGAGCGCCGCGCCCATCGCGCTCGCGCGGTTCGAAGATGTGCTTACCAGCCGCGACGAAATCGACCGCGCCGCGGCTGGGCATGGGCTCATCTCGGTCGAACCGACGGGCGGCGTGATCCGCGCGGTACCTCTCGCCGCCGATGTCCACGGCACTCTGGTTCCTGCCCTGTCGGTCGAGATGCTGCGCGTCGCCATGGGCGTGCCGCAGCTTCGCTTGCTCGCGTCTGGACGCGTCGCCGATGCGATTGCGATCGGTGATTTCATCGTACCGACAGCCGCCGACGCGTCCGTCCGTCCGTACTATTCGCCGCGCAGCGCGCTGCGCATCGTGTCCGCGCGCGACGTCCTCCAGGGTCGGGTCGCGGCGGACCGCTTCGAGCACAAGCTGGTCCTCATCGGCGTGACCGGCCTGGGACTGCTCGAATACCAGAACACGCCGCTCGGTGTTCGTATGCCCGGCGTGGAGATCCACGCGCAGCTGCTGGAAAACCTTTTCGACGACACGCTGCTCAAGCGGCCGGCGTGGATCGCGTGGCTGGAGGCGGGGCTATTTTTCGTCCTGGGCGCGGCGCTGATCTTCGCGACGCCGCGCTGGAAGCCACGCAACGCCGCGCTCCTCGCGTTCTCGTGCATAGCAGCGTTGGGTGCGCTGGGCTATCTGTTGTTTCGCGGCCTCCAGTTGCTGTTCGACGCCGCGATACCGGGCGCGAGCCTTACGCTGCTTTTCGGTGTGCTGCTGGTGCTGACCCTCACCGAATCGACGCGACTACGCAAGGCGCTCGAGCTGACCGTGCAGCGCCAGCGCGAGCAAAGCGCGCGTATGAGCGGCGAACTCGAAGCGGCGCGGCGGGTGCAGACTGCGACGCTCCCGCGCACTTCGCTGCTGGCGGGCGACGCGCGCCTCGACCTCGCGGCAATCATGCGGCCGGCGCGCGAGGTTGGCGGCGATCTCTACGATTTTTTCCGGCTCGACGAGCGTCGCTTGTTCCTGATGGCCGGCGACGTCGCCGGCAAGGGACTGACCGCGAGCATTTTCATGGCGGTGAGCAAGGCGTTGTACAAGAGCGCGACACTGCGCGATCCGAACGCCGACATCGGCGCCATCATGAGCGCCGCCAACAGGGAAATTTCCCGCGACAATTCCGAGATGTTGTTCGTCACCGTGTTTGCCGCGATCCTCGATCTCGAGACCGGCGATCTGGACTACTGCAATGCCGGGCACGAGAACCCGTCGCTGCTAGAGCCAGGCGGGGCGAGTATCGCTCGGCTCGATGACGCGGGAGGGCCGCCCCTGTGCACGGTCGAGCACTTCGCTTACGTTGCGGGCCATCGCGCGCTGCACGCCGGCGCGACGCTGTGCATCGTGAGCGATGGCGTGATCGAGGCGCGCAATCCGGAAGGCGCCATGTACGGGAAGGAGCGCCTCGACGCGGCGCTGTCGAACGCAGGAAGGTTGGGGGCGGCGACGTCTATACTCGATTCGCTATGCGCTCATCTCGAACGCTTCAGCGCGAGTGCCGGGCAGGACGACGACCAGACCTACCTGGTGCTGCTCTGGAAGGGGCCGCCATTCCGCGGCGCTGCTGGAGCGCGACGCGCATGAGCGGTCACGAGATTGGGCTACATACGGTCGAGCTCGCGTCAGCGCACGAAAATTTCGACGCGACGGTTGCGCGGCTCGGAGACTCCGGCATCGGTGGGTACGATTGGCTCGCGGCTTCCTCGTCCGGCGGCGACCACATTGTCGGGCGCGACGCCTCGGCTGATGAGCGACATGCGCACCGTGTCGGCCCGCTGGCGCGCCAGATTGTCGTTGAACGGATCGGTGCCGACGCGATCGGTA
>DASXBS010000015.1:0-4168 GCA_036491555.1 Casimicrobiaceae bacterium
TCGGTGCCCTATGGCCGGCTGCTCGCCGAGCCGCTCGAGGGCAAGCTCGGCGCGCCGTTGCGAGCGCGGCCGGCGATCGCGCTCGACACCGCGAAGGTTCGCAAATGCGCGGCAGGACCCGACGGACTGCGAATGACCAAGGATGACTGGGGGAAATGCAGCGGCGGCGTGGTAGTGGACATCGTCGCGGAAGGCTGGGGCCAGGGACACGCGCGAGCGAGCGCACTGGGCGCCGCGGGAATGATCGCGATGCTCGCCGCCGCTGCCAACGGTCAGACGCAGGTCCGCGCACCGCATCTGGTCGAGGCCGTGCGCGGAACCGGCGCGGGGGACCATGCGGTGCTGGATTGGAGCGTCGCCGACGCCCATCCGAATGCCATCGCTCGCGAGGCCGCCGAGGTGATCATCAGCGGCATGTCGTTCAGTCACCGCGCCGGTACGGCGCGACTGGCGTGCGAGCAGGTGTTCGATGCGCGAACCTGCGCGCAGATGGACTGGATCGCGGGCAAGACCGGAACGCCGACCTTTCCCAACGACGATCGCTCGCTCGACGACCTCGCTGCGCTATGCGCTTCCGCAGCCGCCGCGCCGCCGAGACGCGACCGTGATGCCTGCGGACCGCTGCGCCCCTACAAGTGGTACGTGGCTGCGTACCGGTCGCATCCCGCGGATCCGCGCTGGAACAAGGTGATCGGCGTGCTCACCGAGCGCAATTGGCTGGCCGACACGGGACGTGTACACGGTGCGGGTGATCATGGACCCAACCCTGCCGCCGAAATCGCGATGCAGATCGCCGGGCGCCACGCAGGTCTGCTTTCGAACCCGATGCGCGTCGCGCAGGGCGCGAAATGAGCTTGCTTCGCAAGCGTTCGCCACCGCAACCCGCGGAAGACATCGGCGGGCCGCTGGTGTGGACCTTCGATGGCGCGTTCGCCACCTGCCTCGCCGACATGGAGGATGCGCTGCGTCGCGCCATCGTGCAGGTCGGAGATGTTTCGTCGATCGCGGTGCTGATCGAGCTCTCGTTGCCGAGACTTCAGCGCCGCGTCGTTGCGGGCGACATCATCCAGCCGGCGTGGAGCCGTTTTCTCGCGCAGTTGTCGGACCGCTATGGCTTGCCATCGCCGCCGCGGATTCGCGCGCTGGATCGAGAAGGGCCGATGGTCACGCTGGTCATTGCCTATCGGGGTTAGCGCCTGTCAGGCGCGCAAGGAGCGCAAATCATGAAGCTCAAGAGCTGGATGGTGAACAAGGCGAACAAGGTCGATCACGGCCGGGTGCGTGGCTCGGCAAGCGCGCCGGGCACCGACATGCTCGAGCCCCGGATGCGCGCGCCCGGCGGCAAGCGCGCCGCGACGCCCGCCGACCCGGAGGCTCTGGGCCCGTACCGGACCCTGATCGGAGCGATCCGTGAAGAGCTCGAGCAATTCGTGACGACGCAACTGCGCCTGCACCTTGCGATCGCCGAGCGCGACCGCTACCTGCTCAGCTCGATCGAGGTCGAGTGCGAGGAAGCCGACGAGCACCACGAGTTGTTGCGCAGATTCATTGCCGAGTTCAAGCCCGAGCAGATCAAGCACTATCTGGCGAGGGAAGTGATCGCCGGGTTGCGCAATGCGAGCGCGATCGATCTCTCGCAATTCGCCGGACTCAACGCCACGCAGCAAGCCGACGACTCCGACGAGCGGGATCGTTACGTCGAACTGCTCACCGAGCTGCGCCGTGGCTCTCCGAGCAGCGCTGCGCGCCCCTATCGTGTCACGCTCCTGGGGCGCTGGTCGCAGCTGGATGCACCCTCGGCGGCCGATCAGAAGGCTCCTCGGCGAGCGGGAAGCGCCCCGACCCCCCTCGCCGCGCCCGCGGTCGCGATCGACGTCGAAGATGCCGACGGCGTGCGAAGCCTCGAGCTGGCATCGGTCGCAGCAGGCCGGCGCTACGCCGTCGGCAAGGGCGAAGGCTGCGACATCGTGGTCAACGGCGCCTACGCGAGCCGCCGGCATTGCGAATTGTGGTTCGACAAGGGAGCCTGGTGGGTGGCGGACACGGGATCGACCAACGGCATCCGCGTCGAATCGCCAAACGGAACGATCGCTCGTTCGCATCAGGTGCCGCAGGGCGTGACACCGCCGCCGCCCATCGAGCTCGGTCATGGCGCGTGGCTCGTTCTCTCCGCGCAAGTTCAGGGCGATGCGCGGCAGTACCCGCGACTTTCACTGCGCCCGGCCACCGCTGTCGCGGCGCCCCGCGTGTCCGCAGGCGCGGCCGCGCCTCTGACCCCGGTGACGCCGATCGCGCCGCCGCGACGCCGCGACGGCGTGTTGACCATCACTGCCCGCATGGCGTCGGGTTCGCGAAGCGTCGACGTCGCCGCAGCCGCGCTTCCATTCCGCGTCGGGCGCTCGCGCAACCAGGCGCTGGTGATCGACTGGGCCCATGCCGACGTTTCAGGTCGGCACTTCGAGATCGTCGCGCTCGACGACTCCGGAGCACAGATCGTCGTGCATGGCGACAACGGCGTGAGCGTCGATGGAAAGGCGCACGGGCCGGGAACGCAGTTCCGGTGGAAGCCCGGGCAGACGCTCATTCTCGGAAGCGATGGCTCGGCGTCGGCGTGCGCGTTGACGCTTTCGCATACACCATGACACCCAACGCCGCGAACCACAGGATGTGAAAACAGGCATGGATTCCCGTCTCGCCCATCGATCGCGTGAACCGGTCCGACCGGACGACGCGGCGTTCGTGCGCGAGGCCGCGTATACGAGGGGCCCGGTGCATCTCGATGCCGCGGTCGTGTCCTCGCGTGGCGGCTTCCACGCGGTCAACGAGGACGGCTATAGCACGCTCGATGGTCGCGCGCCCCTGTTCGTGGTGGCCGACGGTGTCAGCCTGGGCGCCATGGCGTCGCGAGCGAGCAGCGAACTCGTCAGCCGCCTGCACGAAACACTCGAGCACGTCGCTCTGGACGCCAACACCGTGCGTGCCGCCGTGCTCGATGCCGATCGCGCGGTGCGCCGCTGCATTGCGAGTCGAACCGATGCCAAAGGCGCGGCGACGGTCGCGCTTTGCGCTGGAACCGGAACATCGCTCTCACGATGGCTGGTCGCATGGGTCGGCGACTGCCGCGTCTACCGCGTGAGCCCGGAGCACGGTGGATCAGCGCAGCTGCTCACGCGCGACGACACCTACCGACACCTGAGCGAGCGGCCGCCGCGCGGCGCATCGCTCGACGATCCCGCGCGCATGGTTGGCAATGGAGCCGTCGACGCGCCCAATGTCCGCGACGTGGATTTGGGTCGCGACGAGATGCTGCTCCTGTGCAGCGATGGAGTGCACAGGCATGCCGCGCCACGCGACATCGCCCGCTTGCTGCGCGGCACGGTTCCCCTTGCGACGCGCTGCGCGCGTCTCGTCGAATTCGCGCGCGAACATGGGAGCAGTGACGACGCGACCGTGCTTGTCGTCCATCGGACCGCGCGAAGGCAGCGGCATCTGGTACGTCTGTTTGCGCTCGCCGTGGTGATCGGTTTGGCGGCGGGCGCGATGGTCTGGCTGGCTGGGGAGCGCGTCACTGCACAGCGGCTTCCCGACACCATCTTTCTTCACACTGCGATGGGGCAACCATGATGACGTCGCAAAACGAACATGTTTTTGGGCGCGGCCGGCTGAAGATGGCCACTGGCGAACACGTCGAGGTCTATCGCGAGGCCGTTGTGCCGGGGGAGCGTCGCCGATATACCAAGCGCTTCCTGGCAACCAGCGATGCCGACTTTGGCCAGTGGACCGAGCGTGAATGGCGAATTCTTGCGCGCCTGATCGGGCACGGTATCCACTGCGTGCCCAACGTCGTGCAGTTCGACGGCGGCGCGCAGGGAGGCATACGACTCGTCCAGACCTACGACGCCGGCGTCACCGTCGATCAATGGGCGACGTTGCTGCCGGTGTCGCGCGACGGCGCTTCCTATCGCCACATCTTCGAGGATTGCGCGCACTGGTGGTCGCTGGCGCACTGCTGTCTCGCTGCGCTCGACGAGATCCATTCGCTCGGGCTGGTGCACCTGGACATCAAGGGCGACAACATCTGCATCCCCTACGGGCCGTCGAGCTTCGATCCCGACATGGGCGGCGAGCTCTACGCGATTTTCCAGAGACTCGCGCTGATCGATTTCGC
>DASXBS010000016.1:0-2164 GCA_036491555.1 Casimicrobiaceae bacterium
TCGCCGAGCTTGATCGCGACATTGTCGAGCGGTAGCCCCAGCATGTCGGCCGCGACCTGCGCCATGATCGTGTACGTGCCGGTGCCGATGTCGGAGGTTGCGCAGGAAACCTCCGCATGGCCGTTGGCCGTGAGCACGATGCGCACCGCGATCGGCACCTGCAGCGCTTCCCAGACGCCGGTCGCCACGCCCCAGCCGACGAGGTCAGTCCCGTCGCGCATCGCGCGCGGCTCGGGGTTGCGTTTGTCCCAACCGAAAGCTTCCGCGCCCTGGCGGTAGCATTCGCGCAGGCTCTTGCTGCTGTAGGGCCGGTCGGTGTGCTGCTCGCGATCCGAGTAACACCGCAAGCGAAGCTCGAGCGGATCGAGCTTGAGGGCGACCGCGAGTTCGTCCATCGCGCATTCGAGTGCGTAGACCCCGGGCGCGGCGCTAGGCGCGCGCATGTCGCACGGGGTGGCTAGATCGAGCCGCGCGAGCTTGTGTGTGTATTTCGCGTGGGCGGATTTGTAGAGCAAGCCGGACCAGCCGGTCTCTTGCCGATGGAAGTCCTCGTATTGCGATGTCACCGTGACCGCATCGTGGGTGATCGCGTCGAGCGTCCCGCTGGCGTTTGCACCCAGCTCGATTTGCTGGATCATCGCGGGCCGGTAGCCGAGCACATACATTTGCTGCCGGGTCAGTACGAGGCGCACCGAACGTTTCAGGGCGCGCGCCGCCAGCGCGGCCAAGACCACCTGGAATTGCGGCCGTAGTCCCGAACCGAACGCGCCGCCCACAAATGGCGACATAACGCGCACGTCGTCCGAGTTCATCTCGAGCACGCTGCAGACATAGCGCTGAACGTTCTGGACGCCCTGGGTCTTGTCGTAGATAGTCAGCTTGCCGTCCCCCTCGAAAATCACCGTCGAGGCATAGAGTTCCATCGGGTTGTGATGTTCGATCGGGACATAGTACTCGCCGCGGTGGCGCACCTCAGCGGCGGCAAAGGCCTGCTCGGCCGTGCCTCGCGGCTTTGGCGGGGCGAATGGGTTCTCGGCCGGGTTTGCGGGGGATTGCAACGCGAAGGCCACATCACGATGGCGATACAAATCCGTGACGTGCGGCTCTTTTTCGTATTCCACGCGGACCAGTGACGCCGCGAAGCGTGCGATCTCCGGCTCCTCGGCGACCACCAGCGCGACCGGCTGCCCGTCAAACAAGACCCTGTCGTCGTAGAGCGGCCGGTACGGCGACCCTTCCGGAGCCACGTCGTCCTTGTAGGCGCTGTCGGCGCCTGCCATGGGGGGCCGGTTCTGATGCGTCAGCACTTCGATCACGCCTGTGACGGAAAGCGCCTTGCTCGCGTCGATGCGTGCGATGCGGCCCTTGGCGATCGTGGATGTAACGAGGCTGGCATGCGCGAGGCCGGCCGTATTGAACTCGCCGGCGTATTTCGCGGCGCCGGTGACCTTGGCGCGGCCGTCGACGCGGGATGTGGCGGTGCCGATGTAGGTTGTCATAGGCCTGCTCTGCTCACCGGATTTTCTTATTGGACTGCGACTGCGGGGTGCCGGCCGCCGCCTGCGTCAGCGCGCGGACGATGGCGCGGCGAGCGAGATCGATCTTGAAGGCGTTGTGTTCGAAGCCCTTGGCGTCGTGCAGCAGGAGGTCCGCAGCGCGGGCGAACGTCGCCTCGCTGGGCGCCTGCCCGCGCAGCGCTGCTTCGGCTGACGGATCGCGCCAAGGCTTGTGCGCCACACCTCCGAGCGCCAGACGGGCCTCTTTGATCGCGCCTCCTTCGAGCTCCAGTGCAGCTGCGACAGACACGAGCGCGAACGCATAGGAGAGGCGATCGCGAATTTTCAGGTAGGTGTAATTTGCCGCAAAACCCCGGGCTGGAAGCTCCACCGCCGTGACGATCTCGTCGGCTTGCAGGTTGGTGTCGCACTGTGGCGTGTTCTCCGGCAGCCGATGGAAATCCGAAAACGCAATCGCGCGCGCCCCTGCCGGCCCGGCCACATGGACTTTGGCGTCGAGCGCGGCCAGTGCCACGCACATGTCGGAGGGATGTGTGGCAATACAGGCCTCGCTGGTGCCGAGGATCGCATGCATGCGGTTGAGACCGCCGATGGCGGAGCAGCCGCTGCCGGGCTCGCGCTTATTGCAGGGGGTCGCAGTGTCGTAA
>DASXBS010000017.1:0-5368 GCA_036491555.1 Casimicrobiaceae bacterium
CATCGACGCGCTCGGGCATCAGCGCCGCCGAGACCACCGTCGGATGAAGAAACGTCCGCTTGCCGATCACGCCGTGCGGATCGGGCAGCCGGCTGCGCAACAGCAGCGCCGGAGAGCCGATCGCGCCGGCGCAGACGATGAACGTGCTTGCACGCACGCGGATGCTGCGTCCGTTCGGATCGGTACCACGTGCGTCGAGCGCGCTGCAGGTGACCTCGGCGATGCGCTCGCCGCGGCGCTCGAGCGTCCATGCCCTGGCGCGCGTCAGCAGCGTGGCACCGCGTTCGAGCGCCGCCGGAATGGTGGTCACCAGCATCGATTGCTTGGCGTTGGTGGGACATCCCATGCCGCAATACCCGATGTTCCAGCAGCCCTTCACGTTGCGGCGAATCCCCGCTGCCGGGATGCCGAGCGCCAGCGCGCCGCGACGCAGCGCATCGTTGTTGGCGTTGGGCGCCACCGGCCATGGCGTGATGGCGAGGCGTGCCTCCATGCGCTCGAACCATGGCGCCAAGTCGCTTTCGGAAAAGCCCTCGATGCCGAACTCGTGCCGCCAGAAAGCGAGGGTCGTCGCCGGCGTGCGAAAGCTCGACGTCCAGTTGACTGTCGTGCTGCCTCCGACACAACGACCCTGCAGAATGTTGATCGCCTTGTCGCGCGTCTTGCGCGCGGCGGATTCCTGGTAGAGCTGCGGATACGCGTCCGATTCGCGCATGCGGAAATCCGACGACGTGGCGAGCGGGCCCTCCTCGATTAGAACGACCCTGAGCCCGGCTTGGCTCAGAATTTCCGCGCTGGTCCCGCCGCCGGCGCCGCTGCCGATGATCGCCACGTCGGCGTCGAGCACGAGGTCGCCGTCCAGCCGCGACGCGTCGATGACGCTCCATCCGCGCGCAACGCCTTCGCGGAACGGATCGGGCACGCGCGCTGGATTCGCGAGCGGCATCGCCGTCAGCTACTCGCCAGTGAAGGCGGACCGGCATAGCCGATTGCCGGCCACGCGCTGGGGTCGCCGTACCACGCCGCCATCACCAGCTGGTGCAAAGCGCCATACGCCGAGCGCTGCAACGCGAAGCGACTGTCGCGCCATGCAGCCAGGAACCCGCTGATCGAGTCGACCGACGCATCGGGCCACGGCGTCCAGACGCCCGCCAGCAGGCAGCGCGCCGGCGCGAAGGCGAGCAGCGCGAAGAGCTGGTCGACTTCCTTGCGCGACGCGCTCGGCAGGCCCGCAACCGCACGATCCACGTGGTCGACGATGTCGGCTACGCGCTGCGTCACGAGCTTGGGGTCGGCTACGGTCGTCGGCAGCGCGCCGGCGAGCAACACCGGTACAATCGCTTCGACGATCGAGCGCGCCGAGGAATCGAGCGCATCCGCCGGGGTCGCGATCGCCTCGTCTTGCGCGCGATCGTGCAGCCAGCGCGCCACGAAAAGCGCGGCGCCGCCGGCCAGCCCCGCCTTGAGCAGGGTGCGCCGGCTGATTGCAGCCTGTTCGGGGGGATGGCTCATGAACGAAGGTGTGCGGCAATTGCGGCAGCTTGCCCGATGACTGTATCCGCCGCGACTAGACAAAACAATCTAAATGCACTGGCCCGCGTGGCCGCGCATGCCGGGTCGTGACCTCGGCGGCCGCGCACCGTCTCGTTGGCGCACTGGAGCGCTCGCGCAGGCTGCATGCCGGACGCGCGGCGTCGACCACGCTCGCCGGGAGGCTCGACGAGCTGGCACGCTTCCAGTCGCTGCGCCTGAGCGCGACCTACCTGGATCTGGAGCGGTTGCCACGCTACGCACCCGCGATCGCCTTCTTTCGCGCCGATCTCTATGGCCCGGGCGATTTCAGCCGCCGCGATGCCGATCTGGCGCGCATTGTTCCGACGCTCGTGCGCATGCTGCCGGAGGCGGCCATCGCGACCGTGGCAGACGCAATGCACCTCTCCGCACTCTCGCAAGAGCTCGACCGCACGCTGCTCGACCAACTTGTTGGCGATCTCAGCGTCGCGCGCTACTGCGCCGCCTACCGCGCGTGCGCGAACCGCCGCGAACGCGAGCAGCAGATCGCACTGATCGGCGCAGTCGGGCGCGGGCTCGATCGCTACGTGCATTCACGGGCGCTGCGCAACACGCTGGTCGTCATGCGTTTGCCGGCTCGCGCTTCGGGGCTCGGCGCCTTGCAGAAATTCCTGGAACGCGGCGTGAGCGCATTCGCGCGCATGCGCGGCGCCGACGAATTCCTGGACACGATACAAGCGCGCGAAGGGGCGCTCATGCGCGCGATATTCGAAGGCAGCGACACGGCCTTTGCCGATCCTAGGCGCTGAGCAGGGTGTCGAGCTCCTTGTTGATTTCGCGCTCGATGGTTCCTTTCAGCGGCGCCAGCAGGAACGACAGCTGGACGTCGAGCTTGATCTGGCTCTTGCCAACGTGCATGTTGCCTGACACACCGACGCCGTCGAAGGCGACCTCGTCGCCGTCCCACTGGCAGATCAGGCCATAGCGTTTGTTGAGGTCACGCGCGATCGCCTGGGCGACCGCGCGGGCATGCTTCGCATCCAGCTTGTGGCGGCGCTTGATCGAAATGTTCGGCATCGCTCGCTCCTCCGGTTGCAAGTATAGCCAATGCGCGGAGGATGATCGGGCGATGGCGCGACCTGCAGTCCGCCCGCGGGGGATGGCGCCGCGATGGACCCCGATTGGCAAAGCCGTCAGAATGGACCTGCGCCGAGGGCTTGGCGAGGCGCCGACCGCCACCGGCATGACCAACCTAGCGCAGTATTTCCGACAGCATCTGGCGACGCCGGATAAGGTGCTCTACCGCCAGTACACGCGCGAGCGCTGGCGCGACGTGAATGTCGCCGAACTCGGCGACCGGATCGGTCGCTGGCAGGCGGCGCTGCGTTCGCTCGGGCTGGCGCCGGGCGAGCGCGTCGCGCTGTGCCTGAAGAACAGCGTCGATTGGGTCGCGGTCGACCTGGCAGCGCTTGGCCTCGGGTTGGTGATCGTACCGCTGTACGTCGACGACAATCCCGATAACATCACCTGGTGCGCGATCAACGCCGAGGCGCGCATGCTGCTCGTCGAGAGCACCCGCAAGGCGAGCGAGCTCGTGCAGACTGGTGCAACGCTTCCCCCGGTGTACGTGCTCGATCCCGACGCCGGCGATGCGCGACCATCGGCCGCGACTCTGCTTGGTGCGGCCGCGTCGACGCCGGTTCAATTCGCCGATCTTGACGACAACGCGCTCGCAACCATCTGCTACACCTCGGGTACGTCGGGAAGACCCAAGGGCGTGATGCTTTCGCACGCCAATATCGTCGCCAACGTCGAATCCTGCCGAGCCACCGACATGGCGCGTTCGGACGATGTATTCCTGTCGACCCTGCCGCTTTCGCACATGTTCGAGCGAACCGGCGGGTATTACCTGCCGCTCGCGATCGGCGCCAAGGTCGTGTATGCGCGCGGCGTCGCGCAGATCGCCGATGATCTCGTCACACAGAAGCCGACCGCGATGTTCGCGGTGCCTCGTATCTTCGAAAAATTCCAGTCGCGCATCGAGGAATCGCTGGCCGCGTCTCCACTCAAGCAGCGCCTGTTCGAGCAGTGTGTCGCGCGCGGCTGGCGAAGTGCGCGCGGCGAGGCAACGCCGCTCGATCGCCTTCTGACGCCGCTGTTGCGCAAGGTCGTGGCAACTCCCGTGCTTGCGCGGCTGGGGGGGCGCATGCGCCTGACCGTGGTCGGCGGCGCCCCACTGGATCCTCGCATTGCGCATAAGTTCATCGGGCTGGGCCTGGCGATGCTGCAAGGCTACGGTATGACCGAGGCCTCGCCGGTGCTCTCGGTCAACCGGTTGAGCGACAACGATCCGGAGTCGGTGGGTTCGCCGCTCCCGGGTGTCGACGTCCGCCTCGGCGAGCGCGGCGAACTGCTCGCGCGCGGCGCCAACGTGATGCTGGGTTATTGGAATAACGACGCCGCCACGCGCGCTGCGGTCGATTCGGAGCGCTGGCTGCACACCGGCGACATCGCGGAGCTGCACGACGGAAAGATCTACATCCGCGGACGCCTGAAGGACATCATCGTCATGTCCAACGGCGAGAAGCTTTCGCCGCAGGATGTCGAATTCGCGTTGTCGCGCGACCCGATCTTCGAGCAGGTCATGCTGGTGGGCGAGGGCAGGCCTTTCCTGACGCTGCTGGCGGTCACCGACGAGCCCGACGAGCAAAAGCTGATCAGCCGCGCCAACGACCAATTGAAAGAATTTCCGCGGTGGGCGCGCATCCGGCGCGTTATCGCTGAACGTGAGCCCTGGAGCATCGGCAACGGATTGCTGACCCCGACGCTCAAGCTCAAGCGGCCGCTGGTCGCCGATCGCTTCAAGGCGGCGATCGACGCCGTGTACGCAGGGAAGTGCGCGGCGTGAAGCTTGCGGCTCCCGGGCGGCAGCTAGCCCAAATCAATGAACTTGCGGCGCTGCGGTAAATCTATGACATCTTGTATGCTCAGATAAAAAGAACAGGATCGCCGTCCCATGCCTCCTCCATTCTTTCGCCGCTGGCAGATCGTCGCAACGGCGCGTGTTGCCGCGCTCGCTGCGATACTGCTTTCGCTACCGGCTGTCGGCTTCGACTTCGAGGATGTCGCGCGGCGCGCGTCGGTGCTCGCCGGACAGGCGTACAAGGCGCCGACGGTCTCGTTGCCTTCCGCATTGCGCGAACTCAACTACGACCAATATCGCGACATTCGCTTTCGGCCGGCGAAAGCGATCTGGCGCGGCGATAATCTTCCATTCGAGATTCAGCTTTTTCATCCTGGCCTTCATTACGACCAGCCGGTGCGCATTTCCGAGATCGTTAACGGCGCGCCGCGTGAAATCCGCTTCGATCCCGATTATTTCGACTACGGCAACAACAAGCTCGATACCCAGCACCTGCGCGGACTGTCGTTCTCGGGATTTCGCGTCCATGCCGCGCTGAACAGTCCGAAGTACAAGGACGAGGTGCTCGTCTTTCAGGGCGCGAGCTATTTTCGCGCCCTCGGCAAGGACCAGCGCTACGGGCTCTCGGCGCGCGGGCTCGCCATCGACACCGGGCTTGCCTCCGGTGAGGAGTTCCCGCGCTTCGTGGAATTTTGGCTGGTGCGTCCTGAAGTCGGCGCGAAGGAGCTGACGGTGTATGCGCTGCTCGATTCGCGTCGGGTCGCGGGCGCGTTCCGCTTCGTGCTCCGTCCAGGCAGCGAGACGGTGACACTGGTGAAGGCGCGTCTTTTCCTGCGCGAGAACGTGAGCAAGCTCGGCCTCGCCCCGCTGACCAGCATGTATTTTTTCGGAGAGAACCAGCGCGGACCCAGCGATGACTATCGCCCCGAGGTG
>DASXBS010000018.1:0-10530 GCA_036491555.1 Casimicrobiaceae bacterium
GGCGCTTATCCGGATGTGCTGACCCCTGCTTTCGTGGTGCCAAGCTCGATCCTGCTGCACGCGCTGTCGCTGCGCCAACTAAGCCGGCGTAGCAAAGCAGAGGCGGCGCGACGCTAGACGCGCGCCGCGGCGAGGCTGGGCCCAAGGTCTGTCAGGAAGGACTTGCGCATGCAGTACCAAGGGTGAGCGCGAAGCAGCTCATCGCAAGTGTTTGATCACATCACTTCGCTCAGCCATCGCAGCGCATTGAGCGCAGGCGCATAGCCGCTGTACGGCGACGTCTGGATGATCGCTTCGCACACTTCGTCGAGGGTCAGGCCAATGTTGCGCGCAGACTGCCCGAACTTCTTGAGCTGATCCTGGAGCTGCAAGGCAGTGAAGCCGGCGAGCGATACCATCGCCCGCTGTCGGAGCGCGAGGCCCGGCCGATGCCAGATCTCGCCGTAGCCGTAGGGAATCGTCATCGGATAGAGGCGGCTCGTGAATCGGTTCTCCGGCGCTGCATAGCCTTTCGTGCCGCGGTCGCCGTGGAGCTTCGCCATGAGCTCTTGCCCGCGCCGGTCGAGGTCGTCAAGCGACAATTCATCCGCGGCAGGCGTCGGCAACGCGACGTTGCGGTCGCGGTAGACGGCGTTGGCCACCTCGATCGCCGCCTCCGTCGCCGCAAAGCCGGCGTAGACGCCGATCTGCGTGAAGATCGTGAACGGAGCTTCGTGCGGCAACCCGATATTGAGCGCAGCGTCGACATAGCGGCGCAGCTGCGGCAGCCGCTGCACGGCACACAGCGCGGCGAGCGTGCACACCATGCGGTTGGGGAGGTCGAGGCCGGGCCGGCTCCAGATTGACCCGTACGTTGTTTCGATGACGAGATCGTCGAAGTCGGAATGCGCGCCCGTCCTGACGGTGGCGCCGAAAAGGCGGGCGCGCATCGCCTCGCCCTGCCGGCGCAGATGAGCGCGCGCGCTCATCTAATTGACCGTGATGCCGGACTGCTTGACGAGCTGGACCCAGAACGCGGAATCATGCGCGAGGTAGTCCGCGAAATCCTGCGGCGACTTCGACAGCAGCACTTCGGTGCCTTCCTTCTGCAGCACGGCCTTCACCTCGGGCAGTTGCGCACTCTTGGTCGCCGCATCGAACACCGTCGTTACGAGGGCGGGCGGCGTACCCGCGGGCATAAAAAGGCCGTACCACGATGCAAGGTCATACGCAGGCAGACCCGCTTCCGCCATCCCCGGAATGTCGGGCATGAACGGGGAACGCTCGCGGCTCGTCACGGCCAACGCGCGCAGACGGCCCGATTGGACAAGGCTTAGCACGGTCGGCGGCGTGGCGAACGTCACCTGCGAATCGCCGGCGAGCACCGACTGCACCGATTCTGCGCCGCCCTTGAAGGGTATGTGCACCATATCGACACCGGCGAGTTGCATGAACAGCGCGGCGCAGAAGTGTGGCGCCGAGCCGTTGCCGGACGTTGCAAAATTGAGCGCGCCGGGCGACTTCTTCGCGGCGGCGATCAGGTCCTTGATCGACATAATCGGTGAATTTGCATTGACGACGACGACCAGCGGGGAGCTGCCGAGGAGAGTGACCGGCACCAGGTTCTTCGTGTAGTCGAGCTTCGGGTTGAGCGCGGGATTAACCGAATAGCCGGCAGGCGGACTCAGCAGCAATGTGTAGCCGTCGGGTGCGGCCTTCGATACCTGCTCGGCAGCAATGCTCGATCCTGCGCCGGGTTTGTTCTCCACGATGACCGGTTGCCCAAGCTCCTTCGCCATCGGGATCGCAAGGGCACGCGCGAAGACGTCGGTTGAGCCGCCAGGCGCGAAGCCGACGAGCAGGTGCACGGGCTTGGTCGGGTACGTTTGCGCGGACGCGACACCGCACACGAGCGCAACACCAATGAGTGCGAAATTGCGGAGCATAGTCATGTTTGAACCGCGTGGGTGGGGAAGCGATACTGCTCGTACTCGCTTGCACACGGTGGACCGTCGGTAAACCATAACACGCCCGCGGTGAGATCGGCCACCATCGATGCGACCGTAGTGCGCGCGTACAGCGGGTGCGCCGCGGGGTCGGGATGCGAGCAGATGCCGTTGGGCGCGTACGCGTGGCCACGCAGGACCTCCTGCAGCCGCCTGACCGACAGACTATCGTTCGTCGAGAGCGCGCGGCGCATCTCGGCGAGGCGCGTGAGGCTGTGCGGGCTCGTTGCGACATACGCGTCGATCGCGGCGAACTCCGCGCAAAGGAAATGATTGGCATGCGTGATGAGCCCGCCGTGCGGACGGGTTACGTGGATCTGTGCGTTGCCACCGGCGATTGTTTCGAAGTTCATCGCGCGGCCCGACCGGTCGGCCACGAGATAGTTGGCCGACAGTGCGCGTTGCGCGGAGCCTAAGATACGGCTCGCGTCGTCGACCGACTCGGCGTCGAGGAGGGCGCGCAGCATCACATGATACGGCACGCCTTTACTCTGGGCATCGCGCTCGCTGACAAGCGTGTTGGTGCACAGCCCGAAGCCGGCGGCGTTGACACCGACCTTTGCCAGCATCCCGGCTTCCACGATCGTTGCGAATGATGGCTTATCCTCCCGCTGGACATCGAGGAGCACGCATACGTCCCGCGCGAACGGCACCCAGTCCCAGTTCTGACCGAGCAGCGTGTGGCCGTTGCTGCTCGCGTCGGGCGTCACCGCGAACGACGTACACTCGCCCGGAGGCGTTTCGCCGTTGCTGCGTGCGGCCGCGAACATGAGCTCGCTGCGGCAGTTGAGCACGAGGATCGCATCGAATGGCACACCGGCGCCGTCGGCGATGCCGCGCATCTCCTCAATGGCGTCAGGCGCGAAGCTCTCGATCTCACCGACGAAAGTGCGCGCATGGGTGACAGCGTCGTGCCACTTGAGTCCGGCACGATGCTCGAAAACGTCGCGGTACGCCGCGATGCAGCGATGAACGCAGCGTGCGGCAAGCCTGCCGTACTGCTGTCCACGCCT
Organism: Casimicrobiaceae bacterium; assembly: GCA_036491555.1. GTDB lineage: Bacteria > Pseudomonadota > Gammaproteobacteria > Burkholderiales > Casimicrobiaceae > PALSA-1003. Next base: position 2,999 of record DASXBS010000018.1, read on the forward strand.
TGCAGGCGAGCCGCGGACGGCGATACGGTCCATCGTCAGTCGCGCCGGGCCGTCCCGAGCGACTGGCTACACTCTCTCTGGGGGCAGCGAGAGAGGCGAGCGTGGGGATCGTTCATAAAACGCGGGGTCCGTTCTTGACGATTGTCGTGTAGTCAGCGGACGCTACACCGCGCGGACCTTGCGACAGCTCGGCCACGTGCGTGTACGCAGCCGAGACACGCGGCTTCGTAACGTCGAGCGGCTTGGTCGCAGTGCGCGGCGCTTCCCGCAGGTACGCGATGATCTCCTTGCAGAACAGATGCAGGTCGCTCGGCAAGCGCGAACTGATGAGGTTGCGGTCACGGACGACGGCTTGGTCGTGGTACCGGCCGCCCGCGTGGATCACGTCGTCCTTGATGAGCGCCACACATGTCAAGTCGCGATCGCGCGCAATGCCCGCGGAGGCGAGCACCAGGCCGGCATGGCACACCGCGGCGACGAGCGACCCCTGGTCGTGCACCTTGCGCACGAAATCGATGATCGCGCGGTGGCGGCGCATATTCTCCGGCGCGAAGCCGCCCGGAATGACGACCGCGTCGAACGCAGCGGGATCGGCATCGGCGATCGCGAGGTCGGGCTTCACGGGATACCCGAGCTTGCTCGCATAGGTCTGCTCGGCGGGGCCGACGACGACCACGTTGCACCCTTCTTCGCGCAGACGCATAAGCGGATACCAGAGCTCGAGCTCCTGATACATGTTCTCGGCAAGGACCGCGATTTGCGCGTCGGGCAGGTTCATTGCGAAAGCTCCTCAAGAAGTTTGCGTGTCCACAGAGGGACGTCGTCGGTGGTGTGCGCTACCAGGGCATCGGGGGCGAACGCCACCGCTTGCGAAGCGGCGGCGATGCGAACGCGCTTGCTGGCGGCCTCGCGCAGGAAGTTTCCGAACGCCGTGTTGTCTGCGAGCTTGGTGATGTTGCCGCCGGGAACGATCAGGGCGGCGAATTCGCTAGGCGAGGCCTGCGCCATCGCCACGTTCGGGACCACCGGATAGCCGAGCACGCTAGCCGCCGCTTCGCTGCCATCGACGCCGATCACGACGACCTCCGCGCCCACCTCGCGCAGGCGCAGCACCGGATACCAGAACTCCATTTCCTGGAAGCCGTTGTAGATGAACACCCCGATCTTGCCCATGGGACTCCGTTTGCGGTAAGCTGTCTGACAGGCTGCGACTGTGTCGCCATGCCGTCATCGTACAGCGAGAATGGCCCCGCGAGAACCCCGATCCGAGAAAATGGAAGCTGTGCCGAGCGAGGGCTGTCTTACATGAGGCTGCGCATCGTCCCGCGTCGCGGCGCCGTTGCCGACGTGCAGGAGCGGTTGCAGGCGCAGATCGCAGCGGGCGAGTTCAAGCCCAATGGACGGCTGCCTTCGGAGAGCGAGCTCTGCAAGGCTTTCGGTGTCAGCCGACCTGTCATCCGCGAGGCGCTCATGAGCCTGCAGGCATTGGGACTCACGGCCTCGCACCCCGGCATCGGCACCTTCGTCGTCTCGGATCGTGTCCGCGTGCCCCTGCTGCTCGGGCGCTATTCACCGGCGCATGTGCGAGAAGTGCGTCGCTGCATCGAGATCCCGGCGGCGCGCTTGTCCGCGGAGCGGCGAAGTGATCGCGACGTCGGTGAGCTGGCTGCGATCCTCGCGCGCATGGACGACGCGAACAATCCGGCGCGCCGCAATCAGCTCGATGCGAGCTTTCACATCGCCATCGCCCACTCGTCGGGCAATCCGCTGATCGTCAAGCTTGTCGAAGACCTGCGGAGCGTGCTCGAGGAACACTCGCTGGCCGCGGCGCGCGCGCCGTACCGCCGCCGTGCGGCCTCCGAGGAGCATCGCGCGATCTACGATGCGATCGTCGATCGCGATCCAGTTTCGGCTGCGGCAGCGATGGATGCGCATCTCGCCGCCGCCGAGCGAAGCTTCGCCGAACCCGAATCGAAGGAAGCGAAAGCGAAATGAAGATCCGCACCGTGACTGGCGATGTGCCTGCCGAGAGGATCGGCCGCACGCTCACGCATGAGCATCTCCTGTATACGTACCCCGGTGGTGAGTACGACCATCTGTCGAGCTTTCGACTCGAGGACGCGGTCGAGCGCATCTCGCGCGAGCTCAAGACCGGCATGGAAGAGTGGGGCTACGCAACGCTCGTCGACATGACGCCTTGCGAAGTGGGCCGCAACCCGGAGCTCATGAAGCGTGTGGCGCAAAAGACCGGCTGCAACGTGATCGGCGTGACGGGATTCTTTCCCGAGCGCATGGGCGTGCCATACTGGTTCCGTCGCCAGACCGTGGACGAGCTCACCGAGTTCTACGTGCGCGATATCACAGAAGGCATGGTGTTCGGCGGCTTTCAGACGGACATCAAGGCAGGAGCAATCAAGATCGCGACCGGCCAGGAAAGCGTCAATCCGATGCCAAGCCCGATCGGACCGAACGGCCGACGCATCGGTATCTACGAAGATAGGCTGATCCGCGCGGCGGGGCGGGCGCAGAAGCGTTTGGGCGTGTGCATCAACACGCACACCGATCCCATGGACTACACCGTTACGAATCCGGGCATCGAGCAGCTCGATGTGATCGAAGAGGAGGGCGGCGACCCCTCCAAGGTGATCGTGGGTCACGCGTTCGTCGAGCCGCAGAACGTCGGGCAAATCATCGACGTCTGCAGGCGCGGCGCCAGCGTGCAGGTAGATCACCTTGGTATTCCGTGGCGGCACGACAGCACCGAGGAGCTCGACGAAACGATGGCACGGATGATGTGCGAGGTGGCCGACCGCGGCTATCTGTCGCAGATGACCATCACCTACGATCGCTGGTTCTTCAACCCGCGAGGGCCCGCCACCGCAGATAACCCGCAATTGCTGAACGAGAAGGTCGGCCTGGGGCATCTCTTCGAAAGTTTCGCGCCACGGCTCGAGAAGAAAGGTTTCGGCGCCCGCGAGCTCGAGACGATCCTCGTCGACAATCCGCGGCGCATCCTCGCATTCTGATTTTCGCAACGAACATTTGCCATGCGTCGTTTCGTTACTTTCTTCTTGCTCGCGCTCGCCGTTCCGCCCGCGTGGGCGCAGCAGTACCCGGCGCAGCAGATCAAGGTGCTCGTCGCCTTCCCGGCCGGTGGCGGCGCAGATGTGGCGGCTCGCATCCTCGCCTCAAGCCTAGGCGATCAGCTCGGGCAGAGCGTGATTGTGGAGAATGTCTCCGGCGCGGGGGGCACGATAGGCACCGCGCGGGCGGCGCACGCGACCCCGGACGGCTACACGCTGTTCGTCGGCACGCCGAGCACGCATGGCTCGAACGTCGCGGTGTATTCCAAGCTCGACTACGATCCGGTGCGCGACTTCGCGCCAGTCATGCTGATCGGCACGTCGCCTTTCATGCTACTCGCCGCGCCCTCGTTCGAAGCGAAGTCAGTGAAGGACCTCATCGCGCTTGCCAAGGCCAAGCCCGGGCTCGTCAACTACGCGTCTTACGGCAATGGCAGCATCAATCATCTTGCGGGCGAGCTCTTCGCGTCGCTTGCGAACATCGACGTCGCGCACATACCTTATCGTGGAAGCGCGCCGGCCATGACGGATTTGATTGCGGGCCGCGTGCAATACACATTCGACGGGCCTGCAGCGCTCGGCCAGGTAAAGGGTGGAAAAGTGAAGCTTCTCGCCGTGACCAGCAAGCAGCGCTGGTCCGTATTCCCCGATGTTCCGACCGTCGCCGAATCAGGTGTACCGGGATTCGATGTGGTTACGTGGTTCGGGCTGTTCGCGCCGAGCGGTACGCCCAAGGCCATCGTCGATCTCTTGAACGCGAAGGCGAACGCGGCCATCAGGACGCAGGCGGCAAAGGACGGGTTTAGCCAGCTCTCTGTCGATCCCGTCGGCGGAAATCCGGAGGTCCTGGCGAACCAGGTACGCGCCGAGATCGACAAATGGGTCGAGATCGCGCGCAAGCGCAACATCAGAGTCACCGAGTGAGCGAGCGGTAGCGGTCGAGCAAGTGGCGCGCGTTCCCGGATTCGATCTTGCGGACGACGTCTTCGGGCAAGCCTTGCGCGTGCAGCTCAGCGAGCTGATCCGTGCTCTTGCGCAACGGCGCATCGGTGCCGAGCAGGAGCTGCGAAGCATCGACGAATTGCAGTGCCAAGCTCATCCCGGCCGGATGCATTCGCAGCGCGGTATCGTAGTGCAGATTCCGCAGATGTGCGTGGATGCCCTGCGGCGCCATCGCCGCGAGCTTCGGATCAACGTGGGCGGCACGCACGAGATGCTCGACGACCAGCGGCAGAATGCCGCCAACGTGGGCAAATATGAAGCGAATGTCGGGGCAGCGCGTGAGGGCACCGCCGAAGAGCAGGCTCGCGATCGCGCGAGCGGTGTCGACCGGAAATTCGAGCACCCAATCGGCGATGCCGGGCAGCAGGTTTCGACAGCAATCGGCGACGGTCGGATGCACGTATACGACCGCGCGGCGACGGTTGAGTTCGTCCATGATCGGGGCGAACGCGTGATCGCCGAGCCAGCGATCACTATAGCTGGTGAGAAGGCCGATACCGTCCGCCTTCAGCACGTCAAGCGCATACTCGATCTCGCACAGGCTATCGTCGACGTTCGGCAGCGGCAGGCTGGCGAAAAGGCCGAAGCGCTCGTGATGGTCGGCCGACATGCGCGCGCCGAAGTCGTTGCATTCGCGGTTGACGGTGAGAAGGCGCTCGCGCGGGATGAACGCAAGGCCTGGCGCCGTGATGGACGTGAATGCGGTCGCGATGCCCGCGGCGTCCATGTCGTCGAGAGAAACCTGCGGCGTCCAATGGCGCGCGACGCCGCGAGCGAGATAGTGCTCGTGTTGGATCAGTTGCGCGACGAAGGGTGGAGGAAAGAGATGGTGATGTACGTCGATGCGCGAAGAGCTCATCGCGCTTTATACAACGAATCCGATGAAGATTGCATATCGACGGCAAGGCAGTGGGTCCACGGTGCTGCTCGTTCACGGCGTTGGCGGCGATTCGAGCCACTGGGCTGCCATTACTGAGCAACTGCACACGCGCTTCGACGTGATCGCGATGGATGTGCGTGGCCACGGCAAATCAGATCCGATCACCGGGCCGGTGGATGCTTGCGACCTCGCGCGCGACGCGGTTCAGGTACTGGACGAGGCTGGGGTTGCGCGGTGTCGCGTTGTCGGTTTTTCGCTCGGCGGCGCGATCGCGATGGCGCTCACGCTCGATTTCCCGGAACGCCTGGAAAAGCTTGCCATCATCGGCACGGTCTCCGGCCGCACGCCGGAGGAAAAGGCGAAGGCGCTGGAACGCGTCGAATTCCTGAAACAGCACGGTCGCGCCGCGATTGCCGAGGCAAACCGCGAGCGATGGTTCACCGACGAATTCCGCAGAGCACATCCCGATATCGTTGATCGTCGCGTCGCACAGGTCGTTGCGTGTGATCCGGCGTCCTACCTACATGCGTTCAGGGTGTTCTGTACCGGCGACTTCGCGGATCGCCTCGATGCGATTCAGGTGCCGACGCTGATCATCACCGGCGAGCACGACACTGCGGCGACTCCGCGGATGGCGCATCTCATGGGCGAGCGAATCCGCGACTCGCAAGTGCATGTGCTACCGCGCCTGCGCCACAGCGTGCTTATCGAGGCCCCCGAGAAAATCTCCGCGTTGCTGGGGGCGTTTCTTTGACGTCCCGTGCCGCAATCGGTGTCGCAGCGTTCTTCACGGCGATCGCTTCCGCCAAGGGACTCGCGACGCTGCCGCAGGAGAGCCTGGTGCCGGGCGGCGTCGCTTTGGTCCGCATCGATGCGCCGGCAGGCGATGCGCCGAACGTCACGCTCGGTGGCGTGCGGGTGATGGTGCTGCGCGAGGACGATCACTGGCTGGCGGTGATCGGCGTTCCGCTCGACACCAAGCCCGGCAAGCTCAAGGTCGCTGTGAAGAAGCACGACGCGAAACTGGCGAACATTGAGCTCGCCATCAAGCCAAAGCAATACGTCGTGCAGCGGTTGCAGGTGGCGCCGGGCATGGTGGAGCTCGGCCCCGACGACCTCGCGCGCGTGAATCGCGAGCGGCCGACGCTGCAGGCTGCGCTGACCACCTTCAGCGAATCGCCACCGACGACACTTCGTCTCCGGGTGCCAGTACCAGGCACCCGCTCGAGCTCGTACGGCCTACGGCGTGTATTCAACGGCCAGCCGCGAAATCCGCATACGGGCATGGACATTGCGGCACCTTCGGGCACGCCCGTCGTCGCGCCCGCGCGTGGCACGGTCGTCCTCACAGGCAACTATTTCTTCAACGGCAACACAGTGATCCTCGACCACGGGCAAGGTCTGGTAACGATGTATGGCCATCTGAGCGCGATCGACGTGAAACCCGGCGACATCGTGGAGGCCGGCGCCGTGATCGGCAACGTGGGCGCGACCGGCCGCGCCACGGGACCGCATCTGCATTGGGGCGTGACGCTTAACCGTACGATGGTCGACCCCGCCCTTTTCGTCCTCGACTAGCGACCGCACGGTCTGTTACTACCCTGCTGTCTTACAGGGCTTGCACCGGCTTCGAACACCGTCGACCACGACGCAAGGCTCAGATTACCCATCGTTGCGTTAGCATAGTAGCTGCTTTAGAGTCTTGCTGTAATACAGGTAACCACCAATACGGAGAACGCAATGACTGCAAGCGTTGACATTCCACCCCGCCGCGGCAGTCGCCGTGGCCTTCGTGCCACGACCTCGCTGCTTGCAGGGCTGGCGCTATGCGTGAGTGTCGTGAGCTACGCCACCGTCGACGAGGCCGCACGCGCATTGCTTCCGGACGACATCAGGCAGAAAGGAACGCTGAACGTGGCGATGCCTCTCGACTTCGAGCCTTTCAATTATCTCGATGAGAAGAACGAGCAGACGGGGCTCGACGTCGACATGATCCGCGCCATCGGCGACAAGCTGGGGCTCAAGGTCGACATCCAGCGCATCGGCTTTGCGTCGATGATCCCGAGCGTATCCGGCGGACGCGTCGACGTCGCGATGTCGGCCATGGGCATCCTTCCCGCGCGGCTGCAGCTCGTCTCCTTCGTCCGCTACGGGCATTTCAGCAACGGTCTCGTGGTGCGCAAAGGCAACCCGACCGGCGTCCGCAACGACGACGCGTGTGGCCACACCATCGCGGTCGAGAAGGGCACCCAACCGCTCCTCGTGTGGCAGAAGAAGTCGGACGAATGCGTGGCCGCGGGCAAGGCCAAGATCGAGCTGTTGGTGTTCGAAGGCAAGGGGCCGCAAGTCCTGGCCGTGGAGTCGGGCCGCGCCGAAGCGGCCGGCGTCGGCTTCGCGACGGCGATCGTCGCTGCCAAACATTCGAACGGTACATTGGACGCCGCCCCCGGCGGTCCCGTCCCCGGTGCGACGGTGGAATGTGGTATTGCGTTCAACAAGCAGAACGTGAAGCTCGGCCAGGCGATCGAAGCGGCGTTGAACTCGCTCGTCAAGGACGGCACCTACGA
>DASXBS010000019.1:0-8123 GCA_036491555.1 Casimicrobiaceae bacterium
CGCCGCCCAGTCGGAGGCAACCATGTCAGACCCCACGTCGCCACCACTTACGCCACAGCAGGCGCTCGAGTTCATGCAGCGCATGTGGAATCCATTCGGAATGCCGATTCCCGGACTGACCCCGGCGCCGGCGCCGGGCGCGCCTGCAGCGATGCCTTTCCCGAATCCCGCTGCGATGTTCACCACGCTCGACCCCGCCGAACTCGACAAGAAAATCGCCGAGTTCCGCGTGATCGAGAACTGGCTGAACATGAGCCTCAACTTCATGCAGATGAGCATCAAGACGCTGGAATTGCAGAAAGCGTCGCTCGAAGCGCTGCGCGGTGCGGGCGGCGCAACCGGGGATCACTCGTCGGCGCGCAAGCCGCGCTGAGCTTGGGTCCAAGCCAGGAATATCCAATGTCGCTGACCCTCTACTACGGATCCGGTTCTCCCTACGCGTGGCGCGCCCAGCTCGCGCTCGAACACAAGGCGCTCGAATACGAACTCAAGATGCTCTCGTTCTCGGCGGGCGACACGCGCAAGCCGGAATTCATCGCGCTCAATCCCCGCCACCAGGTTCCCGTGCTCGTCGATGACGACTTCGTGCTCTGGGAGTCCAACGCGATCGTGGAATACCTCGACGAAGCATTCCCTGGACGCGGCGCGCCACTGTTTCCAGGCGACGCGAGGGATCGCGCGATCGCGCGGCGCATGGTGCTCGAGGTCGACAGCTACGCCTGGAAGTCGACCGATCCGCTACTCGAGCAGGCGTTCTGGAAAAAGCCGGAGGAACGAGACGCCCAGCAAATCGCGGAGGGGCGCAAGAGCTCAACCGATGAGCTCGCGATGATGAGCGAGCTCATGCGCGGTGACTATCTGGCGGGTGCACTGTCGGCGGCGGACTTCGCGTTCTATCCGCTGATCGCGTTCCTGTATCGCGCGCAGAAGATGAAGCTCCCCGATCTGGACGCCGATGGCATGCTCACGCCGAAGCTCCGCGCCTGGAAGGCGCGCATCGAGGCATTGCCCTATTTCGACAAGACCGTGCCGCCACACTGGAAGGCGGCTTAGTCAACCGCCCAACCAGGCTGCTCGGCGAGCGAGGACCTCAGCAGTCGCTTTCTCGTCGGGCACCAGCCAGCATGCATCGTTCGGTGCCTGCTCCAGCACGAGCTCGAAGCTCATCAACTCGTCACGCCTGAATGCGAGCACGCTGATCCACTCGCCGGGCAGGCGCGTCCTGCAAAGATGTTCGATCCGCTCGGGCGAGGCGCGCAATCCGTCGAGTGAGACGATCGTGTCGCCCGCGGCGACACCCGCACGTTGCGCGGGACCGTCGGCGAGGACGTTCTTCACGCGGACCTCGTTGCCGGACGCCATGCGCATGCCCAGCCAGACTTTCGGCAGATTGCGTTCGATCGCCTTGCCACCTTTGTCGCGCTCGTCGCGCGATGCGCGCAGCTTGAGCTCGATGCCGAACTCTCGAAACAAAATCGCCAGCGGAAGCTCGCGTGTTCCGCCGACGTAGTCGGCGAAGAATGCACCCAAATCGCGACCAGCGAGCTCACTGGCGACCGCCTCGATGCTGTCTTCGCCGACGCCGACGCCGCGCTGTCCGAAACGCTGCCACAGTGCGCGCATCACATCGTCGAGGGTGGCGTGAGTGTCGAGACGCAGGACCAGGTCGAGTGCGAGGGCGACCAGTGAGCCCTTGACGTAATAACTGACGACTGCGTTCGGCGAATTCTCGTCCTGGCGGTAATATTTCAGCCAGGCGTCGAAGCTCGATTCGGCGATGCTCTGCACGTGCCGCCCTGGCGTACGCAGCACGGCGCTGATGGCGCGTCCGACTAGCTCAAGGTAATCACGCTGCGAAATGACGCCGCTTCGCAGCAGCATAAGGTCGTCGTAGTACGAGGTGATGCCTTCGAAGGCCCACAGTTGCCGTGTATAGGCCTCGGTCGCCAGGTCGTAGGGAACGAACGCCGCGGGCATGATGCGCTTGACGTTCCACGTGTGGAAATATTCGTGGCTGGCGAGGCCGAGGAGCGTGCGATAGCCGTCATCGACTTCTGTTGTGCCCGGCGACGGCAGGTTGTTGCGAGCACAAATCAGGCTGGTGCTGGCCCGATGCTCGAGCCCGCCGTAACCCTCGCCGACCGCGAGCAGCTGGAACACATAGTGATCGACTGGAGCACGGCTGTCGGGATGTCCGCCGAAAAGGTCGATTTGCGACTGGCAAACGCGCTGCAGATCGCGTGCGAATCGGTCGAGATCGCCGTGGTGTCTGCCGCTGACCGCGATGTCGTGGCGAGCGCCGCCGGCGTCGAAGCTGACCAGATCGAAGGTCCCCATCTCCACGGGGTGATCGATGAGCTCGTCGTAGTTGGCGGCACGATAGCGCCCGAATCCCCCTTCCGGTGCGCCCTGCCGCGGCATGCTGGTCGCTAGGCGCCACGCTTGCGCGAGATCGCCGGAAGGTGCCACGAGCTCCAATTCGCAAGGCTGCAGCGCTCGGCCCTCGGGGCAGACGAATACGCACGCGCCGACGAAGAACCCACGCGTCGCGTCGAGGTACGCGCCACGCACCGACGTGTCGAAGGCGTAGATCGTTGCGGTGAAGGTCAGCGGACCCGTGCACGCGGCGACCTGCCACGCGTCCTTGCTGATCTTGCGGACGCTGACTTCGCCGCTCGGCGTTTGCGCTGCCACCGACACGACATGTCGCGCGAATTCCCGGATCAGATAGCTGCCTGGTACCCAGGTCGGCAATCGATAGATCTGGCCCGCCGCGTCGGGATCGTCGATCGTGCACGACACCTCGAACAGATGCGCATTGATATCGCGCGGCACGATCCTGAAACGAGTGGCAGTCATCGACGGGCTTGGCAGAAAAGTTGGAAACCGGCGCGCGCTTTCGCCGGCAGCGCGCTCGGGTGCATCGATGGCGCCCTCGACACGAATCGAACGTGTGACCTATCCCTTAGGAGGGGATCGCTCTATCCACTGAGCTACGAGGGCGATCCCGCGCATTTTACCCGAAGCACTCCGCGCCACGGCCGGCGGGGACTGTGGGCTCGCCTATAATGCAGCTGTGACCACGTCGGTACCTCCTCCCGCTGCAGCCCGCCTGCACCACCCCGTCGCGTCGACGGTGAAGCGACTGGCCGGTTATCTCGCGCCGTATCGCGGCCGGTTCGCGATCGCCGCGGTCGCGCTGTTCATCGCGGCCGGTTGCGCACTGGCGATAGGGCAGGGACTTCGCATCGTCATCGACCGAGGTTTCTCGGCTGGCGACGCCGCCGAGCTTGACCGCGCCCTAGTCGCCGTGCTCGCCATCATCGCGGTGATGACGCTCGCGACCTACCTGCGCTTCTACAGCGTCTCGTGGATCGGAGAACGAGTCACCGCCGATCTGCGCAAGCGGGTGTTCGATCACCTGCTCACGCTGTCGCCCGGATTCTTCGAGCTCACGCGTACGGGCGAAGTCATTTCGCGACTCACCAACGACACCACCATGCTCGAGACTGCGATCGGGTCGAGCCTGTCGATGGCGCTTCGCAACCTTGTGCTCGGCGTCGGCGCACTCGTGCTCCTCATGCTCACCAGCCTCAAGCTAACGCTGCTCGTGCTTGCGGGGCTGCCGCTGGTGTTGCTGCCGATCATCCTTTTCGGACGACGAGTGCGCCGCCTCGCGCGTGCCAGTCAGGATCGTGTCGCCGACAGCGGTTCGTTCGTCGACGAGGCCATTCACGAAATCCGCACCGTTCAGGCGTACGCGCACGAGGAGGTCGACCGCGCCGGTTACGCCGAACGCGTCGAGCGCGCCTTTGCCGCGGGCGTCGATCGCATCCGCCAGCGCGCGCTACTCATTGCCGTGGTCATCTTTCTGGTTTTTGTGGCCGTCGGCATCATCCTGTGGATCGGCGGACACGACGTGCTTGCCGGACGACTGTCCGCCGGCCAGCTTTCAGCCTTCGTCTTCTACGCCGTTGTCGTCGCGACCTCGGTCGGCGCGGTGAGCGAGGTCATCGGCGATCTGCAACGCGCGCTCGGAGCCACCGAGCGCCTGTTCGAGATCCTCGATACGCCGCCGGAAATCGCCGCACCAAACGCACCGCGGACCTTGCCCGAGCCGCCGCTGGGCACGGTCGCGCTCGAGGCAGTGACGTTTGCCTATCCTTCGCGGCTGGCTGATGCGGCGCTGCGAGCGCTGACGCTTCGCGTCGCGGCCGGTGAGCGCATCGCCCTGGTGGGACCTTCGGGCGCGGGCAAGACCACCGTATTCCAGCTGCTGCTTCGCTTCTACGATCCGCAGTCCGGTCGCGTGCTGATCGACGGCATCGATGCACGCGACGCCGACCCGCGCGCCGTACGCCAGCGCATCGCGGTGGTGCCGCAGGATCCCGTCATCTTTGCGGCCAACGTGTGGGAGAACGTGCGCTACGGCCGACCGCATGCCACCGACGACGAGGTCCGCGACGCCTGTGAAGCAGCGTTCGCAACCGAGTTTGTCGCGCGCATGCCGCACGGCTTCGACACGCAGCTCGGCGAGCGCGGCGTCAAGCTTTCGGGCGGACAACGCCAACGCCTGGCGATCGCGCGCGCGGTGCTTTCCAGCCGGCCGATCCTCCTGCTCGACGAGGCGACCAGCGCGCTCGATTCGGAAAGCGAGCGCATGGTGCAACTCGCGCTGGATCGCTTGATGATCGGACGTACCACACTCATCGTCGCGCATCGGCTGGCGACCGTCGTCAGCGCCGACCGCATCGTCGTGCTCGATGGCGGCGTCGCGGTAGCGCAAGGCACGCATGCGTCGCTGGTTCGCGACGATCCGCTGTATCGACGACTGGCCGCGCTGCAGTTCGGTCTCGACGCGGCGACGGGAAAGATCGAACCGCTCGCGCAGACCGTTTGATCGGGAGCGCCGCGATTCACCGCGCGCCGGCAGCGTATCGAAAGCAGGTCGTCAGATGATCGTTGACCATCCCGGTGGCCTGCATGAAGGCATAGCAGATCGTGGTTCCGACAAACCTGAAGCCATGTTGCTTGAGCGATTCGGACATCGCATCGGAGACCGCGGTGCGCGCAGGCACCGAGGCCGCCCGAACGCGCCGATTGACGATTGGTTTGCCTGCGACGAACGACCAGAGGTAGCGGTCGAGGCTTCCGTACTTCGATTGCACGTCGAGGACGGCGCGAGCGTTGCTCACCGTGCTTACGATCTTGAGCCGGTTGCGCACGATTCCCACGTCGAGCATCAGCGCCTCGACACGATCCTGGTCGAAGGCGGCGACACGCGCGGGATCGAATCCGGCAAACGCGCTGCGATAGGCTTCGCGCTTGTTGAGAATGGTTTGCCACGACAGGCCAGCCTGTGCGCCCTCGAGCGTGAGAAATTCGAACAGCACGCGATCGTCGTGGACGGGCGTGCCCCATTCGGTGTCGTGATACGCGATCATTCGCGCATCACGCCCTGCCCAGGCGCAACGGCGCGGTGGTGTCGCGTTGGCGCGGATCGTAGCGCTGTCGCGCTGCGCGTGCCCGGATCGGCGTTTTGGCCTGGGCGGCGCGCTCATGCGATCACAATGGCGGCACGGAGCATGATGGGAATGATACGTTGATCCCCTGGCTGCGCGGGCACGCCGCATTTCCTCCGATCGAGAATGCACTTGCGGAGCCAAATGGCCTGCTCGCAGCCGGAGGCGATCTCTCGCCGCAGCGCCTGCTCGCTGCGTATAGCCAGGGCATTTTTCCCTGGTACAGCGAAGGCCAGCCGATTCTGTGGTGGTCGCCCGATCCGCGCATGGTGCTGCATTGCGATGAGTTGAAAGTTGCGCGCTCGCTTCGCAGGACGGTGGCTTCCCAAAAGTTTGAGATTCGCGTCGATACGGCTTTTCAGCAGGTGATCAGCGAGTGTTCGTTGCCGCGAAGAGGTCACTACGGCACATGGATCATGCCGGAGATGATCAACGCGTATACGCGGTTGCACGCCCTGGGCCATGCCCATTCGGTGGAAGCGTGGCGCGATGGCGCGCTGGTCGGCGGTCTTTACGGCGTTTCCCTTGGCAGGATGTTCTTCGGCGAGTCGATGTTCGCTCACGAGAGCGACGCGTCGAAGGTCTCGCTTGTGCATCTTGTTGCGATGCTCAAGGAGCGCGCGATGCCGATGATCGATTGCCAGCAGGATACCGAGCACCTCGCGAGCCTGGGCGCGCGCCCGATCGCACGGCGCGTGTTTGCGAAAGCGCTCGACCGGTTGGTAAACTGCTCGGAACCGGACCGTCCTTGGTCCGGAGGGCAGGGCGCAGGGCACCCCGATGACCAAACTCAATGACTTGCCGATCGCGGCATTGCAGTTCTATGCAACCGCGCCGTACCCATGCAGCTACCTTCCCGACCGGCTCGCCCGCTCGCAGGTTGCCACTCCCAGCCACCTGATTGACAGCCGGTTGTATGGCGAGCTGGTGCGCCTCGGTTTCAGGCGAAGCGGCGCGTTTACCTACCGCCCCTATTGCGATCATTGCCGGGAATGCGTTCCTGTTCGGATCCCCGTAGCGCGGTTTAAGGAGAGCCGTAGCCAGCGCCGCTCATGGAAGCGGCACCTGAATTTAGCGACAAATAGACGCAATTTGGCGTTTGATAGTGAACATTACGCGCTGTACCTGCGTTATCAGCGCCAACGCCACCCCGGTGGCGGGATGGATCAGGACAGTCGGGAACAGTACCAGCATTTTCTGCTGCACAGCAATGTCGGCACCGAATTGATCGAGTTTCGGGACGCCACCGGACTGCGGATGGTGAGCCTGGTCGACCGGCTTTACGACGGTCTGTCGTCGGTCTACACCTTCTACGATATCGACCCGTCCGGCGCGAGCTACGGAACGTTCAACGTGCTCTGGCAAATCCGGCGCTGCCGGGAGCTTGGGCTTTCGTACGTTTACCTCGGGTACTGGATCGAGGGCAGCAAGAAAATGGCCTACAAGTCGGCCTTTCGGCCCCTCGAAGGGTTGGTGCAGGGTGGGTGGAGGGAGTTGGAGGTTCTTAACAATAAAAACTAGCGGCGAAACCTCGTCGGGAAGCGGGGAAGACTATTGTGCAGGACTGATCAAATTTGTTATGTCTACAACCTCATATTGAGGCGTGTACGATGCCGGCCTGGACTGCTTTGGCTATCGCCTCCTGTCTGCTTGTGGCCCCTAATTTGGATCGTATTGAATCAAAGTGGAACTGAACGGTACGAGTAGTTATGCCAAGTTTATGGGCAATATCGTCTCCCGTCTCACCATTGGCCGCGAGGGCAAGGCACTGACGTTCTCGAGCGCTGATCGGTGCTCCTTGACATGTCGGGCGCAACTTCTGGTCAATGATCGTTGCAACAAACAGTTCCTCAAAAAAATGCGCGAGCAAGACGATATCCCCAATATTTTTGCAGATCTCAGCTCTCCGTTGAGAATCAATTATCGTTGCTGCCGAGTTGAGCGCGACTGTGAACGGATGAGCTCGCCGATCGAAAAAGCCAACGGCCACCCCGCTTCCTAAGCCAAACTGCGACGCAGCATCAAGGAAGTCATCTGTGCGCGAATTTCGTCCTCGAACGTTTGCTGATCCCAGATAACTATTGGCAGTCCCGTAGCGAGGAGAGTTTGAATGCGTGGATCGACCTCTATAAACGACTTGCCGTCATACACTTCTAGCCACTCGGGAGGCAGAGTGGTGACAACGTGGATGAGCGAGTCTTCAGTAGGTCGAATGCTCATACTTACACCGCACGTAAACGTATCGAACCCGAAAAGCCTGGTTATCGTAGTCAATACTGGGACGAGATCTTCGCCATTCTTTGCAGCAGCGAATAAGGGTTCAGCCACACTAGGAATGTAGCCTTGAGGATCAATCTGCACTGGTTTTAAACGGAGTGCTTGCAACATGGATCCCTCCTTTTCAAAGCTGTTCTTCTAACTAGGGTCCGATCCGCACTCCGCCTTAACGATGCTAATCGAACACAAGTAGAAGTAAGGTTCTGAAAAGGTGTAACTGCTAGGACACGGATGGAATCGTAACAGGCGACTTTGAGTTGGGCTGCGCTACGAATTTTAGTAGCCCGACGCGAACGTTTGCACCGGCCCAAACCTTTTAATTTT
>DASXBS010000020.1:0-3662 GCA_036491555.1 Casimicrobiaceae bacterium
TTGGTGCCGAACATGGACACGAACTTGCGGAGCATCTGCGACTGCTCGTTGCTGTGCTTCGAGGAGCCCACCCAGAACACGGCGTCGGGCCCGCTCTCCTTCCTGATCTTCAGGAGCTGGTCGCCGACCTCGTTGATGGCCTGGTCCCAGGTCATCGACTGCCACTTGCCGCCGACCAGCTTCATCGGCGTCTTCAGGCGGTGCGAGTTCTCGTGCACGCCATGCTCGCGCACGGACGCGCCCTTGGCGCAGTGCGCGCCGAGGTTCAGCGGCGAATCGAACACCGGTTCCTGGCGCACCCATACGCCGTTCTGGACGATCGCATCGACCGAACATCCGACCGAGCAGTGCGTGCACACGGTGCGCTTGGTGACCAGGTCGCCGCCGGTGCCTTCGGCAGCGGCTTCGACCTTGCCGATCAGGTTGAACGGCAACTGGCTTGCGAACGCTCCGGCCCCCGCGACGAGACCCGAACGTTTCAGAAACGCCCGCCTGTCCATCGTCGGCAATTTTCCGACGAGGCGGCGGAGACGTGGACGCGCTGCACCTGCAGCTTCGCGGGTTTTTGTAAGCAGCATGGTCCGGTCCTCCTCCTAAAAAGTCATCAACTGCAGTGCGCGTCTTGCCGAGGATCGGATGGTGATATCTCCCGGTTGGTCAAGGCGCGGATGCAAGGCGATTACAGCTTCGCCGTCTTGTAGTAAGTCTGGACGTGCGCAGTCGCGGCGTAGCTGCCGTCGGCCGACACGGGTTCGGTCGCTTGCCCAACGTCGCTGACTGAAGGGATCGAGCGCGCGGCGACGATGCCTGCTCCGGCACCGGCGGCGCCGAGCGTCATCAGAAAGCGGCGACGCTTCAGATCGGCACGGGTTCGCGGAGAATTTTCGGATGTGACGGGATTGGGGCGATCGCCCGACTGGGTCGGCATGTGCACCTCCGAAAGTTTGTCCGTGACGTTCTGTTTTGGTTTCAAAACCTACGATTCGATGGAAAAAGAGTCACGTTCGATTGCCATGAAGTCGTGGGTGAATTGTGCAGCCCGACCGTAGTACATTGCAACCGCTTTCTTGCATATTGCATTGCAGCATGACTGGGCCCACGGCTCTACGTTGGAGCCGAAGAATTCGCGCTGAACGTCGAAAGCAAATCCGTCGGCGCGACCGTCGCCACCGATGATCACACGCATGGTTTCGAACACGGCCGCAATATGGTCCTCGAACATGGTGACGCCAGGCTGGCGCGCCAGATGAAGCTGATCGAGCGAGGCTCGCACCTGTACCAGCAACGGCCCGCCGTTCTTCGCCTTGACGTAGGCGCTGCCGTGCAGACTGACCTCGCTGCGTCCGACGCCCACGAACAGCGTCTGGTATTCGTCGGCGACCGCCTGCGCGTCGGCTTGCGCGCTCGCGGATACCAGCGCTGTCCAGGACGTCGCCAGTGCCACCGACGCCTCGCTCACGCCTTGGTCCACCGTCGCCAGTGGTGGCGCGCCGGCGATTGTAGTCAGCAACGTCGCGTCGGGTGCCTGCGCGAACAGCCGCGAGAGCAGCGCGTAGAAATCCGCGCGCGCCTGGTCCTCGGGTGCCAGATGCTCGGCAAACATGATCGGAACGCCTTCCATTCCTTGCTTCTGCGGCGCTAACGGCGCCCGCCCAGCTCGTTTTCCATCTTGTCGATGACGCGGCAGTCGGCGCACATCTTGAGCCGGTCGAGCGACCCCGGCTCGGCGAACATGGAGTGTCCAGCCAGCTTTGCCAGCATGTTGCCGATCATTTTCTCGGTGCCCAGCGGCTTGGCGCAGCGCGTGCAATGGAAGATCGCGGCCTCGTTGAGGACGCGCGGCTGCTTGGCTTCGGGCGCCAGCGACACGCGTGGCACCAGACGGATCGCATCTTCGGGGCAGGTCGCAGCACAGAGCCCGCATTGCACGCATTGCGTCTCGATGAAGCGCAGCTGCGGAATCTCCGACTGCGCGTGATCGATGATAGCGCCCTCCGGGCACGCGCCGACGCACGCCAGGCACAGCGTGCAGGTTTCGCGGTCGACGTCGATCGCGCCGAAAGGCGCGCCCGCCGGCAGTGCGATGGTCGACACCGGCGTGGGGGCATGGGTCAGGAGATGCTCGAGCGCCAGCCGGAGAGTCGTGCGCTTGTCCTCGGTCCAGCGGAAAGGCGCGGGAATGCGCACCGCGAGCGCAGGCTGCAGCGACCACACACCCTGCTCCAGCGCCGCGACGTTCGCGGCAGCGAGCAGCGTGAAATGTCTTCCCTGGTAGCCTAGCGCCTGCGCGATGATGCCGGCGAAGCCCATCTGACGCTCGATCGCGGCACGGTATTGCGGCGCTTCCGCGCCGGTCGCCAGCACCGCCACGCCGGTGGCGCCGTACGCCAGGGCACCCAGCCACGCGTCGAGGCCGGTCGACGCCATGTGCTGGATCTCGACCGGGATCACCCGCGCCGGCAAGCCCTTGCCGCGACGCGCCAGGCGTTCGATCAACGCGCGGCCCGCTTCGTCGTGCAGGAGCAGGCATGGATCGCGCCCGCCGGCCTCGCGGTAGGTTGCGAGCAGCGTGCGCACGCGCGTGCCGAGCTCGGGCACCGATGGGTACGCGTAGGCCAGCGCCCCCGAAGGGCACACCGTCGTGCACGCGCCGCAGCCCACGCACAGATGCGGCTCGACGCGGATGTGATCGCCGTCGGAGGCGATCGCCTCTGCCGAGCACACGTCGATGCACAGGTTGCAGCCCGGTTGTCGCGAACGGCTGTGCGCGCAGATCGACGCCTTGTAGTTGAAGAATTTGGGCTTCTCGAATTCGCCGATGGCGAGCGCGATTTCGGCGACGGCAGCGGCCTGCGCGAGCGGATCGCGCCCGGGATGCCAATAGCCTTGCGGCGGCTGATGCATCGCGAACATCGGCGACTCGTCCAGGTCGAGCACGAGGTCGAAGCGATCGCTGCGCGCCGTGTCCCGCCGATCGAAATCGATCGCGCCGACCGCGCCGCAAGCGATCACGCATTGGCGGTGATCGCGGCAGGCGTCGAGATCGATCTGGTAGCTCCAGTCGATGGCGTGCTCCGGACACACACGGATGCACGCGTTGCAGCGCGTGCACACGTCGAGGTCGATAGGGTTGTCCTGAGCCCATTCGATCTCGAAGGCGCCCAGCCACCCAGTGGCGCGCTTGGGCGTGCCGCTAAACACGGGATACTCACGCTCGGTCGGCAGCTCGCTGCCCTTGGCAATGCCTGTGATCAGCACCGTCACGCCGAGCTCGCCTTTCAGACGCTCGGCCCATGCGAGTGCGAGCGCAGCCGGACCCGCGATAAGAAGCTGGCCTTCCGACTTGAACGCGACGCGCGGCACCGGCGGCCCTTCGGGCAGCGCTGCCGCCGCGATCAGCGCAGCGATCTTCGGCATCGCCGTGGCTGCCTCCGCCGACCAGCCGGCGCTCTCGCGGATGTTCACGAAGCGGATCGTGTGCGTCTTACCGCCATCCTCGGCGACATCGCCGAACAGCCGCGCCTCCTGCGTGCAGGCGACGATCAGATCACCGGCGGCGACATCGGCGAAGCGCGCCAACTCCTTCTGGCAAAGCTGCGTGTGCAC
This sequence comes from Casimicrobiaceae bacterium, assembly GCA_036491555.1. Taxonomy (GTDB): domain Bacteria; phylum Pseudomonadota; class Gammaproteobacteria; order Burkholderiales; family Casimicrobiaceae; genus PALSA-1003. The sequence continues at coordinate 3,607 of DASXBS010000020.1, forward strand.
TGGCAGCTCGCCCGCCACGGCGAGCCCGCGCGCCAGTGCCGCCGCATCGAGCGGCA
>DASXBS010000021.1:0-7413 GCA_036491555.1 Casimicrobiaceae bacterium
AGATGGTGCTGCGTGCAGCGTACCAGAGCGATCGTGCGTCGCAGTGGATCGCCGAGCGCGCGAAGATCAATGCCGTCACGCTGCCCTTCACCGTAGGCGGCGACGAGCAGGCAAAGGATCTTTACGCGTTGTTCGACGACACCATCGCTCGTCTGCTCAGCGGTGCAAAATGAGGGGCGCGCAATGAGCATCAACGCCCTCGAGTGGTCGATCCTGGTCCCGGCGTTCATCGCGGGCTTGCTGGTCACGGCCACGCACGTGCCGCTGGGAATGCAGGTGCTCGCGCGCGGTATCGTGTTCATCGATCTGGCGATCGCGCAGATCGCCGGTTGCGGTGTGCTCGTGGCCGACCGTCTCGGCTTCGAGGCCGAAGGCATCGCCGTGCAGATCGCCGCGCTCGCGGCAGCGCTTGGCGGTGCGCTGCTGCTGACGTGGACCGAGCGAATCTGGCCGGAGGTGCAGGAGGCCGTGATCGGTGTCGTGTTCGTGCTCGGCGCGACCGGAAGCGTGCTCCTGCTCGCGAGCAACGTGCACGGCAGCGAGCACCTGCGCGACCTGCTGGTCGGGCAGATCCTGTGGGCGCAGCCTTCGCGACTGATGATCTCGGCAGTGGTCTACGCGCTCATCCTGGCACTATGGTTCGGCGTGCGCGAGCGCCTCGGGCGCGCCGGCTTCTACGCATTGTTCGCGCTCGCCGTGACGGTGTCGGTGCAGCTGGTCGGGCTCTATCTCGTGTTCGCGACGCTCATCGTACCGCCGCTGGCGACCCGGACCATGACGCGATACCGGCTCGCCGCGGCCTGGGCGCTCGGCGCGCTCGGTTACGCAAGCGGCCTGGTCGTGTCGACGACGCTCGATCTGCCCAGCGGTCCGGTGATCGTCTGGGCGCTGGTGGTCCTCTCGCTGGCTTGGCATTTCGCGACGGCATCGGCGGCGCCGGGGGCGCCGCAGCCGCGCTGAACCCGGCCCGACGATCTGCTCAAGCGGCGTCGGTCGCGCGGACGATCGCGCGCGGATTCGCGCATTCGCGCGTAAACCAGCTTGGGATCCAGCCCCATCGACAGCAGGTTGATCGTCGAATCGACTGGTATCTCGATCAGTTCGTGCGAAGAGGACACGCTGACCAGGTCGTAGTTGAAGCGGCGATGCTCGGAATGCCGCCCTAGTTAAAGCAGCCGAAAGTAGGTCGGAAAGTGGTTGGCATCGGTTCTCCTCTCAGCGCTTGAGCGCCACGATCGCGCGTTGCAGGCCTTCGAGCGTCAGCGCAAACATGCGCGGGCCGAGCGCTTCCAGCACCATCTGCGTCGAGCGCGTGTACATCCACGAACGCTCGGGCTCGGGATTGAGCCACACGGCATGGCGATAGTTGTCGAACACACGCTTGAGCCACGCGATGCCCGGCTCGTCGTTGATGTACTCGACGCTGCCGCCGGGCTGGATCAGCTCATAAGGACTCATCGACGCGTCGCCGACGAAGATCAGGCGCCAGTCGGGACCGTATTTGTGCAGGATGTCGAAAGTGGGAATGCGCTCGTTGCGCCGCCGCCGGTTGTCGCGCCACACGTAATCGTAGACGCAGTTGTGAAAATAGAAGTACTCGAGGTGACGAAACTCGGTCTTCGCCGCCGAAAACAGCTCCTCGCACACCTGGACGTGCGGCTCCATCGAGCCGCCGACATCGAGGAAGAGCATCACCTTGACGCGATTGCGTCGCTCCGGCACCAGATGCAAGTCGAGCCAGCCGGCATTTTTCGCGGTGCCTTCGATCGTCCCGGGAAGGTCGAGCTCCTCCGGCACGCCTTCGCGAGCGAACCGACGCAGACGGCGCAGCGCGATCTTGATATTGCGCGTGTTGAGCTCGACCGAGTCGTCAAGATTGCGAAAGGTGCGCTCGTCCCAGACCTTGACTGCGCTGCGATTGCGCCCGCCTTCCTGACCGATTCGGATGCCTTCCGGGTTGAATCCGTAGGCCCCGAACGGACTGGTCCCCGCGGTGCCGATCCACTTCGATCCTCCCTGGTGGCGCGCGCGCTGTTCTTCGAGTCGCGCCTTGAGCGTCTCCATGAGCTTGTCCCATCCGCCGAGCGCTTCGACGAGCGCCTTCTGCTCGTCGGTCAGGGTTCCCTCGATCATCTTGCGGATCCATTCCTCGGGGATGCCGGCACGGATGTCGAGGATGCTTTCGACGCCCTTGAAGTACGCGCCGAACGCGAGGTTGAAGCGGTCGTAGAGCGCCTCGTCCTTGACCAGGCACGCGCGCGAAAGCACGTAGAAGTCGTCGATGTTGTTGCTCGCCACGCCGCGCTCGAGCGCTTCGAGCAGAGTCAGGAACTCGCGTGTCGATACCGGCAGCTTCGCGGCCTTGAGATGCAGGAAAAAATCGACGAGCACGACCGGCTCCCGTCAGCGCGGGCGCTCGAGCTGGAAGCGCAGATGCTGCCGCACCGCCGGCCACTCGCTTTCGATGATGCTGAACACGACGGTATCGCGATAGCTCCCGTCCGACGAGATCTGGTGATTGCGCAGCATGCCGTCCTGCTTGGCACCCAAGCGCGCGATCGCCGCGCGCGACGCATGATTGAACCAGTGCGTACGGAATTCGACCGCGATGCAGCGCAGGCGCTCGAACGCGTGTCCCAGCAACAGTAGCTTGCACTCGGTGTTGAGGGCGCTGCGCTGGACACGGCGCGCGTACCAGGTATGGCCGATCTCGAGCCTGCGATTGGTCGCATCGACGTTGAAATAGCGGGTACAGCCGACGATTTCGCCGCTTGCCTTGTCGGTCACCACAAACGGCATCGCGCCCAGGCGCTCGCGCATGTCGAGCGCGGTATCGACGTAGCCCGGCATCTTGTCCGGCGACGCGACCCCGGTGTACCACAGCCGCCACAGCTCGCCATCGCCCGCGGCCTTCGCCAGGGCGTCGACGTGCAAGCACGCGAGTGGCTCGAGCTTGGCGTGCTCGCCTTCGAGATTCACCGGCTCGATGAATGCCATCGCTACCGGCCGGAGCGCGCCATGAACGCCACCTTCTCGAACAGGTGCACGTCCTGCTCGTTCTTGAGCAGCGCGCCGTGCAGCGGCGGGATGAACACCTTCTTGTCGGCGCTCTTCAACGCCTCGGGTGGAATGTCCTCCGCAAGCAGCAGCTTGAGCCAATCGAGAAGCTCCGAAGTCGACGGTCGCTTCTTGAGCCCGGGCGTCTCGCGCAGCTCGAAAAACACCTCGAGCGCTTCCTTGAGCAGCGTGCGCTTCAGACCGGGAAAATGCACATCGACGATGCGCGTCATCGTCTCCTTGTCGGGGAAACGGATGTAGTGGAAAAAGCAGCGCCTCAGGAACGCATCCGGCAGCTCCTTCTCGTTGTTCGAGGTGATCACCACCAGCGGGCGGTGACGGGCCTGAATCGTGACCTGCGTCTCGTAGACGTAAAACTCCATGCGGTCGAGCTCGCGCAGGAGGTCGTTCGGAAATTCGATGTCCGCCTTGTCGATCTCGTCGATCAGCACAACCGCAGGGGTTTCGGACTCGAACGCCTCCCACAACACGCCACGCTTGATGTAGTGCGCGATGTCGGCGACGTGCTCGTCGCCGAGCTGCGAATCGCGCAGACGCGAAACCGCGTCGTATTCGTAAAGACCCTGCTGAGCCTTGGTGGTCGACTTGATGTGCCACTGCAGCAGCGGCCGGCCGAGCGCGCGTGCCACTTCCTCGGCGAGCAATGTCTTGCCCGTGCCCGGCTCGCCCTTGACCAGCAGCGGACGCTCGAGCGTGACCGCGGCATTGACCGCGAGCATGAGATCGGGCGTTGCAATATAGGTGTCAGTACCTTCGAAACGCATCATATGCTCCAGGAATCACGTGCGCATCGCGCCATTTCGGAACGTGTTCACACTATATACAGACGCTAGCCGAGCAGCCAGCGGGTGAGCCAGAGCGTGCCCATGCCCACTGCCATGGTCAGGACGGTGCTGCGCCTCCACCACGCGAGGGCTGCCGCCATCAACGCGGCGATGAGCCGCGGATTGCGCCAACTTAGGTCCAGCGTTGCAGGCGCGATGAATACGACCGCGGGCACCGCGATCGCGGTCAGCATCGCGACCGGCACGTGATGCAGGGCGCGTGCCAGCAGCGGCGGCATCTCGTTGCGCGAGAAGCATGCGATGAACGACAGGCGCGAGGCGAAATTGAGCGCGCCGACCGCCAAGGTCACCGCCCAGAGAACAAGCGACTTATCCACGGCGCGTGCCCGAGCGCAGCCGTTCGGCGACGACGCCGCACACGATTGCGATCAGCCCGGCGCAGATCAGCGAAAGACGCATCGGCAGCGCATCGAGCCCGACCACCGCGATCGCGGCGACGGCGAACACGACCACGCTGACGCGATCGCGCAGCAGCGGCGCGAGCAGCGCGATGAAGCACAACGGCACCACGAAATCGAGCTCCCACGACGCCGGGATCACCGAGCCCAGCAGTCTGCCGGCCACCGTCGTCACCGCCCACGTGATCCACAGCAGTGCACCGGATCCGAGAAAGTACGAGACGTTGGCGCGCAGGTCCTTGGACTCGCGAAAGCGGCGGATGGTGGCGGCGAACGCCTGGTCGGTGAGCAGAAAGGCGAGCACGTTGCGCCAGCGTGAATCCAGCGAGCGCAGGTGCGGCGCGAGCGCGGCGCTGTACATGAGAAAGCGCAGGCTGAGCACGAAGCAGGTCAGCACGATGACCGCCAGGGGCGCGCCGTCCGCGATGAGTTGCGTGGCGGCGATCTGCGCGGCGCCACTGAATATGATCAGCGACATCGCCAGCGTCTCCCACACCGATGCGCCCGCGGTCAGCGCGCTCACCCCGCACACGATACCGAAGGGAGCAATGCCCATGAGCATGGGTACCATGTCGCGAATGCCTTCGAAAAAAGCCGGGCGGGAAAAGTGGGCGCGCATCGGGGTCAAAAAAAAGAGCCTGCCAAGCGTGTTGCAGGCCGAGCAAGCTTGCGTGATGATTATAGTGTGCTTGCCGAGCTTCGACTTTCATTCGGAACGTTGCCGGAGTGTGCCGAACGTTTGACAACGTCGGCGGGTTTGACCGGCAGAGCCAATTGACCTCGTCGCGCGCGCTTGTCGTGGCGTTGATTACCTTCGCCGTGGGAGCAGCTGGCAGCATCGCCAGCGCAGCGTCTCCCGGCTGCAAACTCGTCAAGGTCGAGGACTGGCCCATTCGAGTGCAGCATAATCATGTGCTCGTCGAAGGTGCCATCAATGGACAGAAGGTCGGCGTCTTGCTGGACACCGGTGCATCGAGAACGGTGATTTTCCGCGCGGCAGCGGTGCGCTTGGGCGTGCCCCTATCGGGCTCGACGAATGACCGCCTGTTCGGCATCGGGGGCGAAACCAAGGTCGACCTTGCCTTGGTCGACGAATTCAGAGTGGGCCAAGCCGCGCAAAAGCAGTTGCGGATACTGGTCGCCGGCGAACACGATCCCGGCGACGACGTCGGCGTGCTCCTCGGCGAAGATTTTTTTCAGCGCTTCGATGTCGAATTCGATCTCGCGCACAATGCGGTCCGGCTATTCCAGCCCCAGGATTGCGACCGCGCGTCCCTGGCGTATTGGGAGCGCACCGGCGCGAGCGAAGTGGCGTTCGAGTCGCTCGACGTGAATCAGCCCCAAGTCATCCTGACGGTAAGGATCAATGGCGAGCCGCTGAAGGCACTCCTGGATTCGGGCGCGGGCCTCTCGATGCTGGACAAGTCCGATGCCGAGCGCGTTGGCGTCACGCCCGATACCCCCGGCGTCGTCGTCGGACGCCGAGGCACAGGCTTGGGCACGAACGCCGTCGATGTCTGGATCGGCCCGTTTCTGAGCTTCGCGATCGGCGACGAGATGATACGGGACACTCAGATCCGCTTCAGCGACATGTACAAGGATGCCAGGTACCGCACCACCGGCAGCAACCTTGCGCACAAGATTCAGGTGTCGTATTCAATGCTGCTGGGCGCCGATTTCTTGCGCTCACATCGGGTGCTGATCGCGCACAGTCAGCGCAAGGTCTACTTTAGCTACGTCGGTGGTCCCGTATTTCAGCTTAACCGGCCATCCACACCTGCAAACGATTCGTCGGCAGGAGAAAGACCCACCACCGGTGGGAATTGAGCGCCACAGCACCCGATATTCGAACCTCAACCCTTCACGCCACCCGCAGTGAGGCCGCCCACCACCCGTTCCTGGAAAATCGCGATCAGGATGCAGATCGGAACGATGGCGACGATCAGCGCCGCCGATATGAGCGGCCAGGGAAATGCGAACTCGCCCTGGTAGAGCGTGATGCCCACCGACAGCGTGCGCATGCTGACGCGGTTCATCATGGTCAGCGCCAGCAGGAACTCGTCCCACGCGTTGACGAAGGAAAGGATCGCCGCGGTGAATACCCCGGGTGCCGAGAGAGGAACCACGACCTTGAACAGCGCACCAACGCGCGAACAGCCGTCGATCATGGCCGCCGCCTCGAGGTCGGGAGGAATGTCCTGGAAAAAACTCGCCATCACCAGCGTGCAGATCGGCATCGACAGCACCGTGTAAGGCAGGATCAGCGCCGGGTAGGTGTTGAGCAGCCCGAGTTCGCGCATCAGCTTGAACAGCGGCACCATCAGCGAGATCAGCGGGAACATCGCCACCGCCAGCAGCAGCGACATGATGAGATTGCGATGCGGCATGCGAAGCCGCGTCAGCGCGTACGCCGCCAGCGCGGAGACGAACACGCAGAGCGCGGTCGACACTGCCGCCACCACGACGCTGTTCCACATGAAGCGCAGGATCGGTTGCGCGGTGAAGGCGAGCACGTAGTTGTCCAGCGTCGGCGCCAGCGGCAGGTACGTGATCGGCACCTGCAGCAGCTCGGTCTCTGTCTTGAGCGAGGTGAGCAGGATCCACACCGCGGGAAAAAAGCCATTCACCATCACGACCAGCGCCGAGAACCAGACAACGGTCTTGCGCGTGAAATTCACTCGTCGCTCCGCGCCGCGCTACGCCGCGTGTAGCGCAGATAGCCCGAGGTCGCAACCATGCTGATCACGAACATCAGCGCCGCAAGTGCCGATCCGTAGCCGAAGTCGAGGAAGTCGAGCGTGGTCTTGTGGATGTACATCGCCAGCGTCTCGGTGGCGTCGCCCGGACCGCCACCGGTCATCGCATAGGGAATGTCGAAGGTCTGCACTGCGGTGATAGTGCGGAAAATGAGCGCGACGAATATCGCCGGGCGAAGCATCGGCAGCGTGATCTCGACGAACTGCTGCCAGGTGTTCGCCCCGTCGACCTCAGCCGCTTCGTAGAGTGAGCGCGGGATGGCCTGCAGTCCGGCGAGCAGCATCAGCGCCATGAACGACGACGCTTTCCAGATGATCGCGATGCAGATTGCCCAG
>DASXBS010000022.1:0-10182 GCA_036491555.1 Casimicrobiaceae bacterium
TGATCGACACCTGGATGATCGCGTCCGCTCGCGGCGATAGCGGACGTGTGCTGAGCCTCATGGCCGACGACGTCGTGTTCCTGGTTGTCGGATCGGCGCCGATGCGCGGCAAGGCGGCGTTCGCGGCGGCACAGAAGGGACTCGAAGGGGCCCGCATCGAAGCGGCCAGCGATGTCCAGGAAATTCGGGTGTTCGGCGACTGGGCATATTGCTGGAACAAGCTGTCCGTGACCATCACGCCCGGAGCCGGGAAGGCGCCGATCGAACGCGCGGGTAATGTCCTGTCGGTTCTGCGCAAGGAAGACGGCCGCTGGGTGATTTTCCGAGACGCCAACTTACTGAGCGTGGTCCCACATTAGCGGGCTCATCCTTCCCATGGAAAGCTTCTCCGCAACCAGCCTCATCGTGGGCATCATCACCAGCGCGCTAGGGCTCGCCTACATCACCTACGGAAAGCGCCAGACGAAGTTCGTCGCGCTGCTGTCGGGCGTCGCGCTGTGCGCATACTCTTTTTTCATCGACAGCTGGTTGTGGCTGTGCGTGATCGGCGCGCTGCTGCTGATCGCGCCGTTCATCATCGATGCCTGAGCGAAACGATCTTCCGGGGGACTGTCCATGAACGAGACCATCGCACGTGGCGACACCAGCCATATCTCGGTCGCCGAAGCGGTCGGGCGGCTTGCCGGCAGCACGCTGAGGTCGATACCGCTGTTTGCGCACGGGTCGCTGCTGGTCAAGTATTACGCGCCGCTCGGCACCGACGCCCAGACACCGCACACACGCGACGAGATTTACGTGGTTGCGCAGGGCCGCGGTCTGTTTTTCGACGGTAGCTCGCGACGCGCCTTTGCGCCGGGCGATCTGCTGTTCGCGGCCGCCGGCGTCACGCATCGCTTCGAGGAGTTCTCCGCCGATTTCGGCGTCTGGGTAATATTCTACGGCCCCGAGAACGGCGAGGAGGAAATCGCCCCGACGGGGTAGTCGCGCTTCACGCGTGATCGGGCTATCCTCAACGGGCAAAGCGCAGCCATATCGGCATCCAAAAGGGGAGTCACATGAAAACCGAGTTGATGTATCTGGTATGGGTGACAGTACTGACCGCACTGATGTGGGTGCCGTACGTGCTGGACCGGATGGCGGTGCGAGGCATCATCGATACGGTAGGTTATCCCGACCAGCCGAAGCCTCAGTCGCCGTGGGCTCGGCGCATGCAATCCGCGCACGCCAATGCGGTCGAGAACCTGGTCGTGTTCGCGGTGCTGGTCCTGGTCGCCAACGCCGCGGGCGTGACCAATGCATCGACGGCATTCGCCGCAGCCTTGTATTTCTGGTCGCGCGTTGCACATGTCCTGGCCTACACCTTGGCCCTCCCTTGGGTGCGTACGCTCGCATTTGTCGGCGGTTTCGCCGCGCAGGTGATCTTCGCCTGGCAATTGCTGGCGCGCTAGGAAGAGATGCTCGAGCTGAGGCCTACCTGCGAGCATTGCAACAAGGCGTTGCCGCCGCACGCGACCGACGCGCGCATTTGCAGCTACGAATGCACATTCTGCGCCCAGTGTGTCGACAACGTTCTCGGCAATGTATGCCCGAACTGTGGCGGTGGATTCGTTCCCCGCCCGGTGCGTCCGTCAAGCCGCTGGAAGGGCGACAATTACCTCGGTCACGATCCGGCGAGCACCATGGAACGTCATCGTGGCGTCGATGCGCAGGCGCACGCCCAGTTTGCGGCCCCGATCCGAGGCATCGCGCCGGAGCGGCGGTAGGCTGCGCCGACTTGCCTCGCACAGGCGCTGCGCTGAAAATAGCGCAGTGGAGATTCGACCCATGACCCAATCTTCTTCCGACTTCGAAGCATTCATCGAACGCGCCTGGAACGAGCATGCCGATGCGCCGCAGGCGGTGGCCGAGCGGCTCTCTGCGTCGATTCATTTGATCGAAAGCTCCGCCCAGGTCGCACCCTACGCGAGGCTGGTGACGCACGTGTTCGGCGAGCATCTGGGCCAGTGGGAGCGAGGCGTCGACATGCTCGGCGTGCTGCGCGGGCTGCCTGCCACCGCGGGGGACGCAAGCGCGGCTGCGGCCCTGACGCGCTCGGCAGCGGCGCTGCGCTACGCCGGAGGCGCTACCGACGCGCTCGCCGCTCTGCCGGCGGACGATCGCGTATCGGCGCTCGCGACTGCGGCGTCGGCACTTGCGGGGCGCAACGATTTTCGCGGCGCGCTCGGCGCCTACGATCAGGCGCTCGACCTCGCCGAGGCAGGCCTTCCCGCGCAATCGCCGGCGATTCGCGCGCTTGCCGTCGGCGGCAACAACCTTGCCGCAGCGCTCGAGGAGAAGCCCGAACGCGACGATGTCGAGTCGCGCGGAATGGTGAGAGCCGCGGAAGCAGCGCTTACCTACTGGAAGCAGGCCGGAACGTGGCTCGAGGAGGAGCGCGCCGAATACCGCCTCACGCAGAGCCTATTGCAGGCCGGCGACGCGCCTGCCGCGGTCCGCAGCGCGCAGCGTTGCGTCGATGTATGCATCGCCAACGATGCGCCGGCGTTCGAACTGTTCTTCGCGCGCGCCGCGCTGGCGCAGGCGCGACGCGCTGTCGGCGATGCCGATGGCTACGAAATCTCGCGCGCCGAAGCACTCGCGCTGTTCGAGCGCGTTCCCGAAAGCGAACGCACCTGGTGCGAGTCCGAGCTGCGCAAGCTCGACGAGTAGTGTCCGCAGCCTGGGCGGCGTGTGGCACAATGGCCCCGGCGCAAACCCGGTACCCGCCTGCCGCAAACACTCCATCGATGACCTTCTGCTCTCCTTTCGACCACGGTTCGCGCAGTACGCCATGAGCGAGGCTGCCGAGCTGCGAACGCTGCGTGGTGTCGGCGGGGCGATCTTGATCGGAGTGGCTGTGGGTCTCATCGCTGGCGCGGCGTGGATGCTCGTCTTCACGGAGTTCGCGATCGTCCCGGCGGACACGTCTTATCCCGACGGCTGGACTTCGCTCACTTCGGGCGCGCAGGTTGCCTGGCTTCGCGAGCACACCGTGGTCCTGTCCGGTTTTACCGCGCTGGAGTACATCGCCACGCACTTCGCGCAATACGCCAAGCATGTGTACATGATCTTCGGTCTGAGCGTGTTCGCAGCGCTGTGCGCTTCGCTGGCATCCCGACATGTCCACCGCGACGCGCCCTGACCCGCGCCCGCCGCAGGCGCCGGCCGGTCCCGCGACCGCGAGCCGCTTGCTGCTGTTCGGGTTGCCGGTGCTGGCGCTGTTCGCCTGCGTCTGGGTCACTCGCGTATTCATCGCCGTCGACGTCGTAACGCAGGTGCTGCACATGACGGGGCTCAAGTCGATCGCCGCGGTGGCCGTGGTTGGCGCGATGCTGCCTTCGCTCCCGCTCGGGCTCGCCTACGGATTGCTGCGCCCACGCCCCGTCGCGGCGTCTGCCGTGTGCGTCGCGCTCGGCGCCTGCGTGCTGGAGCTCGCATTCGCGTCGCTGACCGTGCCCTGGTGGTCGTTCTTCACGTGGTGGGTGCTGCCGCTGGAATGCGCGATCGTGCTGTTCATCTTCCCGCTCGCGTCGATGCTCGGCGCGCGCTGCGCGCCGCGCGCCGATGCGCGTCTGCGGCGTCGTGCGGGCGCGGCGATTTTCGGAGTGCTGACGCTGTGCGCGGTGGTCTGGCCGTTGCTGCAGGGGTGCGTGCGCAACGGCAGCTGCGGATCCGCTTGAGCTAGACACATGCCCGGTGCGCACCAGCGCCGCGCGAACGTCAGTACGCTCGCGGCGACTCTCGGAAATAACTTCTCGCATGGACATGCTGCTCGTTCTGGCGGTCGGACTCATTGCAGGAACGATCAGCGGAATCGTCGGATTCGGCTCGTCGATCATGCTGATGCCGGTGCTCGTCCTCGTCTTCGGGCCCCTGCAGGCAGTTCCGATCATGGCGATCGCCGCCATCATCGGCAACGCGTCGCGCATTCTGGTGTGGTGGCGGGAGGTCGACTGGCGCGCTGTCGCAGCGTATTCGATCACGGCGGCACCCGCCGCTGCCGTGGGCGCACGAACGCTGCTGGTGCTGCCGCCGAAGCTGATCGAAGCGGCACTCGCGGTGTTTTTCCTGGCGATGATTCCGGTGCGGCGCTGGCTCGGCTCGCATCATCGCAGAATCACGCACGGGCAGCTGGCGATCATCGGCGTATTCGTCGGGTTTCTGACCGGTATCGTCGCCACCACCGGCCCGATCACCGCCCCGATCTTTCTCGCCTACGGCTTGGTCAAGGGGGCCTTCGTCGCCAGCGAAGCCGCCGGTTCGCTCGCGGTTTATGTCGCGAAGGCAGCGGTGTTTCGCACCTTCGGCGCACTTCCGATCGAAGCCATCGCCAACGGCGTGGTGATCGGGGGCTCACTCATGGCAGGCTCGCTGCTCGCCAAGCGTTTCGTTCTCAAGCTCGAACCATCGCAGTTCCGTCTGATGATGGATGCGCTCCTGCTCATCGCGGGGATCACGCTGCTGTGGAGCGCGCTCGCCTGATCGTCGCCTTGGCCAACGTCGTGTTCGGCAGTTCGCTGCGCGCATGATCAAGATTCGCTCGCTGTCGCGCGCCGACGCGCCGGCGTACTGTGCGCTGCGCCTGCGCATGCTGCGCGAGTGTCCCGAGGCCTTCACGTCGAGCTTCGAAGAGGACTCGGTCAAGCCCATGTCCTGGACTGAAGCGCGCCTGAGCGCCCCGCCCCAGTCCCCGCACAATTTCGTGCTCGGCGCATTCGCTGGCGAGACGCTGATCGGGAGTGTCGGGCTGGCGGTCGAGGATCGCATCAAGCAGCGACACAAGGCGCTGTTGTTCGGCATGTTCGTCGCACCCGAGGCCGCGGGACGCGGGGTCGGACGCAACCTGTTGGCCGCGTGCGTCGAGCGTGCGCGCAGCATCCCCGATCTCGAGCTCGTCAACCTCACGGTCACCACGACCAACGAGCGAACCTACGGATTCTATGCAGCCGCAGGCTTCCGCACTTTCGGCATCGAGGAAAATGCCATCCGCGTCGGCGGTGTCTATCATGCCAAGGCGCATATGGTCCTGACGCTGCATCCGGCGCACGGGGCGATCTAAAAAAGGCGCGAGCACCCTGGGTGGCGGCGACCGGCGTGCAGGGCTAGACTGTCGCAACCCGCGGCTATGCGGCCGGGGATCGCGTCGTGGCGCGGCAGTGCGGGAACCGTGTGAAAGGGGAACGGCCATGCAAAGTCAGAACGTCCTGATCGGAATCTGCGCGGCAGCGCTTGCGATGCCTAGCATCGCCGCGGCGCAATCGCCGGCACCCGGTACCGCGCAAGCGGTCGTCGCGCCGGCTGCCGCGGCGCCGGACGACAGCCAGGGGGGCGCACCGCACAAGGGTCGATGGCTGAAGGCGGATGCGCGCGTCTGCCTGGAGTTTCCGACCAACGTGCAGATCGTCAAATGCTCGGAAAAATATCGGTGAGATCGGCCCCTTCGGTTCGCGTTCGGCCCGCAATCGACGTCGGCCGGGTCTGAAGCGCCGCGGCGCCCCAGCAGTCAATCATGCGCATCGACCGGCTCGATCACTTCGTGCTCACCGTGGCCGACATCGACGCGAGCTGTGCGTTCTACAGCCGAGTGCTGGGCATGCAGGTGGTCGAGTTCGGGAACGGTCGCAAGGCGCTCGTGTTCGGACGCCAGAAGATCAATCTCCATCGCAGTGGCGCGGAATACGTACCGCACGCCGATCGTCCGACGCCGGGCTCGGCCGATGTGTGCCTCATCACGACGACGCCGCTCACCGATGCCCTCGTCGAGGTCAGGGCGCATGGCATCGCGGTGATCAAGGGCCCGGTGGAGCGGACCGGCGCGACCGGGCCCATCAGCTCGTTCTACTTTCGTGATCCCGACGGCAATCTCATCGAAGTGTCCAACTACGCGGACGCCTGAACGGCCCAGTGGGGTCGCCGCGCATGAGCATCGAGTCACCATTTGCGCTGCGACTGGCCGCACCCGACGATGTGGGCGCGCTCGAAGATCTCATCGCACTGTCGACGCGCGCACTACAGGCGCCGTACTACTCGCGCGAGCAGATAGCAGGCGCTCTCGGTACCGTCTTCGCGGTCGACCGGCAGCTGATCGCCGACCGCACTTACTTTGTCGCGCATTCCGGCGCGACGCTGTCCGGTTGCGGCGGATGGAGCCGGCGCAAGACGCTGTTCGGCGGCGACGCGGGTCGCGATGCGACGCAGGACGCGCTGCTCGACCCAGCTCGCGACGCTGCTCGCATCCGTGCGTTTTTCGTCCATCCCGAGTGCGCGCGGCGCGGCATCGGCACGGCGATCCTCGACGCCTGCGAGCGGGCAGCCGCGAAGGCCGGATTCACCGAGCTGGAGCTGGTCGCGACACTCGCCGGCGTACCGCTTTACCGCTGCGGCGGGTTCCGCGCAACCGAATCCTTCGACATCACCTTGCCCAACGGCTTGACGATGCCCGCGGTGCGCATGCACAAGACGATCGCGGCGCACGCCAGGCCGGACGGGTAGAATGCGCGCATGCTTGCATTGACCCCGGCTCAGCGCCGCGAACTGCGCGCCAAGGCGCACCATCTGCACCCCGTCGTGATCGTCGGCCAGCACGGGCTGAGCGACAAGGTGCTGCGCGAGATCGACATCAACCTGCGCGCGCACCAGCTCATCAAGGTGCGCGTGTTCAGCGACCAGCGCGACGAGCGTGACGCGCTGCTGCAGCGCATTTGCACGGAGCTCGACGCGGCTTCGGTGCAGCATATCGGCAAGCTGTTCGTAATCTGGCGCCCGGCACCCGAGCAGTCGCCAACCGACGAGCAGGGAGAACGCGACGCGAGATCCAAGCCTTCCGCGGGCCGACGTCGCGTCGGCGCCGCCCCGCAGGCGAAGGGGGCATCGATGGCGAAGTCCACACCGCAAGCGCGCCGCCCCAGGAGCCCGCTGGCGCGCACCACGCGCGGAAAGACGCCACGCGCGCCGGCCAGCATCGGACGCACGCCGAGTGAACAGGCGCGACGCCGCCGCAAGGGCATTTAGCGCGGCAGGGCGATCCGCAGCCGCGGATCAGATGTAGCGAACGCCCAGCACCTCGTATTCGCGCACGCCCGCCGGCGCCTGCACCTGCGCGATGTCGCCAACGCTCTTGCCGATCAGCGCGCGCGCGATGGGCGACTCGATCGAGATCTTGTTGTCTCTGATGTCGGCCTCGTCATCGCCCACGATCTGGTAGCACACCGCCGTGCCGCTGGCCATGTCCTCGAGATCGACGGTGGCGCCGAACACGATGCGGCCGTCAGCGTCCACCGCCTTTGGGTCGACGATCTGCGCCAGCGCCAGATTGGCCTCCAGACGCGAGATCCGACCCTCGACGAAGCCCTGGCGCTCCTTGGCGGCTTCGTACTCGGCGTTCTCGGACAGGTCACCGTGCGAGCGCGCCTCGGAGATGGCCGCGATGACTGCGGGGCGGTCGATCGTCTTCAGGCGATGCAGCTCGGCCTTGAGCTTTTCAGCGCCGGCGACGGTCAGTGGAATTCGGGAAGGGCTCATAAGTCCAGACCAAAGAAAAAACCGGGCAGACGCACCCGGTCATGGCTCGCCCGGTCATGTTAGCGCAAACAGCGCTGCAATGCAGCCGCTCGGAGGCCCACCGAGCGCGGCTCTCCGTAGAGCCAGCCCTCAGTGCAGCCTTTTTAGCAGCGCCTGCGTGGAGTATGGAACGAGCTCCCGCATGCCCTGCATGCCGGTGGCGGCCGCGCGTGCGCCGGCGATGGTCGTGTACGTGGGAATCTGGTCGTTGAGCGCGGCGCGCCGGATCGCGTAGCTATCCTGGATCGCGCTGCGCTTTTCCTCGACCGTGTTGATCACCAGCGCGATCTCGTCGTTGAGCAGCATGTCTACGATGTGCGGCCGGCCCTCGGCAACCTTGTTGACAGCGGTCACCGGAAGGTTGGCCGCCGCCAGCGCCGCTGCGGTGCCGCGCGTGGCCACCAGCGTGAACCCCAGCGCGTGCAGCGTGCGCGCGACTTCGATCAACTTTGCCTTGTCGGGGTTCTTCACGCTGACGAACACCTTGCCGGCGCGCGGCAGGCGGACACCTGCGGCGAGCTGCGACTTGAGGAACGCCTCGGCAAAGGAGTCGCCCACCCCCATGACCTCGCCGGTGGACTTCATTTCCGGGCCGAGGATGGTGTCGACGCCAGGAAACTTGATGAACGGAAACACCGCTTCCTTCACCGAGAAGTACGGCGGCACGATTTCACCCGAAATCGATTGGCTTGCGAGCGTCTGCCCGACCATGCATCGGGCGGCGATCTTGGCCAGCGGGCGCCCGGTCGCCTTCGAGACATAGGGAACGGTGCGCGAGGCGCGCGGGTTGACCTCGAGCACGTACACCACGCCATGGCCGCCGTTGTCCGGCGGAAACTGAATCGCGAACTGAACGTTCATCAGGCCGACGACGTTGAGGCCGTGCGCCATCGCGACCGTCTGCCGGCGAAGCTCGTCCTGCAATTGCGCCGACAGCGAGAATGGCGGAAGCGAGCACGCCGAATCGCCCGAATGAACCCCCGCCTGCTCGATGTGCTCCATGATCCCTCCGATCACAACGTCCTTGCCGGCGGGATTGGCATCGACCAGCGCATCGACGTCGACCTCGATCGCATCGTTGAGAAAACGGTCGAGCAGCACCGGCGAATCGTTGGACACCTTGACCGCCTCGCGCATGTAGCGTTCGAGGTCGCGCGGCTCGTGCACGATTTCCATGGCGCGACCGCCCAGCACATACGACGGGCGCACCACCAGCGGATAGCCGATCTGCTCAGCGGCGGCCATTGCCTCGGCCTCGGTGCGCGCCGTACGGTTGGGCGGCTGCAGCAACCCCAGCCGGTGCAGCATCTGCTGGAAGCGCTCGCGGTCTTCCGCCATGTCGATCATGTCGGGCGTGGTGCCGATGATGGGCACGCCGTTGGCCTCGAGGTCGCGCGCCAGCTTGAGCGGCGTCTGGCCGCCATACTGCACGATCACGCCGAGCGGCTTCTCGACGTGCACGATCTCGAGCACGTCCTCGAGGGTGAGCGGCTCGAAGTACAGGCGGTCGGAGGTGTCGTAGTCGGTGGAGACAGTCTCCGGATTGCAGTTGACCATGATCGTTTCGTAGCCGTCCTCGCGCAGCGCCAGCGCCGCATGCACGCAGCAATAGTCGAACTCGATGCCCTGGCCGATGCGGTTGGGTCCGCCGCCGAGCACGATCACCTTCCTGCGATCGGTGGGCGCGGCCTCGCACTCGTCTTCGTAGGTCGAGTACATGTAGGCGGTGCGCGTCGCGAACTCGGCGGCGCAGGTGTCTACGCGCTTGTAGACCGGACGGATCCCCAGGGTATGGCGGCGGGTACGAACCTCGTTCTCGTTCGTCTGCCACAGATGCGCGAGCCGACGATCGGAAAATCCCATGCGCTTGAGCGAGCGCAGCTCATCGCGCGAGAAATCGGCGAGCTTGCGCTTCTCGACGTCGAGCTCAGTGTCGACGATCTCCTTGATCTGGGTCAGGAACCAGCGATCGATCTTGGTATGCGTGTAGACCTCCTCGACGGGCATGCCGATCGCCAGCGCGTCCGCGACATACCACAGCCGCTCCGCGCGCGGATACGCGAGCTCGTCGGCGATGGTGTCCGGGTCGACCGTCTTCAGGTTGAAGCCGTCGACACCAGTCTCGAGGCCGCGCAGCGCCTTTTGCAGCGACTCCTGGAAGGTGCGGCCGATGGCCATCACCTCGCCCACCGATTTCATCTGCGTGGTGAGACGGTCGTCGGCCTGCTTGAATTTCTCGAATGCGAAGCGCGGCACCTTGGTGACGACGTAGTCGATGGTAGGCTCGAAGGATGCCGGAGTCTGGCCGCCGGTGATGTCGTTCCTGAGCTCGTCGAGCGTATAGCCGACCGCGAGCTTGGCGGCGACCTTGGCGATGGGAAAGCCCGTCGCCTTCGATGCGAGCGCGGACGAGCGCGACACGCGCGGGTTCATCTCGATCACGATCATGCGGCCGTCGTCAGGATTGATCGCGAACTGCACGTTCGAGCCGCCCGTCTCGACGCCGATCTCGCGCAGGATCGCGATCGAGGCGTTTCGCATCAGCTGGTATTCCTTGTCCGACAGCGTCTGCGCCGGCGCGAC
>DASXBS010000023.1:0-29597 GCA_036491555.1 Casimicrobiaceae bacterium
GACTCCTTGCGCAGTCCGACACCGGACCACGAGGGCAATATACCGCTGTATATAGCGCCGGGCAATTCAGCGCGGATGGGCGATTCGTCATTTGCGTGCATATTGACGCTCACCCAGTGCCACCACATGCTTCGAGCGGGCGACATGTGTCGCGGTGAGCAGGGGTAATCATGAAAACGAGCGCACGCAATCAGTTCGCGGGAGTAATCAAGGAACTAACCAAGGGACCCGTCAGCACCGAAGTGGTCATGGAGATCGCACCTGGAATTCAGGTCGTCGCCATCATCAGTACGCGCTCGGCAGAGTCGCTCGGGCTCGCGCTAGGTAAGCGCAGTTACGCGCTGATCAAGGGGAGCAGCGTCGTCGTTGCAGTGGACTGAGCAAGACGTGAGCCTCCCGTCGCGATTCGCCGTTTTCGCGCTGTTCGCGTTGTTCTGCGGCGCAGCGCTCGCGCAATCCGCACACGACGCTGCGACGCTGACGGTCAAAGGCAGCGTCGAGCGCGAGCTTGTCCTGTCGATCGATGAACTGAAGCGCTTTCCCGTGCACGCGGTGGATGACGTGCGCGTCGTGCGCGATTCTGCCGCCGCGACAGCGAGCCAGGAAGTCGGACGCCGCTACACCGGATGCCTGCTTCGCGACGTGCTCGATCGAGCCAAGCTGGTTGAGCGCAACCGCTTCGACCTGCGTCGAAGTGTCGTCATCGCCACCGCCAGCGACGGCTATCGGGTCGTGTTCTCGTGGGCGGAGCTCTATCTTTCCCCGATCGGAGAAGGCGTGCTGATCGTGTATCAGCGTGACGGCGCCGCCCTCACGGAGGACGAGCGCCCGCTGGGGCTGGTATCGCTCAAGGACACGCGCCCGGGCCCGCGGCACGTGAAGTGGCTGCGCTCGCTCGAGGTGCGCGTGATCGCCGAATAGCCGGCGGATCAGGGCATCGTCAGCGGAATCCGAGCGCCACGAGCAGCGCCGTGCCGGCGATCACGCGTTGGGGTCCGATGCGTTCGGATAGAACAGCTGCTCGCCGCCGATCTTGTACTCTGCGATCGCTTTCTGGCCCGCGGGCGACACCAGCCAATCGATGAACTGCTGGCCGAGCTCGTTTTTGACGGTCGGGTGTTTCTCGGGATTGACGAGTATCACGCCGTACTGGTTGAACAGGCGCTTGTCGCCCTCGACCAGAATCACCAGATCCCCGCGGTTCTTGAAGGAAAGCCATGTCCCGCGGTCGGCGAGCACATAGGCGTCCATCGACGCGGCGGTGTTAAGCGCCGGACCCATGCCCTGCCCGGTGTCGCGATACCAAGAACCCTTGCTCTTGTCGATGTCGATGCCGGAAGCCTTCCACAAATCGAGCTCGGCCATGTGCGTGCCGCTGCGATCGCCACGTGAGACGAACGGCGATTTCGTCGTCTCGATTTTCCTGAGCGCATCGAGGATGTCCTTGCTTCCGGCGATTTTGGCAGGATCGGATTTCGGACCGATGAGCACGAAGTCGTTGTACATCACCGGATACCGCTTCACGCCTTGGCCCTCGGCCAGGAACTTTTCCTCTTCGGCGCGGGCGTGGACGAACACGACGTCGGCATCGCCGCGCCGGCCGACGTCGAGTGCCTGCCCGGTGCCCAGCGCCACGACGCGGACCTTCACTCCCGTCTGCTGCTCGTAGATCGGCAGCAGATACCCGAACAGACCCGACTGCTCGGTCGACGTGGTGGACGCAACAGTGATGAATCGTTCCTGCGCACTGGAAGCGAGCGCGACGACGCAAAGCAGCGCGGCGAGTGCGTTGCGGCGGGTGATCACCACGGCAATTCTCCGTCGAGGAATTGAGCCGCTTCGCGCGATTGCGGTGCCTTGAAAAAGCGCTCGACCGGACTGCGCTCGGCCAGCCGACCCTGGTGCAGGAACAGGATTTCGTCGCCCAGGCGGCGTGCTTGCCCGAGGTTGTGCGTGACCATAATGATCTTGGTGCCCGCTGCGTGCATCGCCGCGATGACGCGTTCGATTTCATGCGTCGCGCCGGGATCGAGGTTGGCGGTCGGTTCGTCGAGGAAAAGTACTTCCGGCTCGAGCGCCCACGCGCGCGCGAGCGCCAGACGTTGCTGTTCGCCGCCAGAGAGCACGCGCGCTGGCCGGGTCGCATGTATCTCGAGTCCTACCGTATGCAATGCTTCGAGCGCGCGTAGCTCGCGCAGCTCGATGGGGACACCCGCCACCTTGAGCGCGTAGTGCACGTTCGCGATCGCCGACCGACGCAGCATGACGGCGCGCTGGAACACCATCGCCTGACGTCGCGGCGCGCCGGCGATTTCGGGTGTGCTCCAGCGCACGCGCCCCGCCGTGGGGCGCAGCAATCCATGGCAAAGGCGCAGGAGCACGCTTTTGCCGGCGCCGTTGGGCCCGACGATGATCGAACGTGTTCCCGCGGCCAAGGTCATCGATAGGCCGTCGATAATTCGGCGACCGCCGACCGCGAAGACGACCTCCTCGAGCTGGAGTGGCAACAGGGTGACCGGCGCGCGCATCGATTCGGGCGGCGTCATCCGAAATGCCGTTGCGCGGTCTCGTTGACCACGTACGCAGCGGCATTGAGGCCGAGCACGATCGCGAGCAGCACCAGCCCAAGACCCAGCGCCAGGGGCAGGTCGCCCTTGCTTGTTTCAAGTGCAATCGTGGTCGTCATGACGCGGGTCACCCCGGCGATGTTGCCGCCCACGATCATGACCGCACCGACCTCGGCGGCAGCGCGGCCGAACCCGGCCAGGATCAGCGTAACCAGCGAGAAGCGCACGTCCCAGAGCAAGGTCATCGCTGCGCCGAAACGCGTTTCGCCGAGCGAACGTAGCTGCTCGCGGTATTCGCCCCAGGCGTCCTCGATAACCTGACGCGCGAGACCGGCGATGATCGGCGTGATGAGGATCGCCTGCGCGATCACCATCGCGGTCGGGGTGAACAGGAGGCCAAGCGATCCCAGCGGCCCTGCGCGCGAGAGCATCAGATAGACGGCGAGCCCGACAACGACCGGAGGAAGACCCATCAGCGCGTTGAGCAAGACGATGGCGCCGCGTCGTCCCGGAAACCGGGCGACCGCAAGCAAAGCGCCGAATGGCAGTCCGATCACGCACGCGATCGCCACCGCGACCAGGCTCACGCGCAGACTGAGCAGGACGATGTCCTGCAGCGTCGGGTCGCCGACGCTGATCAGCGTCCAGGCCTGCGAGGCCGCGGTGCCCAGGTCGTTCATGGGCGCCTCGGCCCGGCCGGGCGCGGTAGATTGGCAATTTTTTGCATATAATAGCAGTGGTCCAATCGCAAAAGCGTCACGATAGCCGATAGACCGCCCACGCCAAATATGCATACCCATACATAATGAAACTTGTTCCGGCGCTTACCTGGACGCTCGAAAGCGGTGTCAGTCCCGCGCTCGATCCACGGCTGATGCCACTGCTCGAGGCCATAGGCGCCACCGGATCGCTGGCGGCGGCGGTCGACGCGCGCGACATGTCGTATCGCGCGGGTTGGGGATTGTTGCGCGAATACGGCCGCAAGTTCGGCGCTCCGCTGGTTGTATTCGAGCGCGGACGCGGCGCACGCCTCGACGACGCAGGGACGCGCCTGCTCGAGGCGAATCACGCCGCGCAGCGCAGGCTGGTGCGCGCGCTAGCTTCGCTGCACATCGACGTCGGGCCGCCACAGGTGCCTTCGCGCATTGCAGACACGCCGCTCCTGATGGCCGCCAGCCACGATCTCGCGCTCGCTTCGTTGCGCGACCTCGCTCCGGGAGAGCGCGCCCCGGCGTTCGACCTGTCGTTCATGGGCAGCCTGAACGCGCTCATGCAGTTCGCCGAGCGCCGCGCGGACATCGCGGGCTTTCACGTTCCCGCGGGGGCAAGACCGAGCGATCTTGCGCCGTTTCGCCGATGGCTCGACCCGAGGCGCGATCGATTGGTCGATGTCGTGCTGCGCGAGCAGGGACTCATCCTTCCGCGCGGCAACCCGTCGCGCGTGCGTGCGTTTCGCGACATCGCAGCTAAGAAGCTGCGCTTCGTCAACCGCCAGATCGGCTCGGGAACGCGACTGCTGATCGAGCGTATGGTTGCCGACGCGCACCTAGATCCACGCACCGTGCGCGGCTACTCGCACGAGGAGTTCACGCACCCCGCCGTCGCGGCGACCGTGGCTTCGGGCGCCGCCGACGTCGGATTCGGCTTGCGCGCGGCGGCGGCCGAACGCGGCCTGTCGTTCGTGCCGCTCGTGCACGAGCGCTACTTCCTCGCCGTGCGTGCCGCCGACGTCCACACCATGCGGTTGTCGGCGCTGCTGGCGCTGCTGCGCGGCGACCACTTCGCGAAGGTGGTCAGCACGCTCGCCGGCTACGCGGCGCCCCATCCCGGACGCGTGGTGCGCGTGAGCGCGCTCGCCCGGGAGCAGCCCGCCGGAGCGTACTGACCGCGGCGCTTTGCGGTAGCATGGGCGTCCGTTTTTCGCGCGCCCGCCATGGAATTCGCATTCGTCGTCGATCCGCTGCACACGCTCAAGGCGTACAAGGATTCGAGCATCGCCATGATGCGCGCAGCGCAGGCGCGTGCTCACTCGCTGTTCGCGATCGACCAGTCCGCGATCTACTGGGACCATGGCCAGACCTTTGCGCGTGGCTGCCGGATCCGAGTGACCGGCGACAATCACGCGTGGTACGCCGCCGACGAAGCGCAAGTGCGCACGCTGGCATCCTTCTCCGCGGTGCTGATGCGCAAGGATCCGCCGTTCGACCTTGAGTACGTCTATTCGACGTACCTTCTCGAAAGCGCGGAGGCGGCGGGCGCGCGCGTTTACAACCGGCCGCGCGCGATCCGCGATCACAACGAGAAGATGGCGATCACGCGCTTTCGCGAATTCACCGCGCCGACGCTGGTCACTCGTGACCCAGCGCTGCTCGGCGAGTTCATCGACAAGCACCGCGACGTCATCCTCAAGCCGCTCGACGGCATGGGCGGCGCGTCGATCTTCCGGGTGCGCCACGATGACCCCAACCGCAACGTCATCATCGAGACGCTTGCGCACTACGGCGCGCGCAGCGTCATGGCGCAACGCTTCATTCCCGAGATCGCTGCCGGCGACAAGCGGATCCTGCTCATCGCCGGCGAGCCCGTTCCTTATGCGCTGGCGCGCATCCCGAAGCCGGGTGAAACGCGCGGCAACCTCGCGGCCGGCGGACATGGCGTCGCGCAGCCGCTGAGTGCCCGCGACCTCGAGATCGCACGTGCGCTCGGCCCGGTGTTATGGGCCGAAGGCCTGCTCGTAGTTGGTCTCGACGTCATCGGCGACTACCTCACCGAGATCAATGTCACCAGCCCGACATGCTTCGTCGAAATCACCGAGCAGTCGGGATACGATGTCGGCGCCCGTTTCGTCGAGGCGCTCGAGCGCAGCGTGAGCTAGGCATGATTGATGCACTGCGCAATGGCGCGAAGGCGTCACGGCGCGTGCTAACATTGCCGTCGCAGTCGGCCCGTGGCGTTGAGACGCCGAGAGAGTGCGCAAGCTCGCGCGCGGCGGCTGGAGACGAGGAACGCATGATCGGCATTCTGATCGTCGCCCATGACCGGCTGGGCGAGAGCCTGGTCAGTGCGGTAACGCACGTCCTGGGCGCCCGGCCTGCGCAGTTCGAGGCCTTCGCGGTCGACGCCTCCGACGATCCGCTCACACTGCTGCCGCGCGCCCGAGAACGGGTGG
The DNA here is from genome assembly GCA_036491555.1 of Casimicrobiaceae bacterium. Taxonomy (GTDB): domain Bacteria; phylum Pseudomonadota; class Gammaproteobacteria; order Burkholderiales; family Casimicrobiaceae; genus PALSA-1003. The sequence goes on from DASXBS010000023.1 coordinate 5,737, forward strand.
CGGCGCTCGACACCGGCGACGGCGTCCTGATTTTTTCGGATATCTACGGCGCCACGCCGTGCAACCTTCTGGCCAAGCTTCTCGTCCCAGGACATGTTGAGGGGGTCGCGGGGGTCAACCTGCCGATGCTGGTGCGGGCATTTACCTATCGCGCCAAGGGCATGGACACGATGATAAAGAAGGCGATCAGCGGCGGCTGCGACGGCGTGCTGCACGTGGAAGTCGACCCGGTGTATGCAGCAACGAGAACTTGAGATCGTCAACAAGCTGGGCCTGCATGCGCGCGCGTCGGCCAAGCTCACGCAGCTCGCCGCCAAGTACCAGAGCGAAGTGACGCTTTCGCGAAACGGTCGCAAGATCAACGCGAAAAGCATTATGGGTGTCATGATGCTTGCGGCCGGAAAAGGGGCACGCGTGACGCTCGAGGTCGAGGGCCCGGACGAAAACGACGCGATAAGCGCAATCACCGCGTTGGTCAACGATTACTTCGGCGAGGGACAGTGAGGCACGGCAGAACATGCGAAGTCCGCCGCGCATCGCCCCGGCGATGTGCGGTTTCACATCGATTATGTAATTCGATGGAACCATTGCAACATTCGGATGATCAACTTGGAGGTGTCCGCGATTCCCGCGGCATTGCCTCTTTTGCCTAGCGCCTCTTTCGATCATGCAGACACGCGAAATCAGAATCAGGAATCGTCTTGGCTTGCACGCCCGCGCATGCGCAAAAATCGTGAAGCTTTCGTCACGCTTTCGTTGCCGCGTGTCGTTGGTGTTCGACGGCCGTCGCGCCAACGCTCGCAATATTCTCGCCGTCATGATGCTCGCGGCGAGCATGGGCACTACGATCCGGTTGGAAACCGCAGGGCCGGACGAAGCGGCGGCGATGACCGCCATGATGCAGCTCATCAACGACCGTTTCGGCGAAGACGCCTAACACGGCGGCGCGTGATGCGGTCCCTGCATCTGCCGGGCGGGGCGCCGTGAGTTTCATCCTGCACGGCATCGGAGTGTCCGACGGTATCGCCATCGGACGCGCGCAGCTAGTTTCGCACGCGACGCTCGAAGCGGCGCATTACACCGTCGCCCCCGAGCAGATCGATGCTGAGATCGAGCGCCTGACGCAGGCGATGCGCGCGGTGCAGCTCGAGCTCGAGACACTGCGCGCCGAAATGGACTCGGACGAAGCGCCGGCGGAGTTTGGTGCGTTTCTCGACGTCCATTGGATGATTCTGACCGACCCGACGTTGGCTGAGACCTCGAAGCGGATCATCGCGGAGCAGCGCTGCAATGCCGAGTGGGCGCTGGCCCAGCAGACCGCGGTGCTCGTCGAGCAGTTCGATGCGATCGAGGATCCCTACCTGCGCGAGCGCAAGGCCGATGTCGTGCAAGTCGCCGAACGCGTGCTCAAGGTCCTGACCGGCAAACCGGGGCCGATGCGCCCGCTCAACGCCGAGGAGCACACCATTCTGGTGGCGCACGACCTCTCCCCAGCCGACGTCATCCAGTTCAAGAATCACCGCTTCGCGGCGTTCCTGACCGACCTGGGCGGGGTGACGTCGCATACCGCGATCGTCGCGCGCAGTCTCAACGTGCCCGCCGTCGTCGCAGCGCACAACGCGCGCGCGCTGATCCAGGAAAACGAGCTGCTCATCGTCGATGGCGCGCGCAACGTCGTCATCGTCAATCCGGACCGCTCGGTGCTCGCCGAATACCGGCTGAAGCAAGGCGAGTTCGCGCTCGAGCAGAAAAAGCTGCAGCGCCTGATCACGACGCCGGCGACGACGCTCGACGGCGAGCAGGTCGAGTTGCTGGCCAACATCGAATTGCCCGAGGATCTCGAACGCGCGCTTGCCGCCGGAGCGATGGGTGTAGGGCTGTTCCGCAGTGAATTCCTGTTTCTCAATCGCACAGGATTGCCCTCGGAGGACGAGCAGTTCGAGGCGTACCGCCGCGTCGCGGCAGGAATGGACGGCAAGCCGGTCACGGTGCGCACCTTCGATCTGGGCGCAGACAAGCACAAGGAAGGGCTCGATGGACTCGTCCGCGTAGCGCCGAATCCTGCATTGGGCCTGCGCGCGGTGCGCTTTTGCCTGGCCGAGCCGCGCCTGTTTGTGACGCAGCTGCGCGCGATCCTGCGCGCGTCGCATTACGGCAACATTCGCATCCTGATTCCTATGCTGGTATCGGCATCGGAGATCGACCAGACGCTCGTGCTGATCGCGCGCGCCAAGGAGAGCCTGCGCGAACAGGGCATACCTTTCGACCCGGGCGTGGAAGTGGGCGGTATGATCGAGATTCCCGCGGCCGTGCTCGCCATCGGCATGTTCATCAGCCGGCTCGATTTCCTTTCCATCGGCACCAACGACTTGATCCAGTACACGCTCGCGGTCGATCGCGCCGACGACGCGGTGTCGCACCTGTACGATCCGTTGCACCCGGCGGTCTTGAAGCTGGTCGCGATGGCGATCCACACCGCGACCAAGGCCGGCGTGCCGATCGCCGTCTGCGGCGAAATGGCCGGCGAAGTGCGCATGACGCGACTGCTGCTCGGGATGGGGCTGCGCCACTTCTCGATGCATCCCGCGCACCTGCTCGCGGTCAAGCAGCGCGTCCTGACCAGCGAAGCCGGCAAGGCGGTCCCGCTGGTCGACCGCATGCGCCGCAGCGACGATGCGCTCAAGCTGGGCGCGCTGCTCGCCAAGCTCAACGATTGACTTTCGGAGGCGCGGCGTTACACTGATCCGGTTCGACGCGCCGATTTGACGATGAGCTTGCGGGCGCGAAAGCACCATTGCGATAACTCGCGATGGTCGCTGAAAAATGCGGCTAAAGCGGCGAGGATATACCGACCCGATTGGCGCAAAGCTGGTCGGGTTTTTTATTGGTCGCATCGATGTCCACGTTCGTTCCCGTCGCATGAGCGCAACTCTTCGCTCGGTCGGCATCGTCAACGCGCAACGAGCGTCGTTCGCGCAGCCGATGGCGCTCGCCTCCGGCGCGGTCATGCCATCGTTCGAGCTGGTCTACGAAACCTACGGCACGCTCAACGCCGAACGCTCCAACGCGATCCTGGTCTGCCACGCACTCAACGCGTCGCACCATGTCGCCGGCATCTATGCCGGCGTCGCCGAAAGCGAGGGCTGGTGGGACAACATGATCGGCCCCGGCAAGCCGGTCGACACCGAGCGCTACTTCGTCGTCGGCGTCAACAATCTGGGCAGCTGCTTCGGTTCCACCGGACCGGCATCGATGCACCCGACCACCGGTAAGCCGTGGGGCGCGGATTTTCCCATCGTGACCGTCGAGGACTGGGTCGATGCGCAGGCGCGCCTCGCCGATCACCTCGGCATCCACAAGTTCTTCGGGGTGATGGGCGGCAGTCTCGGCGGAATGCAGGCACTGGCGTGGGCGACGAGGTATCCGGAGCGCATCGACAACGCGCTGGTGATTGCAGCCGCCCCCAACCTGTCGGCGCAGAACATCGCGTTCAACGAAGTGGCGCGCGCGGCGATCATGACCGATCCCGATTTCCACGGCGGCCACTACTACGAGCACGGTACCAAGCCGCTGCGCGGATTGCGCGTCGCGCGCATGATCGGCCACATCACCTATATTTCCGATGAGCAGATGGCGGAGAAATTCGGCAGGCAGCTGCGCGAGGGCCTCAACTTCTCGTTCGCGCCCGAATTTCAGATCGAGTCGTACCTTCGTTACCAGGGCGAGAAATTCGCCGAATATTTCGACGCCAACACCTATCTGCGCATCACCAAGGCGCTGGACTATTTCGATCCCGCGAAAGAGGCCGGCGGCGATCTGGCGCGCGCGCTGTCGCCGGCGCGCTGCCGGTTTCTGGTGATCGCCTTCACCACCGACTGGCGCTTCTCGCCGGCGCGCTCGCGCGAGATCGTCAAGGCGCTCGTGGACAACGGGCGCGACGTTTCGTACGCGGAAATCGTCGCGCCGCACGGGCACGACGCGTTCCTGCTCGACACGCCGCAGTATCATGCGGTGGTGCGCGCTTACCTCGACAAGGCCTCGCAGTGAGCGCCGCGACGAGTCGATCCCTGCGTCCGGACTTCTCCACGATCGCCGGATGGATCGCGCCAGCCTCGCGCGTGCTCGACCTGGGCTGCGGCGACGGCAGCTTGTTGTCGCATTTGCGCGAGCTGCGCGGCGCGAAGGGCTACGGCATCGAGATCGACGATGCGGGCGTGCTGGCGTCGATAGGCAACGGGGTCAACGTGCTGCAGAGCGATCTCGAGTCCGGCCTCGCCGGTTTCGAAAACCAGTCCTTCGACAGCGTGATCCTCTCGCAGACGCTGCAGGCGATGCGCCGCATCGAGGCCATCGTCGCCGAGATGCTGCGCGTCGGTCGCGAAGCGATCATCTCGTTTCCCAATTTCGGTCACTGGTCGCACAGATTGCAGGTCATCAATGGTCGCATGCCGGTGTCTGGCAGTCTGCCGTACCAGTGGTACAACACTCCGAACATACATCTTTGCACCGTCGCCGACTTCGACGCCTTCTGCGTCGCGCATCGTTTCGACGTGCTCGAGCGCGTCGTGCTGCATGAGGCGCGGCGCGTGCGCGTGCTGCCCAACTTGCGTGGTTCGCTGGCGATCTATCGTTTTCGCCGCAGCTCGTAGATATTGACCGCAGCACGGTGTGCCCCGCGCGCACGGCGCGGTGCGCCTCAGGCGCCGGATACAATGCGGCGATGACCGAAACCCGCCCGCGCATCTGGCAGACGTTGTTCAACCGGCGGATGCTGATCTGCGTGTTCACCGGGTTCAGCTCGGGACTCCCGCTCTATATCCTGATCAATCTGCTTCCGGCGTGGCTGCGATCGGAGCACGTCGACCTCAAATCGATCGGCCTGTTCGCGCTCATCCAGCTGCCGTTCACCTGGAAGTTCGTGTGGTCGCCGCTGGTCGACCGCTACGCACTGCCGGCGCTGGGGCGGCGCCGCGGCTGGATGTTCCTGACGCAGCTCCTGCTGCTGGTGTCGATTCCGCTGTTCGGCGCGCTCCAGCCGGCGCTAGACCTCTGGACCATCGCCTATCTGGCAGCCGCGGTCGCGTTCTTCTCGGCGACACAGGACATCGCGCTCGACGCCTTCCGCCGCGAGCTGCTGCCCGACGCCGAGCTCGGGCTGGGCAACTCGATCCACGTTCAGGCGTATCGCATCGCCAGCCTGGTGCCGGGCGCGCTGTCGCTGATACTTGCCGACCATTTGCCGTGGAGCAGCGTGTTTACGATCACCGCGATGTTCATGCTGCCGGGATTGGCGATGACCTTGGTGGTTAACGAGCCGTCGGTCGAGCAGCCGCCGCCCAAGACGCTGATAGATGCGATCGTGCTGCCTTTCCGCGAGTTCCTCGCCCGTCACGGCGTGGCCGACGCGTTGCTCGTGCTCGCCTTCATCTTTCTCTACAAGCTCGGCGACTCGATGGCGACCGCACTCGCCACGCCGTTCTATCTCGACATCGGGTTCACCAAATCGGAGATCGGGCTCATCGCCAAGAATGCCGCGCTTTGGCCCAGCGTCATCGGCGGGCTACTCGGCGGGCTGTGGATGGTGAAGATCGGGATCAATCGCGCGCTGTGGCTGTTCGGCGCGGTGCAGATGCTGTCGATTCTCGGCTTCGCCTGGCTCGCGCACGTGAACGCGGCGGATCGGCTGCTGCTCGCCGGGGTCATCGGCTTCGAGGCACTCGGCGTCGGCCTGGGCACCGCGGCGTTCGTCGCGTTCATCGCACGCACCACCGATCCGCGCTATACGGCGACGCAATTCGCGCTGTTTACCAGCCTCGCGGTCGTTCCGCGCTCGGTGGTGAATGCGTCGACCGGATGGATGGTCGAGGCGATCGGTTGGTTCGACTTCTACGTGCTGTGCTTCGCGCTGGCGCTTCCCGGCATGGCGTTGCTGGTGCGGGTCGCACCATGGAACGAAGCGCTGCCGGGGGCAGCGTCCAAGGCGTGACTGCGGTGGCGAAGCGACGCTCGAAACTGGATCGGATTCCCGGCGGGGCCGGCAATCTCGAGGAACGATGTGATGGTCTGCGTCGAATTGACCGCAAATACGTAGTTCTTGCCGCTGGAGGTAACAAAGCTTGCGCTGAAGAACGTCGTGGTGCCCATGATCGCCGCGTTGCCGAATGCGCACAGGTCGCGGAAATTAACCGTTCCCGTGCCGGCATTGAATGTCCCGGAGTTGGTCCAGTTGCCTGCGACCTGGATCGTCCCGGAGCCGCCATCGATCACCCCGCCGGGCTGGATGGTGACGCTGCGCACGTTGTTGAGCTGGCCGGAGTTGACTTGCAAGGTCCCTGCGACGACGACATCGGTGCATGCCAGATCGGCGACGCCGGGAGCGAGCGAGATGAGCCCGCCGCTCGGCACGACGAGGTCCGCGCGTGCCGCGCTGCAAGCCAGCAAGCAGGCGACCGGAATCAGCGCACCGCGAATGCAGGCGCGAACAACCCCTCGGATACCGGCACCGTTGACAACCACTCCCTGGATCTCCCTGTGGCAACCCGCAAAGCAAAAACCGATCCAGCCGCGGGGACGGGAACGGCCAATGCTCGACTAGTTGCTACCTAAGTCGCACCAAGGCTTCTTGCAGCTCGAGCCACTGCGTTTCGACGCGGGCGAGCTCCCAGCCGAGGTCCGCGTGCCGCGCCAAGGTTTCCTTGAGACGTTCCTTGTTCTCGTCCACATAGGCGTCGGGTAAGGCGAGCCACGTGTCGAGTTCGCGTTTTTCGCGCGACAGTTCGTCGAGCGTGGCTTCCGCGCGAGCGAGCTTGTCCGCGAGCGGCTTGCGCCGATCCGAAGCGTGCTGTCGGGCCTTCGCCTCGGCGCGCTTTTGCGCGCGCCGATCGCCGCCCGCCGCCGTGGCGACCGGCGCAGCCGCGGCCTCGCGCGCGCGCCCCGACAGAACCCACTCGCGATAGTCGTCGAGGTCCCCGTCGAAGCGGCGCACGACGCCGGCGTCGACCAACCACAACTCGTCCGCGGTCGCACGCAGCAAGTGACGGTCGTGCGCCACGACGACAAGCGCGCCTTCGTAGTCCTGCAGCGCCTCGGTCAGCGCTTCGCGCATCTCAATGTCGAGGTGATTGGTCGGCTCGTCGAGCAGCAGCAGATTGGGGCGTGCGCGCGCGAGCAGCGCGAGAGTCAGGCGCGCTTTCTCGCCGCCGGAGAACTCGGCGACCGGCGCTTCGACGCGGTCGCCGCGGAAATCGAAACCGCCGAGGTAATTTCGCAGCTCCTGCTCGCGCGCCGCCGGCTCGAGCTTGCGAAAGTGCCAGAGCGCGGACTCGGCCAGGCGCAGCTGCTCGACCTGATGCTGCGCGAAGTAGCCGATGCGAAGTCCCTGCGCGGCGATGCGTGATCCCGCGCTGGGCGCGAGCTTGCCTGCGATCGCGCGCAGCAGCGTCGACTTCCCCGCGCCATTCGCACCCAGCAATCCGATGCGCTCGCCCGCGAGCAGCGGCCAGTCGACATCGCGCAGGATTGGCGCTCCGCCATAGCCGAGCGAGGCGTGCTCGAACTTGAGCAGCTGGCGCGCATGCGTCGGCGTGGCGGTGAGCTCGAAGCTGAACGGGCTGTCGACGTGCGCCGCCGCGATCAGCTCCATGCGCTCCAGCGCCTTGATGCGGCTTTGCGCCTGCTTCGCCTTGGTTGCCTTGGCGCGGAAGCGGTCGATGAAGGAGCGCAGATGCGCGATCTGCCGCTGCTGCTTGTTGTGAGCCGCCTGTTGCAGCGACAGCGCCTGGGCGTGCTCGCGCTCGAAGTCGGCGTAGTTGCCGGTATAGCTCCTGAGCTTGTTGCCTTCGAAGTGAACGATACGCCCCACCACCGCGTCCAGAAAGTCGCGATCGTGCGTGATGAGCAGGAGCGTTCCCCGGTAGCGCTTCAGCCAGTCCTCGAGCCAGACCACGGCGTCGAGGTCGAGGTGATTGGTGGGCTCGTCGAGCAGCAGCAGATCCGAACGCGTCATCAGCGCCTGCGCGAGGTTGAGGCGCATACGCCAGCCGCCTGAGAAGCGGTCGACCGGGTCGATATGACGCTCGGCGGAAAAGCCCAGGCCGAACAGCAGCGCGCCGGCACGCGCTCGCGCGCTGTAACCGCCGATCTCCTCGAATCGGTGGTGCAACAGCGCAAGCTTTTCACCGGCTGCGTGCGCGTCGTGCGCGTGCGTCGCTTCGGCGAGCGCGAGCTCGCGCTCGATGGCGCGAAGCTCGACATCGCCGTCCTGTACATAGTCGATGGCGCTGCGCTGGCTCGCCGCTGTCTCCTGCGCGACGTGCGCGATGATCCAGGCTGGCGGCAGCGAAACGTCTCCCGCGTCGGCGACGAGCTCGCCACGCAGCAGTGCGAACAGGCTGGTCTTGCCGCTGCCGTTGGCGCCGATGACGCCGACCTTCTGGCCAGGATGCACGGTCAGCGCGGCATCCTCGAGCAGGCGACGGGTGCCGCGGGCGAGCGTCAGGTGGTCGATGCGCAACATGTGAAGGTCAGGGGTCGAGCGGCGAGTGCGGCGGCGCGCACGGCCACATCAATCGAGCGGGTAATCGTAGTCGATGATCAGCGGAGCATGATCGGAAAAGCGGCGCTGCTTGTAGATGGTCGCCGTTCGCGCAGTGGACGCGATCCCGGGTGTCGCGATCTGGTAGTCGATGCGCCAGCCGACGTTCTTGGCCCAGGCCTGTCCGCGGTTGGACCACCACGTGTATTGGTGAGGCTCCTTGTTTAAGTGCCGGAACACGTCGACGAAGCCGTGTTCCTCGAACACCTGCGTGAGCCAGTCGCGCTCCTCGGGCAGGAATCCGGAATGCTTCTGGTTGCCGCGCCAGTTCTTCAAATCGATCGGCTGATGCGCGATGTTCCAATCGCCGCACAGGATGACCTCGCGTCCCGCCGCACGAAGCGCCTGCAGATGCGGCAGGAACGCGGCGAGAAAGCGGAACTTCGCTTCCTGTCGCAACGGCGAGCTCGACCCGGACGGAAAGTAAACGCTGATCACCGACAGATCGCCGAAATCGGCTTCCAGATAACGGCCTTCGACATCGAACTCGGCGCTGCCGAAACCGGTTTTCGCCGCGACCCGCCGGCGCGCATACATCGCGACGCCGCTGTAGCCCTGACGTTGCGCGGGATGGAACAACGCGTGCGCACGGCGCGGTGCAAGCAGCGTTCTGGGGACGTGTTCGACGGCAGCACGGATTTCCTGGAGGCACACGACGTCCCACGGTTGACCGCGCACGAGCCAATGCGCGAGTCCCTTGCGCTCCGCAGCGCGGATGCCATTGACGTTGAGGGTGATGACGCGCATCGGAAAACGAGCAGCAGCGAGCGAGGCCGGAGTTTACGGTAAAATGCGGCGCGCCTCATTCGACGCCAACGCGGCAGCGCAGGGCGCAGCGCACGTCGCCCCTACTGTCGAGGGCTCACGCAGCCGGGCCACCGGTCGAGGCGCCTGCCGGAGCGCGCAGCGCGAAGATCAACTTATGAGCGATTTCCGTCACGAATTTCTCGAATTCGCATTGGCATGCGACGTGCTTCGCTTTGGCAGCTTCGTCACCAAGGCAGGGCGGGAGACTCCTTATTTTTTTAACGCGGGGCTGTTCAACGACGGCGAAAGTTTGCGCAGATTGGGGCACTTCTATGCCCGGGCTGCGCTGGCGTCGGGCGTGGCCTTCGACCACCTCTACGGACCGGCGTACAAGGGCATCACACTCGCGGCGGCGACCGCGATTGCACTGGCTGAAATGGGGCACAATGTGCCGTACAGTTACAACCGCAAGGAAGCCAAGGACCACGGCGAAGGCGGGCGGATCGTGGGGGCAGCGTTGAAAGGCAACGTCATGATCGTCGACGATGTCATCACCGATGGCGGTGCCAAGCGCGAGTCTATCGAGTTGATCCGCGCGCACGGCGCGCAGACCGCTGGCGTCCTGATCGCGTTCGACCGCCAGGAACGCGGCCGCGGCGAGCGCTCCGCGATCCAGGAGCTCAGGCAGGAGTTCGGCGTGCCCGTCATCGCCATCGCGACGCTCGCGGATCTGCTGGAATTCCTCACCTCGCGGCCCGCCCTGGCGACGCAGCGCAGCGCGGTAGCGCGGTACCGCGATCAATACGGCGCGGCGGCTTGAAGCATCGTCATTCGTGATCCTTTTCTCGACCAGGTGGGCTCAATGACTTTCCGATCTCAACGTCTGTGGATGCTCGCCGCCGCGGGCGTCACACTCGCGATGGCGACCGGGACGATGGCCGCGGGCATGTATAAATGGACCGACGAAAAGGGCATCGTCCATTACAGCGATCAGATGCCCCCCGAAGCGGTCAACAAGGGAACGACGGTTTTCGATAAGCAGGGACGGCCGCTCAAGAAGATCGAGCCGGCGCCCACCGGCGACCAGCTCAAGGCCAAGGAGCTCGAGGACGAGCGCCTGAAGGCGACCGCGCGGCAGCGCGACGAGCAGCAGCGCAAGGATATGGCGCTCCTGCAGTCGTACACCAGCGAGGACGAGATCGAATTCGCGCGCGCCCGTGCAGTGTCGGCGGTAACCGCGCAGATCAAGGCCGCGGACGCCTACAGCGCGGACATGACGCGCCGCCAGCAGGAAATCGAGAAGCAGAAGACGGCGCTCGCCGGGAAGCCTGTGCCGCCCGCGCTGGAAAACGAGCTGGTGAGTCTCACCAACGAGCTCGATCGACAGACGCGGCTTATCGCCCAGAAAAAAGACGAGCTGGCCTCGATCAACGCACGCTACGACGTCGACAAGAAGCGCTGGCAGGACATCCGCAACGACCAGAACCGGGCCACCGCGGCCGGGCTCGAACCGCCGATCAAGCCAACCGCGAAGGCGGCCTCGAACACAGCGAAGTAGGGCGCCACGCCGGTCGTAGAGCTCCGCGGGCGTCGCGCGCTCACAACCTGCGATAATCCGGGTTTATCCCGTCCTTCGCGGTCAATCTCGATGGCTCAATACGTCTACACCATGAACCGGGTGGGCAAGATCGTGCCCCCCAAGCGCGTTATCTTGAAGGACATCTCGCTGTCTTTTTTCCCGGGCGCCAAGATCGGCGTGCTTGGTCTCAACGGGTCGGGCAAAACGACGCTGCTCAAGATCATGGCCGGCGCCGATCGCGAATTCGAAGGCGAAGCGGTGCCGATGCCCAACCTGCGCATCGGTTACCTGCCACAGGAACCGCAACTCGATCCGGACAAGACGGTGCGCGAATGCGTCGAGGAAGGCCTCGGCGTCATATTGGAGGCGAAGGCCAAGCTCGACGCTATCTATGCTGCCTACGCCGAGCCAGACGCCGACTTCGACGCGCTGGCTGCGGACCAGGCCAAATACGAGGCGATCATCGCCGCCGATGGCGCCGACTCCGACGTGCAGATGGAAATCGCCGCCGACGCGCTGCGACTGCCACCGTGGGACGCGAAGATCGGGTCACTCTCAGGAGGAGAAAAGCGCCGCGTCGCGCTGTGTCGGCTGCTGCTGTCCAAGCCCGACATGCTGCTGCTCGACGAACCCACCAACCACCTCGATGCGGAGAGCGTCGAATGGCTCGAGCAGTTCCTGGCGCGCTTTCCCGGCACCGTGATCGCGGTGACGCACGATCGCTACTTCCTCGACAACGCCGCCGAATGGATCCTCGAGCTCGATCGTGGCTACGGCATTCCGTGGAAGGGCAACTACAGCTCGTGGCTCGAGCAGAAGGAGCAGCGGCTCGCCACCGAGCAGAAGCAGGAAGACGCGCGCGCGAAGGCGATGCACAAGGAACTCGAGTGGGTGCGCACCAATCCCAAGGGGCGCCAGGCCAAGAGCAAGGCGCGCATCTCGCGATTCGAGGAGCTTTCGTCCTACGAGCACCAGAAGCGCAACGAGACGCAGGAGATCTTCATCCCGGTGGCGGAGCGGCTCGGCAGCTCGGTCATCGAGTTCAAGGACGTGACCAAGGCGCTCGGCGATCGAGTGCTCATCGACAACCTGAGCTTCATCATTCCCGCGGGCGCGATCGTCGGCGTGATCGGTCCCAACGGCGCCGGCAAGACGACGATGTTCCGGATGATCAGCGGCAAGGAGAAGCCCGACAGCGGGTCGATCGTCGTCGGCCATACGGTGAATCTCGCCATCGTCGACCAGACGCGTGAATCGTTGCCCAACGACAAGACCGCGTGGGAAGCGATTTCGGGGGGCATGGACATCCTCACCGTCGGCAAGTTCGAGATGCCCTCGCGCGCCTACCTCGGCCGCTTCAACTTCAAGGGGCAGGACCAGCAAAAGAACGTCGGCGCGCTGTCGGGCGGCGAGCGCGGAAGGCTGCATCTCGCGGCGACACTGCTCAAGGGCGGCAACGTGCTGCTGCTCGACGAGCCGTCCAACGACCTCGACGTCGAAACGCTGCGCGCGCTCGAAGATGCGCTGACCGAATTCCCCGGCAGCGCGCTGGTCGTGTCACACGATCGCTGGTTCCTCGACCGCATCGCCACGCACATCCTCGCCGCCGAGGACGAGGGCAAGTGGATATTCGTCGAAGGAAACTACCAGGACTACGAGGCCGACAAGCGCAAGCGCCTCGGCGAGGACGGCGCGCGTCCGCACCGCATGCGCTACAAGCCACTGATGCACTAGGACTTCGAGCGGCGGAGTGGGACCCTATGCGCGCAGCGCATGGGGGCGACCCGGGAGAAGGCCAGGCGGGCGACGTGAGGTGGGCAAATCTACTTGAGTTCGGCCGGCACGGCGCCACTGCGAAGCGGCGGCACCACCGGCGGCTGGCCGGCCTCCTGGAGAATGCGCCGAGCTTCGAGCGACAAGACGAATCGCACGAACTCGAGCGCGTCCTTTGGGGACGTGGCGGTGCCCGGCACGGTGGCGGCATTGCGTATCGCTTCGCTCAGGTTCACCGTGTCCGGGAAGCGAACGACGTCGACATCGTTGCCGGCGGCAACGGCGGCCGAGTAATAGACGATCGCGGCGTTGGCGCGACCGTCCCGCACGGCGTTCACGACGTCGGGGACCCCGTCGGCTTGGCGGGATCGGCCGCGGCGCGGTCGATGATGGCCGTCGCGAGGTCCGGCGTACCTTCCAGCGTCGCGGCGCGCTTGACGAACTCGACGGTGCGGTTGGTCGCAAGATCCTTTTCGCCCGTGACTCGGACGAACCTGGCGTCGGGCCGCGCGAGGTCGGCGATCTTGCGGATGCCCCGCGGATTGCCTTTGGCGGTGATGACGACCATCTCGTTGGCCGAGAAGACGACGTACCACGCGGCCGCGTCGCGCTCGCTCCCCGCGACCTTCCTTTTCATGAGGTCGTCTATGACCGCGGGGGATGATGGCGCAAAGACGTCGCAGACGTCCCCCTTGAGAATGCGATCGGCGAGTTCGCGCGAAACACCCGCGGTGAGATGAAGCGTGACGTCGGGGTGCGCCGCCTCGAACGCCGACTTCAGCCCGCGCATCGGGTCCGGACAACGAATCGGCATGAAACACTTCGAGGGTTGCCGCGATCGCCGCCGCGTCCGGCCGCGCGATGATCGCGGCAAAGGCCAGCAGCGTCACGGCGCGAAACACGAAGCGGGTCAGTCGCATGCACATCCTTTCAGGCGCGCACAAAGGCCTATCCTACCTCGCCTACGCCGGCAGTTTCTGCTTCAGGACCGCGTTGACTTGCGCAGGGTTGGCCTTGCCCTTCGAGGCCGCCATGACCTTGCCCACCAGGGCGTTGAACGCCTTTTCCTTCCCGGCACGGACTTCGGCGACGATCGCCGCATTGGCCGCGATGACGTCGTCGACGAGCTTGTCGATGGCCCCGGTGTCGGAGATCTGGCGCAGTCCCTTGCGCGCGATGATCGCATCGGCGTCGCCGCCGTCCTCCCCTGCCCACATCGCGTCGAAGACATCCTTGGCGATCTTGCCGGAGATGGTGCCATCGACGACGCGCTTGAGTAGCGCGCCCAGTTGCGGCCCGGTCACCGGTGCGTCGGCGAAGTCGATGTCGGCCTTGTGCGCGGCGGCGGAGAATTCACCGAGCATCCAGTTCGCGGCCAGCTTGGGTTCCACGCCCGTGTGCACGACCTCCTCGAACGCCGTCGCGAGCGCCGCCGTCGCGGTGAGGTTGGTAGCATCGCTCGCGGACAGCGCGTAGTCGCGGACGAATCGCCGTCGCTTCGCCTGGGGCAGCTCTGCCATCCCGGCGCGAACCTGCTCGATCCACGCCTCGTCGATCACCAGCGGGGGCAGGTCGGGATCGGGAAAGTAGCGGTAGTCGTGCGCATCTTCCTTGCTGCGCATCGAGCGCGTCTCGCGACGGTCAGGGTCGTAGAGGCGCGTTTCCTGGACGACGCTGCGACCTTCGTCGATCAGCGCGATCTGGCGGTCCACCTCAAACTCGATCGCTTCATGCATGAAGCGGAAGCTGTTGAGGTTCTTGATCTCGCAGCGGGTCCCGAGCGCGGTCTCGCCGGCGCGCCGCACGGAGACATTGGCGTCGCAGCGAAAGCTGCCTTCCTGCATGTTGCCGTCGCAGATGCCAATCCAGCGCACCAGCGCGTGCAGCGTCCTTGCGTAGGCGACCGCTTCCTCGGCGCTGCGCAGGTCGGGCTCGGAGACGATCTCGAGTAGCGGCGTACCGGCGCGATTGAGGTCGATGCCGGTCATGGCGTTGCTTGCCGCGACGCCCAGCTCGTGCAGGCTCTTGCCCGCGTCTTCCTCGAGGTGGGCGCGCGTCAGGCGGACAACGATTTCGCCGCGCGTCGGCGACATGATCGTGATCGAGCCGCCCTGCACGACGGGAATTTCGTATTGGCTGATCTGGTATCCCTTGGGAAGGTCGGGGTAGAAGTAATTCTTGCGCGCGAACACGCTGCGCCGGCTGATGTTGCCGCCGACCGCGACGCCGAAGCGGATCGCGCGTTCGACCGCGCCCTTGTTGAGCACGGGCAGCACGCCGGGGAGCGCGATGTCGACCGCCGACGCATTCGCGTTCGGCGGCGCGCCGAAGGCAGTCGACGCGCCCGAAAAAATCTTCGACGCCGTGGAGAGCTGTGTGTGCGTCTCCAGTCCGATGACTGTTTCCCACTTCATGGGCCAACCTGCAACGCAAAACCTTCCGGGATGCGCGTGTGCCAGTCGCTCGCCTGCTGGTATTGATGCGCGACGTTGAGCAGCGTCGACTCGCGAAACGCCGGCGCCTGCAGGTGCAGTCCCACCGGCAGGGCTGCTGAATCGAATCCGCAGGGGATCGACATCGCCGGTGTGCCGGTGAGGTTGGCGGCGATGGTGAAAATGTCGTTGAGATACATCTGCACCGGGTCGTCGACCTGCTCGCCGAGGCGGAACGCCGTGGTCGGCGCCGTCGGCCCGGCGATGACGTCGCAGCGCTCGTAGGCGCGCGCGAAATCCTGCGCGATGAGGCGCCGGACCTGTTGCGCCTTCAGGTAGTAGGCGTCGTAGTAGCCGTGCGAGAGCACGTAGGTGCCCACCAGGATGCGCCGCTTCACTTCGGCGCCGAAGCCTTCGGCGCGGGTCCTCTGGTACATCTCGAGCAAGTCGGCGTACTGCGCCGCACGATGCCCGTAGCGCACGCCATCGAAGCGCGACAGGTTCGACGACGCTTCCGCCGGGGCGATGACGTAGTACACGGGGACCGACAGCGCCACGTTGGGCAGGTCGATCTCCACCAGGCTGGCGCCGAGCGAGCGCAGCACCTCGAGCGAGCGTTCGATCGCCGCGATGACCTCGGCGGCCGCACCTTCGCCGAAGTATTCGCGCGGCAAGCCGATGCGGATTCCGGCGAGCGGGCGCGCCAGATCGCGCGAATAATCTTCGCGCGGGCGATCGAGGCTGGTCGAGTCGCGCGCATCGTGTCCGGCCATCGCGGTGAGCAGCAGCGCGCAGTCCTCGGCGGTCTGCGCAAAGACGCCGGGTGTGTCCAGGCTGGACGCGAAGGCGATGAGGCCATAGCGCGAGCACACGCCGTAGGTCGGCTTCAGCCCGCAGACGCCGGAGAGCGACGCCGGCTGGCGGATCGACCCTCCCGTGTCGGTGCCGGTGGCGGCCGGCACCAGGCGAGCGGCTACCGCCGCCGCGGACCCGCCGGAGCTGCCGCCCGGTACGCGGTCTCGATTCCACGGATTGCGCACCGGCCCGAAGTACGAGTTCTCGTTGGACGAGCCCATCGCGAACTCATCCATGTTGGTCTTGCCCAGCGCCACCATGCCCGCCGCATCGAGCTGCGCGACCACGAAGGCGTCGTACGGCGCAATGAAGTCCTTGAGCATGCGCGACCCGCACGTGGTGGTCAGCCCCGCGGTCATCAGGACGTCCTTGTGCGCGAGCGGAATGCCGGTCAGCGCCGTCGCCTCGCCGCGGGCGAGACGCTGGTCGGCCGCGCGGGCCTTCGCCAGCGCGCCCTCGCGATCGACCGTGAGGAAGGCATTGAGCGCGGGCCCGAGCGAGTCGACGCGTGCGAGCAGCGCCTCAGTCAGCTCCGCGCTCGACAGGCGCCGCGCCGAGAGCGCGCGTCCCATCGCGGCGAGCGAGAACATCGGGATCGAGTCGAGGGCGGACATGGCGACGGGCAGTCGGGTCGAGGCGCGCGGCGCGCGTCACTCGTCCCGCGAACCGGCTACTCGATCACGCGCGGGACCAGATACAAGCCACCTTGGGCTTCGGGTGCAAGGCGCTGGAAGGTCTCGCGCGCGTCGGACTCGGTCACGCGGTCCTCGCGCAGGGGCAGCGTCGCGTCGTGCGCATGCGACATCGGCACGATGCCGGTGGTGTCGATCGCGCGCATGCGTCCGATGAGCTCGAAGATCGCGTCGAGCTTGTGCGCCACATCAGCGGCCTCGGTCGCCGTGACCTCGATGCGCGCGAGGTGTGCGATGCGCTGAATTTCGTCGAGGGAAAGTGCCATGGGTCGAGGAAGCAGGCGTTGCGAGGCCGGGTCCGAGCCCTTCAAGCGCCGCAGAAACGAAGCCGATTAGGGTATCATAATCGCTTGTCATAAGCACCGTGGCAGCCGATCCCGCGCTGCTCGCAACTGAAAGCCTCCATGTTCGATCTTTTCAAGGGATATTTCTCCAGCGATCTCGCAATCGACCTCGGCACCGCTAATACGCTCATCTACGTGCGCGGTCAGGGCATCGTGCTCAACGAGCCGTCGGTGGTGTCGATTCGCCAGGAAGGCGGACCCAACGGCAAGCGTGTGATCCAGGAGGTGGGGCTGGCGGCCAAGCAGATGCTCGGCCGCACGCCGGGAAACATCACGGCGATTCGGCCGATGAAGGACGGCGTCATCGCCGACTTCACCGTCACCGAGCAGATGCTCAAGCAGTTCATCAAGAAGGTTCTGGACTCGAAGCTGTTCTCGCCGAGTCCGCGCATCATCATCTGCGTGCCCTGCGGTTCGACGCAGGTCGAGCGTCGCGCGATTCGCGAATCGGCGCTCGGCGCGGGCGCGTCGAAGGTGTATCTCATCGAGGAGCCGATGGCAGCCGCGATCGGCGCCGATCTGCCGATCTCCGAGGCGACCGGCTCGATGGTCGTCGACATCGGCGGCGGCACCACCGAGGTCGGCGTGATCTCGCTGGGCGGCATGGTGTACTCGGGCAGCGTGCGCGTGGGCGGCGACAAGTTCGACGAGGCGATCGTCAACTACATTCGCCGCAACTACGGCATGCTGATCGGCGAGACCACCGCCGAGCTCATCAAGAAGACCATCGGCTCGGCGTTCCCCGGCTCGGAAGTCAAGGAAATGGAAGTCAAGGGACGCAATCTCGCGGAGGGTATTCCGCGCAGCTTCACCGTTTCGAGCAACGAAATCCTGGAAGCGCTCACCGACCCGCTCAATAGCATCGTGTCGGCGGTCAAGAGCGCGCTCGAGCGCACGCCGCCCGAGCTGGGCGCCGACATCGCCGAGCGCGGCATGGTGCTCACCGGCGGCGGCGCGCTGCTGCGCGACGTCGATCGTCTGCTCATGGAAGAGACGGGCTTGCCGGTCATCGTCGCCGACGATCCGCTGACCTGTGTAGTACGCGGCTGCGGGAAGGCGCTCGAGAACATGGAAAAGCTGTCGACGATCTTCACATCGGATTGAACGGGTTCGTGCACCGGTGACTCGCCTTGCCTGAATTGCGCAGACCCGATGCGCGGCGCCATCGTGGCTCCAGCCGCGCGGAATACGACCGGCGCTGAACGTCCGCAATCGCCATGCGCCACCTATCGGTCGACCCGCCGCCATTTTTTCACCGCGGTCCGTCGCCGCTGATGCGGCTTGCGTTTTTCGGACTGATCTCGCTTGCGCTGCTGTTCACCGACACGCGCTACCGGTATCTGGAAAGCGTGCGTCGCGTCGTGGGCGTGGCGCTGTATCCGCTGCAGCGTGCGGTGCAGATGCCGGGTGAGGCGCTTGCCTACATGGGCACGTATTTCTCTTCGCAGCACACGCTGGCAGCCGACAACGCGGCGCTCAGGGACAAGCTTCTGACCGATGCGCCCGCAGTGCAGAATTACCCATCGCTGGCGCAGGAAAACGCCCGGCTGCGCGCGCTGCTCTCGGTGGAATCGCGCTTTCATGGCGCCGCGATCGCCGCTGAAGTGCTCTACTCGGGCCGTGATCCGTTCACGCAAAAGCTGTTCGTCGACAAGGGCGATGCCGCCGGGGTGCAGATGGGGCAGGCGGTGATCGACGACGTCGGCGTGGTCGGGCAGGTGACGCGGGTGTTCCCGTACATGGCGGAGGTGACGCTGGTGACCGACAAGGATCACGCGGTGCCGGTGAAAGTGGAGCGCAGTGGTGTTCGCAGCGTGATGTACGGCGCCGGAACAGCACGCCTTCCGGAGCTTCGCTTTCTTTCGCCCAATGCGGAGATCCAGCCGGGCGATCGACTGGTGACGTCGGGCATCGATGGGACCTACCCGCCGGGACTCGCGGTGGCGCAGGTCTCGTCGGTGGAACGCGAGACCGGTCAGATGTTCGCGCGCGTCACCTGCAAGCCGGTTGCCGGCGTCGATGCGAGCCAGCACCTGCTGATCCTCGGCACTGCCGCCGCGACCATGCCGCGCCCTGAAGAGCCGGCGGAGTCCGACGCGCCGCGCAAGGGCCGGCGGCGCCGGAGCTAGGATGGCGCAACTGCTCGCTCCCGCACTTCCCGAGGAGATCCTCCGGCCGGTCAATTCGTGGTTCGTGCTGGCCACGCTGCTCGCCGCGCTGGTCGCCAATACGTTGCCGTGGTCGGGATTCGCACTGGTGCTGCGTCCCGATTTCCTGGCGCTGGTGCTGCTGTTCTGGTGCATACGCGAGCCGCGACTGATCGGCGTGGGCATCGCCTGGTTCCTCGGATTGATGATGGACGTCGCCGACGGCACGGTGTTCGGACAGCATGCGCTGGCGTACGCCGTGCTCGCGTACGCCGCCGAGTATTTCCGTCGGCGCGTGCTGCGCTTCCCGTTGTGGCAACAGGCGGCGCAGGTGGCGGTGCTGCTAATGGCTTGCGCGGCGCTGGTCGTCCTGGTGCGCGTAGTCGGCGGCGCGGCGCTGCCGCGCTGGAACTACGTGATCGGCCCTTTGACCGGCGCGCTGCTGTGGCCGTTGCTCACCGTGCTGCTGCAGTGGCCGCAGCGGCCAGCGCGCTCGCAGGCGGAGCTGTAGTCGCATGCGCCGCCTGTTTACCCCAAGCCGCCGCGCCTCGTCGCTGCAACCGCCGGAGCTGCGAAATCGTGAGCGCGAGATCCTGCATTTCCGCCGGCGCATCCTGATCGCCGGGGTGGTGATGCTGATCGGCTTCTTTGGACTGTTCGGCCGCTTCATGTACCTGCAGATCATCCTGCACCAGCACTACCAGACGCTCGCCGAAAGCAATCGCATCGCCATCGTGCCGATCGCGCCGAACCGCGGCGTCATCACCGACCGCAACGGCGTCGTGCTCGCGCAGAGCTACTCGGCGTACACGCTCGAGGTGACGCCGTCGCGGGTGAAGAACCTCGACGCGATGATCGACGAGCTCTCGCGCATCGTCGACGTGCAGCCGCGCGACCGCAAGCGCTTCAAGCGCCTGCTCGAGGAGTCGAAGAACTTCGAGAGCCTGCCGCTGCGCACGCGATTGTCCGACGAGGAAGTGGCGCGCTTCGCGGTCAACCGCTACCGCTTTCCGGGCGTCGAGATCAAGGCTCGGCTGTTTCGCAACTATCCCTTCGGCGAGACCGCGTCGCACCTGATCGGCTACATCGGCCGCATCAACGAGCGCGACGTCAAGCGCATCGACGAGTGGGGTGATACCGCCAACTACAAGGGTTCGGACTACATCGGCAAGGTGGGCGTAGAGGTTTCCTACGAGCGCGAGCTGCACGGCATCACCGGCGTCGAGGAGGTCGAGGTCGACGCCGGCGGCCGCGCCGTGCGCACACTGTCGCGCTCGCCGCCCACTTCGGGCAACAACCTGCGCCTCGCGCTCGACATCAAGCTGCAGCAGGTCGCGGAGCGCGCCTTCGGCGAGCGCCGCGGTGCGCTGGTCGCGCTCGATCCGGCGACCGGCGAAGTGCTCGCCTTCGTGTCGAAACCGGGTTTCGATCCGAACCTGTTCGTCGACGGCATCGACCCGGCGAGCTGGGACCAGCTCAACGAATCGATCGACAAGCCGATGCTCAATCGGCCGTTGCGCGGCGCCTACCCGCCCGGATCGACCATCAAGCCGTTCCTGGCACTGGGCGCGCTGGCCTCCGGCAAGCGCACGCCCGGGCAGACGATCTTCGACCCGGGCTATTACCAGATCGCGGGGAGCACCCACCGCTTCCGCGACGACAAGCCAGGTGGGCACGGCAGCGTCGACATGTACAAGTCGATCGTCGCCTCGTGCGACACCTACTATTACATGCTCGCCGCCGACACCGACATCGATGACACCTACGCCTTCATGTCGCAGCTGGGCTTTGGCGCCGAGACCGGCATCGACATCGACGGCGAGCTGCCCGGCGTGCTGCCGTCGCGCGCATGGAAGCGCCGGCGCTTCGCGGGCCACGACGAGAAGTGGTACCTGGGCGATTCGATTTCGGCCGGCATTGGACAGGGATACAACGCATTCACGCCGCTGCAGCAGGTCCAGGCGATCTCCGTGATCGCCAACGACGGCACGGGCATGCGCCCGCACGTGGTGGCCGGCATAGAGAACGTCGCCAGCGGCGAGGTGCGGGCGGTGGCTCCGGAGGTGACGCACTCGCTGCACGTGCGGCCGGACCAGCTTGCCGTGATCAAGGCGGCGCTCGTGGGGGTGCCCAAGGAAGGCACCAGCGCACAGGCGTTCGTCGGCACCAAGTACATCTCGGCTGGAAAGACCGGGACCGCGCAACTGTACTCGCTCAAGGGCGACAAGTACGTCGCGGGCAAGGTCGACGAGCGCCTGCGCGATCACGCGTGGTACATCGCGTATGCGCCCGTGGACAAACCCCGGATCGCGGTGGCGGTGCTGGTCGAGAACGGAGGCTTCGGCGCCCAGGCAGCCGCGCCGATCGCGCGCGCAGTGTTCGACTACTTTCTGCTGGGCGAGCAGGCGCCGCCTCCGGCGAGCGCCGGCAAGCCGTCCGACTCCGACGACGAAAGCGACTAGAGCCCTGTCCCATGACCAATTTCCTCGCCCTGCTCGCGCGCATCTGGGAAGTGCTGGCGCGCCGCGTCGACAGCTACCTCATGTCCGCGGCGCTGGCGATCGTCGGGATCGGTCTGGTCACGTTGTTCTCGGCGTCGGACCAGAGCGTCGCTCGCGTGACCAGCCAGGCGGCGTCGCTGGGCTTCGCGCTGGTGCTGATGTGGATCGTCGCCAACGTGCCGCCGCAGCAGCTCGCGCGCGCGGCAGTGCCGCTCTACGTGCTCGCGGTTCTGTTGCTGATGGGAGTCGCCCTCGGCGGCACCGTGGTCAACGGATCGCGCCGCTGGCTCAACCTCGGCGTCGGCCGCTTCCAACCTTCGGAGCTGATGAAAATCGCGCTGCCGCTGATGCTCGCGTGGTACTTCCAGCGCCACGAAACGCGCATCGGCATGCGCGATTTTCTCGTGGCAGCGGTCCTGATCGCCGTGCCGGTATGGCTGATCAAGCGCCAGCCGGACCTGGGCACCGCGCTGATGATCGGCGCCTCGGGCTTCTACGTGCTGTTTCTTGCCGGTCTCTCCTGGAAGATCATCGTTGGCCTGGTCGCCGGCGCGAGTGCCGCGGCACCGCTGATCTGGCCGTATCTGCACGACTATCAGAAGGAGCGCATCCTGACGTTCATCGATCCGAGCCGCGATCCCCTCGGCGCGGGCTATCACAGCACGCAAGCGTCGATCGCGCTGGGCTCCGGGGGAGTGGTCGGCAAAGGCTGGCTCAATGGGACGCAGACGCACCTCGACTTCCTGCCCGAGCGCCACACCGATTTCATCTTCGCCGTGTTCGGCGAGGAATTCGGGCTGATCGGGAACGCGGTCCTGCTGGTCCTCTATTTGCTGCTGATCGGACGTGCGATGGTGATCACCATGAACGCGTCGACGCTGTTCTCGCGGCTGGTCGCGGGCGCCATTACGCTGATGTTCTTCACCTACGCCTTCGTCAACATGGCGATGGTGAGCGGCCTGCTGCCCATCGTCGGCGTGCCTCTTCCGCTGATCTCGTTCGGCGGCACCGCGCTGGTCAGCCTGTTCATCGGCCTGGGTATCCTCATGAGCGTGCAAGCCAACCGAAAGCTGGTGAAGACGTGACGCCGCGCTTTGCCGGCGCCACGCCGGCCGATGATCGCGCGCCGCGCGGCGCGACGCCATGACCGCGGCGCGAGCAGATGCCCCGCGGCGCGCGCTGCTCCTCACCGCGGCGCTTGCGCTTGCCGCCTGCTCGTCGACCTCGCAGCGCCAGCCGCCGTCCGCGGGGTCGACTGCCGCACCGGTTGCGCCGTCGGCGGGCGGCTATTACAAGGACGATGGTCCGGGGGAGCATCCTCCGTCTAACCTCGACGCGATCCCGGAGGCCGTGCCCCGGCTCGAGCCGCTCGCGCGTTTCTCGAACCGGCCGTATACGGTGTTCGGCGTTGATTACGTGCCCGCGACCACGCTTCGTCCGTACAAGGAGCGCGGCATCGCGTCGTGGTACGGGCGCAAGTTCCACAGCCAGAAGACGTCCAACGGCGAGACCTACGACATGTACGGCATGACCGCCGCGCATCCGACGCTGCCGCTGCCTTCGTACGCGCGCGTGACCAATGTCGCGACCGGCAAGAGCGTGGTCGTGCGCGTGAACGATCGCGGGCCGTTTCATCGCGGACGCGTGATCGACCTGTCCTACGCGGCGGCGTATCGCATCGGCATCGCCCAGCAGGGCAGCGGCATGGTCGAGGTGGAGAGCATTATTCCGGCGAGCGCGCCGTCGCAGGCGAGCACCTCTCCGCTGCCGCCGGTGGTCATTCCCGACACGGCGCCCGCTCCCCCGATGGTGCTCGCGCAGGAGCCCGGCGGCTACGGCGTGCAGCTGGGCGCCTTTTCCAACTACGCCAACGCGCAGCAATTTGTCGCGACCCTTTCGAACCAACTCGCCCCCTTGGGCGTCGAAGCGAAGGTGCATGAGGGGAACGGCTTGTTCAGGATCATGGTTGGACCGTATTCGACGCGGGAGGACGCGCGCAGCGCAGGCGAGCGCCTGCGCAACGCGCTCGGCATCGATGCCACGGTGCGAGCGCAATGAGTGCGCCGGGCCGTCCCAAGCGCGAACATCCGAGCGCGCGGCGCGAGTTCCCCGTGAGTGCGCCGGGCCGTCCCAAGCGCGAACGTACGAGCGCGCGGCGCGAGTTCCTTATCAGCGCCGCATCGCTGACCCGCTCGGCG
>DASXBS010000024.1:0-21539 GCA_036491555.1 Casimicrobiaceae bacterium
ATTGAACGGATAGGCGGCGTTGCAGCCGCTGTTGTCCGAATAGCATTGATTGAACGCAGCGTTGTGCGGGATCGCGTACCAGTTATGCGCGGGGTCGCCCGACCAGCACGGCCCGTCGGCCCAATCGGCCTGCGCGAACCAAGCGAAATTGGAGTCGGGGATCGTCTTCAGATTCGCGCCGACAATCTCGACCGACGAGCCGGGCGCGACTAGGTACCAGCCGCTCTTGCGCCAAGGCTGCCCGCTGCAGCCCGAGTCAAACCACAGCATCGCGACGTAGACCGGGTCGGTATAGCCGTTCTGATACCAGAGGCCCATGGATGTGTTCCTCCCTTGGCGAACAAACTCAGCGCGCGCCCTTCTTTTTGCGGGGGTTCTGCTGCGCGCCGGCCGGGAGGCCGTGGCCGACCCCCTGAGCTTCCCTCGGCGGGCGCGCGAACAGCAGCGTCGAGATCTTGGCGGCCATGTCGTCCCGAGAGCGAATCGGAAAGGCCGAATTCGGTATAAGGTGCAGCCAGGCTAGCGCATATGCCGGCGACAGCCGCCTCGCTTTCGCCTGAGTAGTTGGAGCTGCGACGCGTTCGGCAGGTCTGCGTACGGTCCGCGACTGAGGCCCTTTTGGCGGCATCTGCGTGCTCCCGAAATTGACGGTACGTACGTTACCGCCAATGGTAGCACGTTGGATCAGACGGTCCATACGGCGGATGCAGGCGGCATCATTCGATCGGTTCGGTAAACTTCGCAGCTTCTCCGCAACGCGCGTTTCACGATGAACGAGCAGCCCGGCGCGATGTTCCAGCGCGCATTCGAGCTCCACCGCAAGGGCGACGTGACGCAGGCGCTGGAGGCCTACGACCAGCTGCTCAAGCGTTGGCCGCTGCACGCGGAGACGCTGCATTACTCGGGCGTCCTGCTTTTCCAGACCGGAAAGCTGGACGATGCGATCACGCGCATCGAGCACTCGCTGCAGAGCGATCCACGCGCCGCCGACGCGTGGTGCAACCTTGCTCTGGTCTATCAGGCGCAGGGTCGCTACGACAAGGCGCTCGGGGCGCTCAACGAGGCACTTCGTCACCAGCCGCGCGATCCGGTGATCCTGAACAATCGCGTCGCCATCCTGCTGGCCGCGGGTCGTGCCGCCGACGCCGAGGCGACCGCGCGCCGCGCGCTAAATATCGACCCCGACAACGTTACGACGCTGTTCAACATGGCGCTGTGCCAGCAGGCGCAGGGGCGCATCGACGAAGCGCTGGGTTCAATTAAGCGGGCAGCGGAAGCGGATCCCACAGCCATCCGCCCGGCAGGACTCAAGGCGCAGATCGAGGAGTCGCTGGGCCAGCTCGACCAAGCGAGCGCCACCCTTGGCGTAGCGCTCGCCAACCGCGAACACGAGCCGGAGGCCTCGCAGCTGCACTTCCAGCGCGCTCAACTCGACCATCGCCGCGGTCGGATGGTCGAGGCGGCAGGCGGACTGCGCCGCGCGCTCGCGCTCGACCCGTCCTTCGCGCCGGCGCTCTCGGAGCTCCTGTTCCTGAACAAGCAGCTCGTGGATTGGAGCGATCTCGATGCGCTGCGTGCAAGATTTCGCGAGTGCGTCTCCGCGGGACTGATCGGGCTTTCGCCGTTCAGCCAGTTGAGCGACCCTTCCACCCGCGCCGAGCAGAAGCAATGCGCCCAGCTGTGGAGCACGGCGCATCCGGCGCTGATACGCCCTCAGCGCAAGCCGGCGCAGGGCAGTCTGCGCATCGGATACGTCTCCGCCGATTTTCACCAGCACGCGACCGCGGTCCTTGCGGCCGGATTGTTCGAGGCGCACGACCGAACGCGATGCGCCGTGTTCGGCTATTCCACCGGCGCGAGCGATCAAAGCCCGATGCGCGCGCGCCTCGAGTCGGGCTTCGATCGCTTCGTCGATGTGCACGGCTGGCCTCATCGCAAACTCGCCGCACAGATCGCCGCCGACGGCATCGACGTGCTTGTCGATCTCAACGGCCACGCAAACGGGGCGGTGACCGGGGTGTTCGCGTTGCGCCCTGCCCCGCTGCAGGTCAGTTACCTCGGCTATCCAGGAACCATGGGCGCCTCATTCATCGATTATTTGATCGGCGATGCGATCGTCACGCCGTTCGAGCATGCGCCCGACTACAACGAAACGCTGGTCCAGCTGCCGGCGTCCTACCAGGTCAACGATCGCGCGCGCATCGTCGCCGAGGCACCGACACGCGACGAACTCGGCCTTCCCCAGGACGCGTTCGTATTCTGCAGCTTCAATCACACCTACAAGATCAACCCGGAGGTTCTCGACGCGTGGGCGCGCATTCTGAGCGCGGTGCCCAACAGCGCTTTGTGGCTGCTTCGCGCAGCCTTCGATGAAGCCGCTGACATCTCTGCACAAAACATTCGGCGCGAAGCCGAGGCGCGCGGGATAGCACGAACCCGCATCGTGTTTGCCGCGCGCCGTCCGCATGCGGAATACCTCGGACTCTATCGGAGGGCGGACCTTTTTCTCGACACCTGGCCGTACAACGCGCACACGACGGCGAGCGACGCGCTATGGGCAGGCTGCCCGGTGCTGACGTGGCTTGGCGAGACCTTTGCTGGGAGAGTGGCAGCGAGTCTCCTCACCGCGGTGGGATTGCCCGAGTTGATCGCACCCGATGTCGATGGCTACGTCGCGCGTGCGACGGCGCTGGCAGGCAATGGCGTCGAACTCGCCCGCTATCGCCTGCATCTCGCCAGCGCCGGACGCAGCAGCGCATTGTTCGACACGACCGCGACCGCACGTGCGCTCGAGCGCGCGTATGAAACGATGGCGGACCAGGCGCGCAGCGGGATTCGCGAGGCGTTCCGGATTACATCGGACGGCGCGGTGGCCGTACCCGACACCCGCGGGATACTGTAAATCGCTGCAGCGGGCTAACGCCCCAAGTCGAGCGCCGCGGTCAGATCACCCGTTCCCGCGCGCACGCCGGGCAACGGCTCGAGCCCGAATCGCACCGTGATAAATTTGGCGATCGACGTGGTGTCGTAGCTCGTGTGATCGACGTAGTTGCGCCGCGCGAAGGGCGAAATGATGATCGCCGGAACGCGCGAGCCGGGCCCCCAGCGGTCGCCCGCCGGCGGCGGAACGTGATCCCAGAATCCGCCGTTCTCGTCGTAAGTGACGATGATCACCGTCGACGCCCACAGCGGACTCGCGCGCAGCTTGGACACTAACTCACTGATGTGGATATCTCCGGACAGGACGTCGGTGTTGCCCGGGTGCTCGTTGAATGTGCCCTGCGGCTTGTAGAAAGCCACCTGCGGCAGCTCGCCGCGTCCGATGCCCGCAACCAGGTCGAGGTAATCCTTCAAATGCTCCTCGCGCTCGCGTGTCCCAGGCGCGTAGCGCGCGAAATAATTGAACGGCTGGTGATGCACGACGAAGTAAGGGGCGCCGGGCTCGTTGTTGTAGATGATCATGCGCTTCGCCGCCGGGTCCTGCATCCCGTCCTTGAGTGCGAGATCCCAAGCACCGCCGTACCACGCCCAAGTCACGCCTTTCGCCGAGAGCGTGTCTCCGATCGTCTTCATGGTCTGCGGCGGCAGGGTGTACGCGGCGGAGCCGGCGAAGCGCGGGTCGCCTCCCTTTGCAGGCGGTACGCGGCTGGGCTGATAGCGCGGATACGCCGTGGTCAGCGCATAACCGTCGGGCGTGAATTCTCCCGGGGTGAAGGCTGCGGGACCATCGAGCGCGGACGGCGGCGAGTCCGGACGTCGCTTGAGCCATCCACGCGCGTCGAGCTGTGCGCGCAGCGCGGCCGGCGCGTCGGCATCCACGGGGGTGCACGCGCAGATCAGCCAGAAGTGGTTGAGAAACGAATCACCGAAGGCTCCCATGAAAAAGTGATCCGCCAGCGTGTACTCCTGTGCCCATTTCCACATCGGCAACTGCGAACCGTCGTAGTAGCCCATCGACAATGCGCCGGCGTCGGACACCTCGGCGAAACGATTGTTGCGGCCACCGTTGATCTGCTCCTGCTGCGGGAAGAACTTGTGGATCAGGTCCCTCGTCTTCGCCGAGAGAGGCTGGTTGACCGGCGGAGCATCGATGCGGAACGGTCTGTTAGGCAGCTCGCGCGGGAATGCCGGGTCGGGCGCGTTGCCCTTCCATACCGCTGGCAAGTGCGGCAACGGCTTTCCGTCGTAGTCGACCTGCGTCATCTGTTCGATGGTGGCATTGGCGATGCCGTCCGCGCCTGGGAACAACCCGTACAGATTGTCGAAGCTGCGATTCTCGGCATAGATGACGACGATGTGCTCGATGCGCTCCAGGCCGGCGCGCCCCGTCGTCGCCGGTTGCGCGCACCCCGCGAGCAGAGCGGCGATCGCAAGACCGCGTAGCAAAACACCGCCCTTCATGACTCGCTCAGGGCCGGCCGACGCGCCCCGGCGCCGGCGGCTGCCAAAGCTCGACCTTGTTGCCGTCGGGGTCGATGAACCAGCCAAAGCGTCCATACTCGTGCTCCTCGATTTCACCGACGACCTGCCCGCCGCCAAGATGGACCTGCCCGAGCGCGCCGTCGAGATCGTCGACGATCAGGTTGAACATGAACGCGCGCGATGAGGGCGAGAAATAATCGGTATTGGCGGGAAAGGGGCTGAACACGGCGAAGCCGTTCGGTGGCATCTCCGACGGCTGGAACTCGATCGACGTCTTGCCGTTACCGATGCCGAGCCACTGCGCGTACCATGCGAGCAACTTTTCCGGATCGGGCAACTTGAAGAACAAGCCTCCCAGGCCCAACACTTTCGCCATCGCTCCCCCTCCGATGCAGATTGCTCAGCGCAATTCTATTGTGGCGCGCACCGTGCCCGCGCGCTCGTGTCTGGCAGTCAATGCGATGCGGTCGCCTCCCCTGCCCCGCACCACCCATTCCATCTTCGCACGGTCGTCGGTCACATGGTAGTCCGGCCAAAACGAAATCCCGGTGTGCTTGTACGCCTTGCCTTCGAGCTGGCCGGCGTCGTCGCGCAGCTTTCCCGAAACCAGCTCAGCGCCATCGGGTAGTTCGATTTCGACGATCACGCCGCGTACGATCTTGCGCTCGAGGGCTCGCTTGCTCACGTAACTTGGCAGCCATCCCGTGTTCTGCACCACCATGCGCACGCGCCAGGTTTCGCTGCCCAGCGGCGTAGCATCTGCGGTCACCAGCTCGAGCCGCGGGGAGATCAGCGCCTGCCATAACAGCCATTGCGGAAAGCGCGCGACTTCGCGCTCGAGAAACTGCGGCGGCGGATTGCTGAAGGCGTGAAGCCGGTTCCAGCCGCCGATCTCGATCTTGCCGAGCTGCGGATGGTCGAAGGGTTTCCAGTCCACGTGCGCGGCGCCGCCGGCCTTTTGCTCGCTCCAGCGGAATAGCTTGAGGTCGTCGTCGATGGGATGATCGCGAAACCAATCGATGTAGAGGTACTTGTCGATGCCCGCCTCGCGCATCGGGCTCCAGATCTCGACTACCCACGAATAGGCCCCGAGGTGGTCGTAGAGCCAGTCGGACGTCCCGCCGATCACCTGCTTCGGGTGGTAGCGGAACTCGTGATACACCGAGATGGCGGGGTAACCAGTGGACTCGGTGCCTTCTTGTCCGATTCTCTGATACGTCCACAAGTCTTCTGCCGGCATCTCGGAATCCGGCGAGTGATCGAAGGGACGCAACAGCACGCCGCTCCAGGTATGAAAGCTCGACCCGCCGCAGATGTTGAGATGCGAGGTCAGGAAGGTCACCTGGGCGCGCACCTCGGGCTCGGAGGTCGGATATGGCCCGGCCCCAACCTGATCGAATTCCTGGCGCCAGTGGGCGGGATAATTTCTATTTAGATCAATTCCCTGTTTGGCTTTATTAATCTTTAACGTGAAGCCATCGTAATCTCGGACTGTGCCTTCCGGGACCAGTCGGTAATAAGTCCCCCCGACTTCGGTGGGTTTGCGCCGGACCAGCAGCCGCGGCTCCTCGGGATGAGGCTTCCATAACCCATTGGTGTCGGGGATGCGCATCTGAAGGATGCGGCCGTCGCCGTCGACATCCTCGACGTTGAGGCCTTCGATGGCATCCTCATCGAACGGGTACGAACGCGTGCTCGAGCGGATGAACTTCGGCTTGTCTGACAGCGCCCATTCGGGGCCGTCGGGATTGACGCGCGGGCAGATGTAGAAGGCGCGTGTGTCGAGCGCACGCGTCACCTCCGGGTCGGTTCCGTAATGCGCCACGAGATGATTCAGGAAATAAACGCATGCGACCGAGGCGGCCACCTCGGTGGCGTGCACGTTGCCTTCGACCCAGAATGCTGGCTTCTCGGTTGCCGGTCCGGTGTCGCGACGGGTGACCGTCAGCAGCCAGATGTCACGCCCTTCATGGCTCTGGCCGATGGATTCCAGCGTAACCAGTGCCGGATACTCGTCGGCGAAGGCCTTCAGAACCGCGGTCAGCTCCGCGTAGCGGTAAAAGCGGTCGAACCGTACCTCGGGCATGTGCGCGCCATTTCAGGCAAAGCGCGCAGTGTGGATGCGCCGACCCCGGGACGTCAACGAAACTCGGCGCGGCATGCTCGCGATGCGTGACCAGCGTGACGGCGCTAGATCCCCGCGTACCACTCGTAGCCGTTGTCTTCCCAGTAGCCACCCTTGCCGCCGCCAATCTTATCGAAAGACGACACCAGCTCGAGACGCATGATGTACTTGGCGTGCTTGTAGCCAAGCTGACGTTCGACGCGCAGGCGGATCGGCGCACCGTTGGGGACCGGCAGGGGCGCATCGTTGAGTTCATACGCCAGAATGGTCTGCGCGTGGTACGCGTCGTCCATGTCGATGCTCTCGTAGTAAGGGCTGGTCTGGTTCGCTTCCATCGGGTCGGCGCAGTGGAACACGACGTAGCGAGCACCAGCGTCCGGCTTCACCTGCTCGAGCAGCGCCGCCAATCTGGCGCCCTTCCATTTGGCGATCGCGCTCCATCCTTCTACACAGTCGTGACGCGTGATTTGCGTCCGGCTGGGCAACAAACGCACGTCGGCAAGCGATAACACCGCGGGCTTCTCGACCAGACCGTCGACCTTGAGCTGGTAGTCGGCGAACCCTTTCGCCGCCATCGCCTGATACACCTCGTTATCGGGAACCGCAGTGCCGTTGCTGCGGAATTGCGGAGACATGTCGGCGGGCGTGAATTCCTGCGCCATGCTTCTGCGTCCGCCGATGCCTTGCTGGACGCGGCGATTCAGGCTTTCGCCGACGCCGAGCATCTTCGGGAACCACTCGCTCTGAGACAGTTTTTCGCAGCCGGCCAGGACGACGCTGCCCGCCGCGGCCAGTCCTGTCCCGAGAAATCGCCGGCGACCCGGTTCAATGCTTCGCTTCATGACTTTTCTCCGCATCGATGCGATAGCGTCCGGTGATCATCGAACGCATGTGATTCCAGAAACCGCTGACGATGACCTCGAACACGTGAATCAGGACGAAGGCCACCAGCAACCAGGCAACGATGAAATGGATCGCGCGCGCTGCCTGGCGCCCGCCGAACAGGTCCACCCAGCCCGGCCAGAAGGCATTGATCCCCGGCGACATCGCGAACCCCATCAGAATGACCAGCGGCAACAGGACGAAGATCACGGCGAGATACGTAAGCTTTTGCAGCACGTTGTAGCGCTTGGCGGCCTCGCCGGTGGGGTGCTTGAATTTTAAGTGATCGACCACCGACTCGCCGATGCCGCGTAGCTCGCTTCCAGTGGGCGCGAGGTCGCGCTGCAGGTGGCGGCTGAGGGCCGAGTAGGCGACGAAGCACAGGCCATTGATCACGAAAACCCACGCGAAAAAAAGATGCCACCGGCGCGCCATCGCCAGCCATTGGTTGTCGGGAACGGTGAGCCACCACGGAAACGCGCGCGGCGTCATCTCGCCGCTGCGGTCCTTGGATGCGCCAAGAAACCCGGTCGTCGTGAATGAATGACCGAAGACCCGCGTGACACCGGTCAGCTCGCCGTTCGGCTTTTCGAGCGCCCTGATTTCCAGGACCGCCGGCGTGCCGTCGTACGAGGATTTGCCCCAATTGAGCGAAGGATGCGCGTTGAAGATATTGAGCCCGCTCATGAACAGCAGCGTCAGGGCGATCACATTGATCCAGTGCATGACGCGCACGGGAAGGCTGTGCCGGTAATACAGCACACCGGCGCCGCTTGCTCGTGCGCTCATGGCAGCGTGTGTCGACATCGGTTTCCCTGGTTATTGGACAACGCTGCCCGAATAATGTCTCAGCGCTCCAGTGTACCGCGCAGCGATTTCATCCCCGATACGCCATCAGCGGATGCTTCGGGCGGACCGGGCGAGGTGTCGCGGACCGCTCACGTTGGCATTGTCGCGTTCGAAGTAGCGAAGCTTACGGTCGATTTCGCGGGAAATGCCGATTCGAACGCTGACCCCGATCTTTCCGGGTGGCAAGGGAGCGCTTCCCAGCCAGAGCGGTCCGGAACCGCAGAGGTCGATGCCGTCCAGCCGCCGATCGATGTCCATGGCCATCGCCAACCGGCCGGGGCCGCGCGTGAGATCGTGCAGACGCTGCGTGCCGCGATGCAGGCGCATGGTGTCAATGCCTTCGGTGGGCTCGAGCGCACGCAGCAGCACCCCTGCCCCGACGCCCGGCGTCTCTGCGCTCACGTTGATCGCGAACCAGCATCCGTACACGAAATAGACGTACGCGTGACCGCGTCGAAGAAACAGTGAACGGTTGCGAGGGGTTTGTCCTCGGAAGGCGTGTCCGGCGGCGTCGCCGACGACGTAGGCTTCGGTTTCGACGATGCGCCCGGCGAGACGGACCGATGCGTGATCGTGCACCAGCGACTTGCCGATCAGAAACCTGGCAAGCTCGGCGGTGTCATAAGGCAGTTCTGCGCGTCTCAGGCGGCGCATGGCAGTGCGGTACGGTCGCCGGTCGGGTGGACGGAGCGCGAGAGCGGCATCATAGCAAAGCGCTTCGACAGATGCGCCCGCAATTGCGCGCCGCCGGTGCGACCGCGATAATGCGCCCGGAGCCGTGGACCTGTAGCCTCGCAGGCTCGACCCGTGCATCGAGCTTTATGCGGCAAGCGCGTCGCTTTCACGAAGGAGTGCAGCATGCTGGCAGCCGCCGAGCCGGAAATCAGCGCCGACCGCCGCGCGTTCTACGATCGCATCGACCGCGACAACCTGACGCCGTTGTGGGAAGTGCTGGGCAATCTCGTGCCGCAGCGGCCGGTGACGCCGTGCCTGCCGGCTCACTGGCGCTACAGCGAGGCGCGCCCCTATCTGATGGAGGCGGGCACGCTGATAAGCGCGCGCGAGGCGGAGCGACGTGTCCTCATCCTCGAGAACCCCGGCCTGCGCGGCGCCGCGTCGATCACGCACAGTCTGTATGCGGGACTGCAGCTGATCCTGCCCGGCGAAGTCGCACCGAGTCACCGGCACACGCAATCCGCGCTTCGCTTCATCATCGAGGGCGAAGGCGCGTACACCGCCGTCGACGGCGAGCGCACGACGATGCGCCCGGGGGATTTCATCATCACCCCTTCGTGGACGTTTCACGACCACGGCAACCCCGGAAAGGATCCGGTAGTCTGGCTTGACGGCCTGGACATTCCGATCGTCGCATTTTTCGATGCCGGATTCGCCGAGCGCCATCCGGACGAGTCGCAGCCCGTCACGCGGCCGGAAGGCGATGCGCTGGCACGCTACGGCGCCAACATGCTGCCGCTGGAATACGCCGTGACGTCGGGGACGACGCCTGTATTCAGCTATCCGTACGAACGCAGCCGGGACTCGCTGGACACGCTGCGCCGGCATGCCGACCAACATCCGTGCCACGGTATCAAGCTGCAGTACGTCAATCCGGCGAGCGGGGGTTATCCGATGCCGACCATCGGCGCATTCCTGCAGTGGCTACCGGTTGGTTTTCGCGGGGAGCCCTACCGCTCGACTGATGGCACGGTCTACTGCGTGGTCGAAGGTCGCGGCCAGAGCGTCGTCGGCGATCGCACCTTCGACTGGAACGCGCACGATGTTTTCGTGGTGCCATCGTGGTGCCGGGTCGCGCATCGCCCGGCGACCGATGCGGTGCTGTTCAGCTATTCCGACCGTCCGGTGCAGAAAGCCCTGGGTTTGTGGCGCGAGGAAGCGCCCGCCCGCGCGTGATCGGATCGCGTCGCACATGAGTCGTCCATAACCAAGAGTCCCAAGGAGGAAGCGATGTACATCCTGAAGCGCGCGCTGCGCGCATTGGCCGCAACCGCATTGATGCTGGTCGCCGGCACCTGCCTGGCGCAGGGCACCGTGAAGATCGGCGTGATTGCCGAGTTCTCGGGACCTTTCGCCGACTACGGCGGACAGATCCTGGCAGGCATGAAGACCTACCTCAAGCAACACGGAGACGTGTTCGGCGGCAAGAAGATCGAGCTCATCACCAAGGACACCACCGGTGCCGCGCCCGACATCGCCAAGCGCCTGGCGCAGGAGGTGATCACGCGCGACAACGTCGACATCCTTGCCGGCTTCGGGCTCACGCCCAACGCGATGGCGGTCGCGCCGGTCGCGACTGAGGCGAAAAAGCCGATGGTGATCATGAACGCCGCGACCTCGATCATTACGACGAAGTCGCCGTATATCGTTCGCGTTTCGCACACGCTTCCACAGGACGCGCAGCCGATCGCGCAATGGGCCGCGAAGAACGGAATCAAGCGCGTGTTCACACTAGTCTCCGACTACGGCCCGGGGATCGACGCCGAAGGTGCGTTCATCAAGGCGTTCAAGGCGGCGGGTGGCGAGATCGTCGACAGCGTGCGCACTCCACTGGCCAATCCGGACTTCGCCCCATTCCTTCAGCGAATCAAGGATACGAAGCCGGAGGCGGTTTTCGTTTTCCTTCCGCCGGGCAGCCAGACGATCGCCTTCATCAAAGGCTACGAGGAGCGAGGTCTCAAGCAGGCGGGTATAAAGATCATCGCCACCGGCGACCTGACCGACGACGGTGTGCTCGAAGCGATGGGCGAGCCGACGCTGGGCATCATCACCAGCTTCCATTATTCGGCGGCGCACGATTCGCCGGAGAACACGGCTTTCAAGAAGGCCTACATCGAGACCAACGGCACGCGGCTTCGCCCGAACTTTATGGCGGCCGCGGGTTACGACGGAATGGCCGCGATCGCCGAAGCGCTCAAGAAGACGCAGGGGTCGACCGACCCCGAAAAGCTGATGGCGGCGTTCAAGGGCATGAAGATCATGAGCCCGCGCGGTCCGATCATGATTGATCCCGAGACGCGTGATGTCGTGCAGACCGTGTACATCCGGCGCGTCGAGAAAGTGAATGGCGGGTTGTACAACGTCGAATTCGACAAGTTTCCAGACCAGAAGGACCCCGGCAAATAACGCTACCCGCACCGCCACTCCGCAGCGGGAACGATGGTGCTGCCGCACTGTATCGATTCGTGCGGCAGTATCCGCGCTTGCTCGTGCTCTCGGGGGCCGGGGTCAGCACCGATTCGGGCATTCCGGATTATCGCGACGCCGATGGCGCGTGGAAGCGCACGCCTCCCACGCTTTACGACGAGTTCGTGCGTTCAACCCGGGCCCGCAAGCGCTACTGGGCGCGCAGCATGCTGGGGTGGCCGTACGTCGCGAAGGCGCGACCGAACCGTGCGCACTACGCACTGGCGCGACTGGAGGCGCTCGGTCACCTGAAGACGCTGCTCACGCAGAATGTCGATGGTTTGCATGGCCGGGCCGGCAGCACGACGGTGATCGAGCTTCACGGTTCGCTCGAGCATGTCGGTTGCCTCGATTGTGGCGCAAGCTTTCCGCGGGAAGAGGTGCAGCGCTCGATGATCGAGCGTAATCCCGAGTTTGCGCGCGAAGCCTTCACTGCGGCGCCCGATGGCGATGCGCTGATTGAGCGTGGCGGCATCGATGCCTTCGAGTCTCCCGCGTGTCCTCAGTGCGGAGGGATGCTCAAGCCGGGTGTGGTCTTTTTTGGCGAAAATGTTCCGCGCCCTCGCGTCGACGCCGCGTTCACGGCGATGAGCCACGTGGACGCGCTCCTGGTCGTCGGCTCATCATTAATGGTCTACTCGGGTTACCGATTCTGCGAGCGCGCGCTCAGCGCGAAGCAGCCCATCGCCGCGATCAATCTCGGACGGACGCGCGCCGATCCGATGTTGAGCTTGAAAGTTGAAGCGCCGTGCGCAGTTGCACTGTGCGCACTGGTCGATGCGTTGGAGCGCGACATGAGCGCGTAAAAAATTTCGTGAGGAAGGTTGACCTGCCTTCGGTTGCGACGCAACATGACGTTGTCATATCCCCTGCTCCGCTGCTCGCTGTTGCTTCTCAGTTCGGCGGGCGCGGATGAAGTCCCGCCAGGGGTGCGCTGCGAAGGAACGCTGCATCCTTGCCCAGGATGAGCCTCACGAGGGCTTCGAGAACGGGTTCCTCGATTTTCTGGCTGTGGAACTCCAGCGTCACGCGATCTAGCCGGTCGACGTTGACTAGCGCAACCGCAACGAGCGACGTCTGATAGTCCACGCGGAACGACACCGCGGCCGGAATTTCCGGCGGGACCGAAATGGCGCATGTGCGCAGGGTGCCGTCGGCGGCTTCGACGCGGTGGCTCGTGTATTGCAATCCCGAGCCGTCGAGAGTCTTCTCGACCGACGCGACACCACCGGGCGCAACCGTGAGCGTGAGCGGCTTCGCCGCCGCGATGACGTAGTAGAGATTTATTTCATCTAGTACCGGGTAGCCCACGATGCGTCGCTCATGCTGCCCGACCGAACCGCGCTCGAAGCGAGGCGACTCGAAGACGAGTCCGTGCCCCAGATCGAAGCGATGATCGATCGCGGGCTTGAGCCCATCGAGATAAGTGACGGCTTTCTCGAGCCAGCGGAACGTCTTGCGCATGCGTGCATCGAGCTCGTGGAATCCCTCGGTGTCTGCGTGAGATTGGGGGGATTGGCGCGCGGCCTCGTATTGTGTTCGAAGCTCGTCGAGCAGTGATGGTCGGTCCGGCATCTGATCTCCGCGTGGGGATTGATTCACTCGGGAAGGTACTGCCAAGTCCTGCATGGATTATGACCGCATATAATCCAGATTTACGATTCGCACACCGCCGGTCGATGAACGCAACATCCTCCAAGCAAAGAATCTGGCTGGTCACCTTCGCCGCCGCCGCGATTCTGATGGTCACCATGGGCGCGCGGCAGTCGCTGGGATTGTTCATCTCGCCGCTCAACAGCTCCACCGGCCTTGGCATCACCATGATCAGCCTGGCGCTGGCGGTCGGGCAGCTCATGTGGGGCGCCATCCAGCCGATCGCCGGTGCGGTCGCCGATCGTTACGGTGCGGGGAAGGTGCTCGTTGCGGGCCTGCTCGTGCTCGCGCTGGGTACCGCGCTGACACCCTTCATGACGTCCACCTTCGGACTGATCGTCTCGCTCGGCCTGCTCGCCGCCATCGGCGCAGGGGCGGGAAGTTTCTCGGTGCTCATCGGCGCTGCTGCACAGCACCTGACCGCCGACAACCGCGGCAAATCCGCCGGCATCATCAATGCGGGCGGTTCGCTGGGACAATTTGTGTTTGCGCCGCTGGCGCAGGCGCTCATCCAGGCGCTGGGATGGATGGGCGCGATGTGGTCGTTGGCCGTGATCACCCTCGGCGCCCTGCCGCTGGTGCGCGTGGTGAGCCCTCCGCGCCGCAGTCACGCAGCCGAGCCGACTCGCTCGGCGCCTTGGCAGGCGGCGCGCGAAGCGATGGGCGACCGCAGCTATCTGTTGCTGAGCGCCGGCTTTTTTACCTGCGGATTCCACATCGCGTTCCTGGTGACGCACCTGCCCGGCGAAGTGAATCTGTGCGGACTCCCGCCGTCGGTAGCGAGCTGGTCGCTGGCGCTGATCGGCCTCGCCAACATTGTCGGCAGCCTGCTCGCAGGAACGGGCACCCAGCGATTCCGCAGCAAATACATCCTGGCAGCGATGTATGGATCGCGCGCGGCCCTGATCGGCTGGTACCTCGTCGCGCCGAAAACCGAATTGACCTTCTACATTTTTGCCGTCGGCCTGGGGCTCACCTGGCTGGCGACGGTCCCACCGACTGCGACGCTGGTCGGCAAGCTCTTCGGCGTACGCTACCTGTCGACGTTGTTCGGCCTCGCCCTGTTCTCGCACCAGGTCGGCGGATTCCTTGGCGCGTACCTGGGCGGACTCGCCGTCGAACGCAACGGCAACTATCTGTGGATGTGGTACGCCGACATGGTCCTGGCGCTGATCGCGGCGCTGGTCAATCTGCCGATCCGCGAAGCGCCGATCGCGCCAGTAGCGGCCACCGCGTAGGATGGGCGACGACGCGCCGCCACCGCCGGAGGGAATCTTAAGCCGGTGGCATCAGCTCTTCCCGGTGCTCACCGAGCCCGAGATCGAGCGCATGAAACGCTTCGGCACGATCAAGCACTATTCCAAGGGCGAGCGGCTGTTCGCCGTAGGCGAGCCCGCGCCGGGAATGTTCGTCATCCTCAAGGGCGCCCTCTCGATCAGCCAACGCGATGGGCGCGGCCACGTCGTTCCGGTGGCGCGGCAAGGGCCCGGACAATTTTCCGGCGAAGTCGCGCAGCTTTCCGGTCGCCATGCGCTGGTCGACGTGCACGCCGACGAGGACTCGGAGACACTGTTGATCCCGCCGGCGCAGCTGCGCGCCCTGATCATCGCCGAGGCGGATCTGGGCGAGCGCATCGTGCGTGCGTTGATCCTGCGCCGCGTCGGCCTGATCGAGTCCGCCGCGAGTGGACCGGTGCTCATGGGACGGCCGGACTCGCCGGAGCTGCTGCGATTGCGCAACTTTCTTCAGCGCAATGGCTACCCGCACCAATTCATCGATACCGCGACCGACGCCGACGCGTCAATGCTTGCCGAGCAATACGGCGCCACAGCTTCCGACGTGCTCGTCGTCAGTCCCGATGGGTCGGTGCTACTCAGTCCTTCCGAACCGATGCTCGCGCGGCGAATCGGCATGGTCGACTCCGTCGAGCACGACGAGCTCTTCGACGCGGTGATCGTCGGCGCCGGTCCCGCCGGCCTCGCGACCGCCGTCTACGCCGCATCGGAAGGACTTCATGTGATGGTACTGGATTGCCGCGCCTACGGCGGCCAGGCGGGCGCGAGCGCACGCATCGAGAACTACCTCGGATTTCCTACTGGAATCTCCGGCCAGGCGCTGGCCGGTCGAGCCTTCGTGCAGGCGCAGAAATTCGGCGCCGAGATCATGATTCCGGCGCAGGCCGCTGCGCTGGAATGCAGGGTAGAGAACGCCGAAGGCCGACTCGTAGTGGAATTGTCGGATGGACGACGCCTGCGATCGCACACGGTCGTGGTCGCGAGCGGCGCGCGCTATCGACGTCCTCCGGTGCCGCGCCTGAGTGAATTCGAAGGTCGCGGAGTGTCGTATTGGGCTTCGGCGCTGGAAGCCAGGATGTGCGCCGAAGAGGACGTCGTGTTGGTGGGAGGAGGCAACTCCGCGGGTCAGGCCGCCGTGTTCCTGGCACGTTACGCGCGCAAGGTCTTCATTCTGGTGCGCGGCGCCGGCTTGGCCGCCAGCATGTCGCGCTACCTGATCGATCGCATCGAGGCGACGGCGAATATCGAGTTGCGCGCACACACGGAACTGACCCGCCTGGACGGCGCCTCCGAACACGGACTCACGGGCGTCGGATGGCGCGACAACCGGACCCAATCGGAAGAGAATCACCCGGTGCGTCACGTCTTCATGTTCGTAGGCGCAGATCCGGAGACCGACTGGCTCAAGGACTGTGGCATCGAGCTCGATACGCACGGTTTTATCCTCACCGGGCGCGAGGTTGCACGCGGCGGAACGCAAGGTACGCGTGCCGCGCTTGAATCGAGTATTCCCGGTGTGTTCGCCGTGGGCGACGTGCGCTCGGGTTCGGTCAAGCGCGTCGGCGGAGCCATCGGCGAAGGCGCGGCAGCGGTGGCGCTCATTCACCAGTATCTCTCGACACTTGCCGCGTAGGCGACGCCCAGCAAAGGAATCAAGCATGCGACCTGTTCTCGTTCCACATACCGCGCTGGCGCGGATGCTATGCATTTTCGTCACGATCGCAGTCGCCGAGTTCGCGCGCGCCGCCGATTTCGGGCCCGGCTTCAGCACTCAGCAGGTCGCAGTCGACGGCGCGGTGATCAGCGTCGCCGTCGGCGGCAAGGGGCCCCCGGTGCTGCTGCTGCACGGCTATGCCGAAACGTCCCTCATGTGGAAACCGCTGGCCGCACAAATGGCGCCCAGCGCCACCGTCATCGCCCCCGACTTGCCCGGCATTGGAGATTCGTCGATTCCCGCGTCAGGCATCGACATGAAGACCTCCGCGCAGCGCATCCATGAAGCGGTGAGCAAGCTCGGTTATTCGAAGGTGCGCGTGGTCGGTCACGACATCGGACTGATGGTCGCCTATGCCTATGCCGCGCTGTATCCTCAGGAAGTCGAGAAGCTCGCGCTGATGGACGCATTCCTGCCCGGGGTTGGCGGCTGGGAGGCGGTGTACAACAACCCGGGGATCTGGCATTTCCGCTTCTATGGCCCTACGCCCGTGGCGTTGGTCAAGGGTCGCGAGCGGACCTACTTCGAGCATTTCTGGAACGATTTCGCCGCGGACAAGACGCATTCGATCCCGGAGGCCGATCGCCGCGCGTACGTCGCGGCGTATTCGCGCCCCGGACGCATGGCCGCCGGATTCACCTACTTCGAGTCTTTTCCGAAAACCGCGGTCGACTTCGCGGAACTCGCGAAGACACCGCTGCCGATGCCTGTGCTTTCGATCGGCGGCGAAAAGGCCAACGGCACCGCGCTCGGTGCGCAAGTGCGGCTGGTCGCCAAGGACGTCAACGTGATCGTTCTCAAGGATACAGGCCACTGGATACTCGAGGAGCGCCCCGACGAGACGATGTCGGCGCTCATCACGTTCCTGAAGTAAAAACGCACCCATCAGAGAAAGCGAATCGATGATCGAACTGCGCCGCTCCACCGATCGCGGGACCGCCAACTTCGGCTGGCTGGACAGCCGACATACATTCTCCTTCGGCGAATACCACGACCCGCGCCATATGGGGTTCGGACCGCTGCGCGTGATCAATGAGGACCGCGTCAGCCCCGGACAGGGATTCGGCACGCACGGACACGCCGACATGGAGATTATTTCCTATGTCCTCGAAGGCGCATTGGAGCATAAGGACAGCATCGGAACCGGCTCGGTGATCCGGCCCGGCGACGTGCAGATCATGTCCGCGGGGACCGGCATTCGCCACAGCGAATTCAATCCTTCGCGCAGCGCCCCCGTGCATTTTCTGCAGATCTGGATCGTGCCGGACAAGAAGGGCATCGCGCCGCGCTACGAGCAGAAGACGTTTTCAGAGCAGGACAAGCGTGGTCGGCTGCGCCTTGTTGGGTCGCCGGACGGGCGCGACGGCTCGATCGTCATTTACCAGAACGTCATGCTGTTCGCGGCGCTCCTCGACGAAGGACAGACGGTCGAGCATGCGCTCGCGCCGAAGCGCAAGGCGTGGGTGCAGGTCGTTCGCGGGTCGATTCGGATCGGCGCCGACGAGCTTACGGCTGGCGACGGTGCGGCGATCGACGGCGAGCCGGCGGTTCGTCTCGCTGCAACTCGCAACAGCACCGAGATCCTGCTTTTCGATCTGCCCTGATCGTCGCGAACGGTCCTCAGCCGACGGCCAGTTCCCGCACCGGGCGGACTTCGATGCTGCCGACGCGTGCCGGCGGGATCTTCGCTGCCAGCGAGATCGCCTCGTTCAGGTCCTTCGCATCGATCAGGTAAAAGCCGGCGAGCTGCTCCTTGGTCTCGGTGAACGGCCCGTCGGTCACCGCCACCTTGCCGTTGCGAACGCGCACCGTTGTCGCCGCGTGAACCGAGGAGAGCGCCTCGGCGGCGATGTGATGGCCGCTCTTGCGCAGCGCGTCGACGCATGCCTTGCATTCGCTGTCGGCAATGCTATCCAGCTTTTTTTCGTCGAGGTACACCAGGCACAGGTATTTCATGGTCGACTCCTGTCGTCGTGGATCGGTTGCCGCAGGTCGAACACACGCCGTGTTTCAGGCGTGCGCGCAGTCCTTTACCTGCTCCGCGGCGGGCAGGATCCGGGTGATGGCGATCATGGGCCAGCGCATCCAACGCTCGACGTCGGCACGCTTGCATCGGTACAGCAACAAGAGCAACGCCAACAGCGTTCCGCCGGGCATCACCATTTCCAGCAGGAAATACGGCCCGAACTGCTTCCCGAACCGCTGCAACTTTCCCAAACCGCGCACGACCATGTCCATATCCCGCTCCTGTTCGACTTCGTCGACCCGTAATCCCGGGTCCTCGTGCAGTAGTCGAGCGGGGAAGCGTCAAATCGACAGCGCGGGTCGAAATGTCCGCACACGGCGCGGAATTCCTGGAGTGAGCTTCATTTCACGCCTGCAGCTCGGCAAGCCGCCGTTGCAGGAACCTGCGTTCGGGGCCCTGGCGGCTGAGCGCAATGGCGCGCTGGTACGCAGCACGCGCCTGTGCGTCGCGTCCGAGACGGCGATTGAGGTCGGCCTTAGCCGCGTGCGCGAGGTGATAGTCATCGAGATCGCCGCGCGCCAGGATGGCGTCGATCAATGCGAGGCCCGCCGCCGGACCGTCGCGCATCGCGACGGCGACGGCTCGATTGAGCGCGACGACGGGCGAGGCTTCGATGCGCAGCAGCGCGTCGTAGAGTCCGCAGATCTCGTTCCAGTCCGTGGCTTCGACGCTGTCCGCACCCGCGTGCACCGCCGCGATCGCCGCCTGGATCGCGTACGGTCCGGCGGGGCCGCGCTCCAGTGCTTGCCTGACCAGGGTGGAACCCTCATCGATGAGCGCACGGTTCCATGCGGAGCGATCCTGGTCGGCGAGCAGGATGAGCTCGCCATCCGCCGAGGTACGCGCTGCGCGTCGTGATTCCTGCAGCAGCATCAGCGCGAGCAGTCCGATCGCCTCTGGCTGCGGTAACAGGCTGACCAGCAGTCGGCCGACCCGGATCGCCTCGGCAGAGAGGTCGAGGCGCGTGAGCGCTTCTCCCGAGGACGCCGAGTAGCCTTCGTTGAACACCAGGTAGATCACGCGCAGCACGCTGTCGAGGCGTTCAGCGAGTTCGGCGGGCGCGGGCACCTGATACGGAATGCGCGCCTCGCGGATCTTGGCCTTGGCGCGCACGATGCGTTGCGCCAGCGTCGGCGCGGCGCTCAGGAACGCCTGCGCGATCTCCTCGGTGGTGAGCCCGCAGACTTCGCGCAGTGTGAGTGCGACCTGCGCGTCGGCGGCGAGCGCCGGGTGACAGCAGGTGAATATGAGACGCAGGCGGTCGTCCTCGATGTCCTCGCGGTCCCGCGTCGAGGCCTCGTCCGGAATCGCCTCGACCACCTCGGCCACGTCTTCCATTGAATCGAAACGGGCGTCGCGACGGATGGCATCGATCGCCTTGAATCGTCCCGCGGACACCAGCCAGGCGCGCGGATTCGCAGGCACGCCGTCGCGCGGCCACTGCTCGAGCGCGGCGCGGAAAGCGTCGTGCAGCGCCTCTTCGGCAAGGTCGAAGTCGCCCAGCAGCCGCACCAGCGTCGCGAAGACGCGGCGCGACTGCGTTTTATAGATCTCGGCGGCCGCCGCGCGGGCCTGCTCGCCCTTGTTGTCCGTCATCGGTCCGTCATCGGCTCATGCGCATCAGTGTCTGCGCGTACGCAGGCGCGGTCGGCTCGTGCATGAAATAGACGTGGATGCGCTGCCACGACGTCGCCTCCAGGCGCGTCGCCCAAGCGCGAAGCTCGTCTTCGGAGTAACTCTCGAGCCTCAGCCGGACGTAGCCCCACGGCGCGGTCTCGACCATCGGCGGCGGCGTGCTGTCCTCGCGCTCGGACAGGCACAGCGCCGCGCCTGCGCGCCTTAGCGCATCGTAGACCTCGTCGTCGAACCAGCTGTCTTCGCGGAACTCGAACGCGGCGCCGTGCTTCTCGGGAAGCAGTGCGAGAAAACCGGTCAGGCGCGGCAGATCCTTTTTCAGGTTGGGCGGCAACTGGAAAAGCACCGGCCCGCGCTTCTCACCGAGGGCATCGAGAGTGCGATACAGATAAGCCAGCGATTCGCCCGCCGAATCGGGCTTGATGCGCGCCATGTGCGTGATCCGCCGCGACGCCTTGATGGCGAAGCGAAATCCTTCGGGCGCGGTGGCGGCCCAGTTTTCCAGCACCGATGGCTGCGGCATGCGATAGAAGGTGTTGTTGATCTCGACTGTCGGCAAGCGCTCGACGTAATAGCGCAGCATCTCCTCGGGCTTGATCGAATCCGGGTAGAAGTCACCCTTCCACTCCTTGAAGGAATAGCCGCTGGCGCCGGCCAGGATTCGCGAGCTCATGTATTCGATCCCTCTTTGCTTCTAAAATCCGCCATGGCCAAGAACCCGCTCAGCGAATATTCCGCCAAGCGCTCGTTCGGCGCCACACCCGAGCCAGCGCCGGCTGTGCCCACTGCGCGCGCCGGACCCCTGCTCTTCGTCGTCCAGCAGCATTCCGCGCGACGACTGCATTACGACTTCCGTCTCGAATGCGACGGCGTCCTGAAATCGTGGGCGTTGCCCAAAGGGCCCGCACTCGATCCTAACGAAAAGCGCCTCGCGGTGCTCACCGAGGACCATCCCTACGATTATGCGTCGTTCGAAGGCGTGATCCCGCCGCGCCAGTATGGCGCGGGCGAAGTCATCGTCTGGGATTGCGGGGTCTATTCGCCCGACGAAGGCAGCGCGACGTGGTTTCACGATCGCGA
This sequence comes from Casimicrobiaceae bacterium, assembly GCA_036491555.1. Classification (GTDB taxonomy): domain Bacteria; phylum Pseudomonadota; class Gammaproteobacteria; order Burkholderiales; family Casimicrobiaceae; genus PALSA-1003. The sequence continues at coordinate 20,883 of DASXBS010000024.1, forward strand.
GCGCGCCGAGCGCGAGGTGAGGCAAGGGTTCGAGGCAGGCAAGCTCAGCATCTTGCTGCGCGGAACCAAGCTCAAGGGCTCGTTCGCGCTGGTGCGCACCCGCGAGGCGGCGCAATGGCTGCTGCTCAAGCATCGTGACCGCTTCGCCTCCACCGTCGACGTCACCTCACAGGACCATTCGGTGCTTTCGGGAATTACGGTCGCCGACATGAAAACGATGCCTGCTGACCGCATGCCGGCTTCGCGCCTCGCGCCCGCAGGCCCCACGGTCGCGATGCCCAAAGCACTCTCGCCGATGCTCGCGGAGAGCGGCACCAAGGTCTTCAGCCGACCGGACTGGAGCTGGGAGCCCAAGCTCGATGGCTATCGTACACTCGCCTTCATCGATGAGCGCGGTGTCAACTTGCGCTCGCGGCGGGGCCTGGACCTGTCGTCGACATTTCCGCGCCTGGCCGCCGAGCTGGGCGCTCAGGCGACACACGGCATGATCCTCGACGGAGAGATCGTGGCCTTCGGCGACGACGGCAAGCCCTCCTTTGGCGCGCTGCAGGAGCGCGCGCAGCTTCGCAGCGATCGAGAAATCGCGGCGGCGGATCAGGACATTCCGGTCGCGTTCTTCTGCTTCGACCTGCTACATTTCGCGGGGGTCGACCTGCG
>DASXBS010000025.1:0-3378 GCA_036491555.1 Casimicrobiaceae bacterium
CACAGCAATTCCAAGACACCGCGCGCGTTGGCTTTCGAGCCCAGCTGCCGCGCGAGCCGGCGGAATTTGCGATGGTTCGTCAGACCAGGCCGTCCCATGGGTCACCCGAGCTGCTCGATGTGCACGGTCGTTTGCGGCTGCGGCCCGTACGCCTTCTCAATGCGCAGCGACACCACCTGGGCGTCGTCCTTGTAGGCAATCCCGGTGAGCGCGTCGAGCAGCGCGCGCGTGAGCTTGTCGACATCAGGGCGCACCGTCGGATACGGGCGCTTCGGGTCGTGCGTCGGCCGGGCGAACGTGAACGTCGCGGTGAGGCGCACGGGTCGGCGGAATTCGATGAGGGGAATCTTCGCGGCGCGCACGGCCCAGCCGACCGCCTGCGTCCAGGCCGCGAGCGTCTTGCAGTCGTGGCGGGTCACGAGCCCGTCGCGCCCGAGATACGAGACGATGGAGCCCTTCGTCGCGGGCATCCCGTAGACGACGAAGGTGCTCACGCCGGGTGCTCCGGTTTCGGCGCGGGTTTCGGGACGACCGCTTCAATCATCCGCGCGCGGCACCCGGGGCATTTCGGCCGCCGGCGTCCCGTCGCCCAGAGCGACATCCGGCAGTGCAGGCAGACGAAGAGGCGCTCAGGCTTCATCGTCGACCTCGTCCTCGTCAGGCGTCTCGTCCGCGGGATCGAGGCCTTCGAAGAGCGGGAGGACCCGGCCATCGCGCACGGATTCGCGCAACCGCGCCACGAGTTCGGCGTAGCGATCGCGCGCGTGCCGGAGCTGCCCTTTCAGGGCGTTGACCTCGTCCTCGGTGCGCGCCACGGCCGCTTCGAGTACCTGGAGGTTCTCCATGAACTCACTCGGCGCGCTTATCTCGCCGGTGCGGCTATCGACGACGCTGTCTTTGTTGAGTTTGATTTCCATTGCAGTCTCTCCAGGAACGTGACGTCCTCACACTTGATGGCCCGTATCAACGCGCGACCGGGGTAGAGCGGCAGCCGCTGGATGCGACCCGGGATGCCGGGCCACTCGTTCGTGCCGTACAGGACATTGGTGACGTGCTCGCCCGCGTCCATCTGCGCCCGCGTGGCGAAGCCGACGAGAAAGCAGTACCGGTACTCCTTCGGGCACCATGCGAGGCAGAAGAAATCGGCCCCAGGGTGCTTCGCGAGTGCGGAGTCTTTCGCCGGCAGAAACCACGGCGGCTTCGCGCAGCCCTTCACGTCGAGGCGCCCGATGGCGGTCTCGAACTCCCAGCCGCGGTCGCGCGCCAGCGCGGGATCGAACCGCGGCGGCGGATAGCCAAGGACCCGCGCGAGAGCAAACTCCGCGACGCAGCCGACGATGTTCTCGCGGTCGGGATGCGCGTCGTCACCGCGCACGGACGTGCCGCACGTCTGTTCGCGGAGTTGCTGGCGCAGAGCCCCGCACGCGCGCGCCGCTTGCCAGTTCGCGCGCAGCGGCATCCAGCCGTGCCATCGCGCCAGGACGAGCGGCGTCACCGTGGCGCTCCGCAGCCATCGCAGCGGTCATCGGTCGATGCGCGTGGCCGCTTCCCGCAGTAACTGCAGCGCGCCAGGAGGACACGTTGCGGGATCCCGTGCCCCGCGAAGTACGCCACCATCCCTGGCTGCGACGGCAGAAAACCATTCCCGAGGAGATGCTCGTACGTGTAGTTCTGTTGCTGCGCCTGCTGCGCCACCATCTGGTTCATCTGGTACTGCGACGACGTGTAGCGGTTAGCAGCGAGCCCGCCAAGATTGCCGAGCAGCGCCTGGAGACTCGTCTCGTAGGGGGTCATGGCGAATTCGTCCTCCGTATCAATGCAGGTCTGCGAGAAACGCATCGCGCTCTTGCTGAGAGGCTTTCCGCCACCAATGCCGGAGCTGGTCGAGGGGGGTCTTGACCGGGCGCAGCCCGGCGCGAATCGCGGCCCGATGCGCGGTGAGCTTGCCGGCGACGACGTCGGCGTACAGCTTGGGAGCCTTGCGGTGGAGACGGGTGAGCGTGTAGCCCCGCGAATTGCCGCGGCGTGGAGCAAGCGTGACATTGTCACTCTTGCTTTTCTTCGATGTGCGATTCCCGCCATGCGGCGCGGTTATCGCCTTCTTGAACATCGTGAGCGCCTCGGTGTCGTCGCGTAGGAGGGCTTCGACGCGCTTCGGGTCTTCCCCATACCCGCGCAGCGGCGGCGTCGTCAGCAGCTCCAGGAACGAGCCCAGCTCGACGATCTCGCCCGTGCGAATGCGCCGCCGCTGCCACGCCTTCTCACGGATCACGACGACGATGTTGGACGCCAGTCCCCCAAGATTTCGTTCCGATCCCAGGAGGGTTTCGTCGAGGCGATCGCAAATCTCGCCAGCCAGTTCGGGGGTCATGGCTCACGTCGCAGCGCGTCAACGAACGACTCGGTCTGCACATACGCAATCGCACGATTTAGCTGATCGAGCGTGTAGGACTTACGATGTCGCTTGTCGAACTTCTTATTGACGACGAACTGGCCCTTTTGGAACGCGTGAGGCTCGTTCGGGAGCGTCTTGAACACAATCTTGTTGATTAGTCGTCTCAGGATGCTGCGCTTCTTGTCGCATTGGTCCTCAAGTGGTCCTTGATGACCGGGCCGCGCTTCGGCCGGCGCAGGCACAGGCACAGGCGCGCTTGCGGACATCCCTAGCGCGAGGTAAAGACGCGCCGCGGTCGCTTCAGTGCATCCCGCGTGTCGCGCCGCGGCAGCGAGGCGCGCAGCGAGCGCGGGATCAAATGACTGCCCTTCAATGATGACGCCAGCAGTCCCCGTATGCTGGGTGTCCACGACCATGTCAAACACGGATGGCAATCCAGGCACGCGTTCGCCGTGTGTGTCTACCTGGTCGTCGTCGTCGCCAGCAACGGGATCATCGGCGAACGCATCGAATTGGGCTTTGGCGATTTCTTGCGCGTGTCGTACGAGTGCTGGGTGGTCTGGCATCACAACGTACGACTGCGTGTCCAGCTCTCCCTGTATGCGCGCGATTCGGCCCACCGCTTGCCGAAAGAACAACCGCGTCTTGGTATGAGTGAGATACACCAGCACGATCAGGCGTGGGATATCGACACCTTCGCTGATTTTCCTAACGGCGACCACCCACTGGCGGTCACTGTCGTTGAAGTCTCGGATTGTTGATGTCGCGCGGTCGTCGTCGGAGACAATGAGATCCGGCGCCTGGCCGGTAATACGATGCAGTTGTTTCGCGATTGCTACAGCATGGTTTTGGTCCTTACAGAGCACCAGGCCGCCGGCGTTCAGCATTCCTCTGGCGCGGACCTCCTGCAATCGCTGACACCCCAATCGCAGCAGTGTCTCCGTATATTGCCCAGGAATCAGAATGTCGCTGAATGCCTTATC
>DASXBS010000026.1:0-37401 GCA_036491555.1 Casimicrobiaceae bacterium
TCGTACATCGAGGACTCGACGCCCGGTCTGCACCGTGTGCTCAACTCCGTCGACGTGCTCGGCAACATCACGCTCGACATGACCTACACGACGCGCCGCTTCTTCGAGGCGAATCCGAAGCTTTGTGCCGCATTCGTCGCCGCGATGAACGAAGCCAACGTGCTGATCGCGAAAGAGGCGAAAAAAGCCGCTGCCATCTACCTCGCGGTGTCGAAACAGAAAGGGTCTGCCGAAGAAATCCTAAAGATCCTCGGCGATCCCAATTCGACTTTCTCGACGGTGCCGAATGGCACGATGAAGTACGCCGAATTCATGTCGCGGGTGGGAACCATCAAGGCGAAGCCCGCTTCGTGGAAGGACTTGTTCTTCCCGCTGATTTACTCGGCATCCGGCAGCTGACGCGCGCCGCGGATCACCGCATTGGCGGCGGTGGCGCGCCTTTCGGCCACAGCAGCCACAATCGCCCCTCCTGCTTCATGCGGCCGGCTTCGCGTGCCGCGTCGTCGCCAAAGCCCCAGAACCAATCGGCTCGTAGCGGTCCGCGGATCGCGCCGCCTGTATCCTGCGCGAGCATCAGACGCGACAGCGGGCGACTCGACAGCGGCCACGTGGTCGCCACGAACACGGGCGCGCCGAGCGGAATGAAGCGCGGATCGACCGCGATCGATCGTCCCGGCGACAGCGGCACACCGAGCGCACCGCGCGGGCCGTCGATCGGTGCATCCGGATCGGTCGGCGCTTCGCGAAAAAAAACGTAGCTGGGATTTTCATCGAGCAGCGCTGGCAGTGCCTCGGGGTGATCGCTCGCCCACTGCTTGATGCCCTGCATCGAGGCCTGATCGAGCGAGAGCTCGCCGCGCTCGACCAGAACGCGGCCGATCGACCGGTACGGCTGTCCATTCTGGTCCGCGTAGCCCAGGCGCACGACGCTCGCGTCGGGCAGCGCAATCCGGCCCGACCCCTGGATTTGCAGGAAAAACGCCTCGACGGGGTCGTCGACGTAGACGAGCTCCTTGCCAGATACCGGTGCGCGACCTGACTCGATGTCCGCGCGCGTCCAGTAGGGAACCACGCGCCGGCCTTCGACCCGCGCCCGCACGCGCTTGTCCTCGAGCTCGGGATAGAGCGCGGAGAGCTCAACCGTGAGCAGGTCGTCGGGTGGCGCATACAGGGGATAGCGATAGCGTGCGTCTGGGACACGGCTGCCGCGCAGCAGCGGTTCGTAGTAGCCCGTGATCAACCCGTCGGTCTGGACGCGCGTTCCTTCGCGGGACTCGACCTGGTATGGGCTAAACTGCGTCTCGAAGAAAGCGCGCACCGCGACGGTACGGCTGGCGTCCACCGCCGAGGCGGCTGCGCAGACGCCGCGCCACGCGTCGCGGGACGCGGGGCGCGCGAGCAGTGCCTTGCAGCTGGCACCGAATGCCAGCCAGGCTTCGGCGAGATTGTCGTCGCGCCAGCCGGGAACGTCGGCGAAGGCAACTTCGCGAAAGGTGGCCACGGCGGGTTCCGCGGCAGCGGGAGGACGCACCGGCGGCGGCACAGTGGCGCAGGCTCCAAGCAGCACAACGACGGCGGCAGCAAAGAGCCGAGGGAGCACCGAAGCGATGGAATGGATTCTGCTGGAAGCCGGACTCGCGCTGGGTCTCGCGGTGTTCATCGTCTGGTTCACTGCCGGTGGCAAGCGCAAGCCCCCACCTTCGAAGACGCCACCGGCCAAGGACAAGGAGTGAGCCTAATGCAGCACGCGCGGCACGGACAGCGTGAACAGCGGGATCTCCGCCTCGAAGGCATGGCCGTCCTCGGCGAGCATCTGATAGGTCCCGCGCATCGTGCCCACCGCGGTCTCCAAATGCGTGCCGCTGGAATACTCGAAGCTCTCGCCGGGCTGGAGCAACGGCTGCTGGCCGATCACGCCGAGCCCTTTGACCTCGAGCACCTTGGCGTTGGCATCGGTGATCAGCCAATGCCGACTGATGAGTTGCGCGGCGATCTGGCCGACGTTGCTCACGGTGATCGTGTACGCGAAGACGTACTGGTTTTTCGACGGATCGGATTGGCCGTCGACGTACGTTGCCTTCGCGGACACGCTGATCGCGTATTTGCTGCTCTCGGACAAGGTGCACGCCCCGGCGGTAACCTGCAACGGCGCTCGTCCCGCGCGAGCTGTTCGATCGCGCCGACGCCGCTGTCGATGCTAGGATTATAGCGCGATGCGAATTTGCCAGATTGCGCCGTCGATCCTCTCCGCGGATTTCGCTCGCCTCGGCGACGAAGTGCGCGCGGTAATCGCCGCCGGCGCCGACATGATTCACTTCGACGTGATGGACAATCATTACGTGCCGAATCTCACCATCGGTCCACTGGTATGTGAGGCGCTCAAGCCGATTGCGACGGTTCCGATCGACGTGCATCTGATGATCAAGCCGGTCGACCGCATCGTTCCGGACTTCGCGGGCGCGGGCGCGTCGATCATCAGCTTCCACCCCGAGGCCTCGGAGCACGTCGATCGCACGATCGCGCTCATCCATGAATGCGGCTGCCGTGCGGGGCTCGTACTGAACCCGGCGACGCCGCTGTCATGGCTCGATTACGTCATCGATCGCCTCGACCTGGTGCTGGTGATGTCGGTCAATCCGGGATTCGGCGGACAGGCCTTCATTCCGGAAGCGCTGCGCAAGCTCGCCGACGTCCGATCGCGCATCGATCGCGCACACGATCGCAATGGCCGCGAGATCCGCCTCGAAGTCGATGGAGGCATCAAGGTCGACAACATCGGTGCGGCGGCGAAGGCCGGGGCCGACACCTTTGTGGCGGGATCGGCGATATTCGGCAGCGTCGATTACACCGTCACCGTCGCCGCGATGCGCGCGGCAGTCGCCGCCGCTGAGTAGCGCAGGGTCTTGCGCCGGCCGCGGGCGCCGATGGTATAGTTCGCTGGCCGGTGCCCTCGAGCGACGGCACACGATCCTACCTAGCGATGAGCTTCGACACTTTCAACCGCAACGGCCGCGCACGGCGGCAAGGCAACGACTGGCGCTGGCGTCCGAACGCCTAGAGTCGTCGTTCCCGCGCGTCGTCGCACGCGACGCAGCCCGCAGCAAGCGCTGCGCACGTTGAAAGATCGTTGGAGCATCATGACCGAAGCTGAATTTGGCGCGCTCGCCGCGCAAGGATTCAACCGCATTCCGCTGGTGCTCGAGTCGTTCGCCGACTTGGACACGGCGCTGTCGCTTTATCTCAAGCTCGCCAACCAGCGCTTCACGTTCCTGCTCGAGTCGGTGGTGGGAGGCGAGCGCTTCGGGCGCTACTCGTTCATTGGACTGCCGGCGAAAATCCGCATACGAGCGCGCGGTCGCGACATCGAGGTCGAGGACCGCGGCGGCATCGTCGAGCGTCATCACGGCGACCCGCTGGCCTTCGTCGAGGAATTCCTGCAGCGCTATCGCGCGGCGCCGCGCCCGGGGCTGCCGCGATTCTGCGGGGGTCTCGCGGGCTGCTTCGGCTATGACACCGTCCGCCACATCGAGTGCAAGCTCGCCGACACCTCGCCCCCCGCATCGCCCGAGCTCGCTGACATTCCCGACATCCTGCTTTTGCTGACCGAGGAGCTCGCCGTCGTCGACAACCTGTCGGGCAAGATCTCGCTCATCGTCTACGCCGACCCGTCCCAGCCCGACGCCTATGCGCGCGGCCAGGAGCGCCTGCACGAGCTGCGCCGCATGTCGCGTGCCCCGGTCAAGGTGCCCTACCAGACCGCAGGCACGCTGACGCAGGCGCAAAGCGAGTTCGGCGCGGAGGCCTATATGGCGGCGGTGGCGCGTTCGCGCGAATACATCGCCGCGGGAGACATCATGCAAGTGGTAATCGCCCAGCGCATGCGGCGGCCTTTCGCGGCGCACCCGATCCAACTGTACCGGGCGCTGCGCTCGGTAAACCCCTCGCCGTACATGTTCTATTACGACTTCGGCGACTTCCACGTCGTCGGGGCGTCGCCCGAGATCCTGGTGCGCAAGGAGGGTGATGCGATCACGCTGCGGCCGATCGCGGGAACGCGTCCCCGCGGGGCCACGCGAGAGACCGACGATGCGCTCGCCGCCGAGCTGCTCGCCGATCCCAAGGAGATCGCCGAGCACGTCATGCTGCTCGACCTTGGACGAAACGACGTCGGCCGCGTCGCTCAGACCGGCAGCGTGAAAGTGAGCGAGCGCATGGTCATCGAGCGCTACTCGCACGTGATGCATATCGTCTCCAACGTGGAGGGCAAGCTCAAGCCCGGCCTGACCAGCATCGACGTGCTGCGCGCGGCGTTTCCCGCGGGGACGGTGAGTGGCGCCCCGAAGGTGCGCGCGATGGAGATCATCGATGAGCTGGAGCCGACCCGCCGCGGGATCTATTCCGGCGCCGTCGGCTACATCAGCTTCCAGGACGACATGGACACCGCGATCGCGCTGCGCACCGCGGTGGTCAAGGACGGCACGCTCTACATGCAGGCGGGCGGCGGTATCGTGCACGATTCGTCGCCCGAAGGCGAGTGGCAGGAGACGCTCAACAAGCTGCGCGCCTTGCAGCGCGCCGCGGACATGGTCCAGCTCGGGCTGGACGCGGAGGGCTAGTACCGCGCCCGCCGCGCGCCAATGTAGTGCCGCGAAGGCCGCTCGCACCACCTTGGTTGTGCGCCGAAGCTCTAAACGCTACGCAGCGCGGCACTAACCCGCTGAATCCATTGCGCTGAACCCCTTGCTCGGCGCTGGCATCGCACTTGCTAGTATGCAGTGTGGTATACCAGCCGCCGCCTGCAATGACCCCGCCCCTTCCAGCTACGCTGTCCGCGCTGCATCAGGCGTATCGACTCGGTGAGTGTCGCCCGTCCGTCGTCGTCGAGAACTGGCTGCAACGCTCGGTTGAATCGCGATCGTCACCTATATGGATCTGCACCGCGCCGGCCGGCTCGCTGCGCGCACGCGCACGCGCGCTCGACGAGATGCTCGACGCCGACGCCAGCGCCGCGCTGGCCTCGCCGGTTTTCGGGGCACTTCTCGCCGTCAAGGACAACATCGATGTCGCCGGTTTCACCACGACTGCGGCGTGCCCCGCCTTCTCGTACATGCCGCCGCGATCAGCCTTCGTCGTCGATGCGCTCGAGCGTGCTGGCGCGATCGTCGTGGGCAAGACCAACCTCGACCAGTTCGCGACCGGGTTGGTCGGCACGCGCTCGCCGTACGGCGCGGTGCCGAACGCGTTCGATCCCGCGTGCATTTCCGGGGGATCGAGCTCGGGCAGCGCCGTCGCCGTCGCGCTCGGGTTCGTTCATCTGGCGCTGGGGACCGATACCGCGGGCTCGGGACGTGTACCCGCGGCGCTGAACAACATCGTCGGATGGAAGCCGACGAGAGGGATAACATCGATGCGCGGAGTCGTGCCAGCGTGCCGTTCGCTGGACTGCGTGTCCATCTTCGCGCTCACCGTTCCCGACGCGGCGCGCGCCTTTGCCATCGTGTCGTCGCGCGATCCCGACAGGCCGGGTCCATCGCGCGCGCTCGATCGGCCGCGGCTGGGCACGGCATTCATCTTCGCCGTTCCATCACGCGCGCAACGGGAATTCTTTGGCGACGACGCTTCCGACGCGGCATTCACTGAGGCGATCGGCTTGCTGCGCAGCGTCGGCGGCGTCTGCGTCGAGATCGACTTCGCGCCCTGGCGCGCGGTCGCGGAGACGCTCTACGAGGGTCCACGCGTCGCTGAGCGCCACGCGGCCATCCGCGCGTTTTTCGACGCTCGCACGGACGCGCTCGATCCTTCGGTGCGTAGCGTGATCTCGGGGGCTTTGAAATACAGCGCAACCGACGCGTTCGTCGCCGAGGCGGAACTGGGCGCGCTGTGCAACGATCTCGCCGGCGCGTGGGAAAACTTCGATGTGCTCGTGGTGCCGACAGTCCCGAGGACCTATCGCACCGACCGCGTCGCCGCGGAGCCTATCGAGCTCAACCGGCGCCTCGGGATCTACACCAACTTCGTTAACCTGCTCGATCTCGCAGCGATCGCGGTACCGGCGACGCTACGGCCGGAGGGGATACCCTTCGGGATCACGCTGATCGCGCCCGCCGGCAGCGATGGAATGCTCGCCGATCTCGCCCAGCGCGTCCACGTCGCCGCGAACACGCCGCTTGGGGCGCTGGGCATCTCGCAGCCCGCACCGGAAGCGCTGCCACCGCCTCGCGATACCACCCAGCTCGCCGTTGTCGGCGCGCACCTGTCGGGGCTGCCGCTGAATGCCGAGCTCACGTCGCGCGGCGCTCGTCTCGTGCGCGCCGCGCGCACCGCACCGCGCTACCGGCTCTACGCACTGCCGCACACTACGCCTCCTAAGCCCGGGCTCGTTCGCATCAACGGCGACGAGGGCTGTGCGATTGAAATCGAGATCTGGGAGCTGCCCATTGCCGCCTTCGGGGCCTTTGTCGCGCAAGTTCCCTCGCCGCTCGCTATCGGCACACTCGAGCTCGAAGACGGCGCGAACGTGCACGGCTTTGTCTGCGAATCCGCGGCGGTCGAGGACGCAGAAGACATTTCTAACTACGGCGGCTGGCGCGGATTCCTGGGGGCGCGCGCAGGTTCTCAGACGTCCTCCTCGCCATCGTTCTCGTCACCTTGAACCGAACACGTTTCTTTGCACCCACACGGAGATATCGATGAACTGGTCCAAACCCTTTCCGCCGAAGTCGTCAATCCGTGCTGCCCTCGACGATGATGCTCACCACGCGTCGCGTCGCCGCGTGCTTGGCGCCGCGCTTGGAGCTGGAGCGGCGCTGCTTACCGGGCCAGGGTTCGTGCGCGCGCAAACGGCGCAGAAAATTCGCGTTGGCTTCTGGCCGATCGCGTCGGGACTTCCCTTTTTCACCGCAATTGAAAAGGGCTATTTCAAGGACGCGGGACTCGAGGTCGAGCCGCTCAAGTTCGCCGGCGCGCAACAGGTCATGGAAGCGATGCTGTCGGGACGCTCCGATGGCAGCGCCAACGGCACCGGATCGGCAAATCTCGCGATCGGCGAGATCGCGCAACCCGGGCTGTTCAAGATCTTCTGCACCAACCCCAGCAACGCGAAGTATGTGCTCGACGAGTACATCGTCGCCAAGGACAACCCTGCCAAGACGATTGCCGAGCTCAAGGGAAAGAAAATCGCGTCGGGCCCGGGAATCCAGAACGTGACGCTATGCAAGACGATGCTGGAACGCGCCGGAGCGATCGGCACGTCGGTGATCGAGTTGCCCATCGGGCAGCACGTCGCATCGATCGTCGCGGGACAGGTCGACGCTTGCTATACGCTCGAGCCCACGGGCACCGTCGGCCGCATGAACGGGACCACGCGCCTCGTCGAGGCTGGAGTGGTCGCCAAGTACATCCTTGGCGATCCACTCGCGCCGTGGCACGGTGGGTCGGCGAGCCTCACCAGCGAGTTCCTCAAGAAGTATCCCGACGCTTCGAAGAGATATATGACGGCGTACGCCCGCGGCGTCGAGTTCGTCCGTGCCAAGCCCGACGAGGCGCGTCAATACCTCAGGGGGTACACGGCGATCGAAGGCCCGCTGACTGCGGAGGTCCCGCTCGCCGCGTACATGCTCTACAACGAGTTCACGCCGAGCGACGTCGCGTACTTCCAGAAGTTCTTCGACCTGTTCACCGAGAAGGGCATCTTCGACAAGAAGGTGGTTGTCTCAGAACTCATCTACAAGGCATAGGATGACATCCCCCACGCTCGCTGCCCCCGGGGGCGCGTCAGTCGGTCGGGCGGCCCTTCCCGACTGACATGAACGATCAAACACAGCCGCCGTCCGCTGCCGCATGGTCGGCGCCGGCCACGATGGCCGCGCCGGTGCGCGGGCGATTCCCGTGGGGGCGACTGCTGCCGCTGGTCGGCCCGCTGCTGCTGCTGCTCGCGTGGGATCTCGCGGTGCGCGGCGGATTCATCAAGCGGGTGCTCCTGCCAACGCCGTGGGACACCGTTGTCGCGCTGGTCAACGGATTGGCCGGCGGGCCGCTGCTTGGCGACTTCCTCGTCACAGTGAAACGCACTCTCCAGGCGTTCCTTATCGCGGCGGCGACCGGCGTGCCGCTCGGCATCATGCTCGGCAGCAACGAACGTGCGTATCGCAGCGTCGAGTTCCTGATCGACTTCTTTCGCTCGACGCCTTCCTCGGCGCTGATTCCCCTGTTCCTATTGATCTTCGGTGTATCGGACATCAACAAGGTCGCGATCGCCGCGTTCGGTGCGTTCCTGCTCGTCGTCTTCAACAGCGCCTACGGTGTCATCAATGCCCGCAAGCAGCGCGTGATGGCCGCCAGGGTGATGGGCGCATCGCGCTGGCAGATCTTCCGCGACGTGCTCGTCTGGGAATCGCTGCAACCCACGTTCGTCGGTCTGCGCAGCGCGGTCTCTATGGCGCTGGTCATCGTCATCGTCGCCGAGATGTTCATCGGCTCTGACAACGGGCTCGGGCACCGTATCATCGATGCGCAGCAGGTGCTCAACGTCAAGAGCATGTACGCGGCGATACTTGCGGCAGGCGTCCTCGGCTACGCGCTCAACGTACTATTTCTGTTCCTGGAGCGACGGATCGTGCACTGGAGCGGACGATAGCGATGCGGCCGCTCAACCCACCGCTCATCGTCGACGTACCGGCCCCGCCGTTCGTTCCCGGCCCCGCGGGGACGGAGATCACCATTCGCGGCCTCACCAAATACTTCGCGGGATGGCCGCTCTACGAGAACTTTGACCTCGACGTTCCCAAGCACCGGATCGTGTCGATCTTCGGCCCCAACGGTTGCGGCAAGTCGACGCTGATCAACATGATCGCCGGGCTCATGCCGATCGATTCTGGCGAGATCCTGTTCGACGGCAAGTCGCTCGCCGACACCAAGATCGGCTACGTGTTCCAGAACTATCGCGAGGCGATGTTCCCGTGGATGCGCACGATCGACAACATCGCGTACCCTCTCAAGCTCGAAGGGCGCTCGAAGGCCGAGGTCGATCGGCGGCTCGACGAGCTCGTCACATCGTTCGACGTGAAGTTCAGCCTGGGGCGTTATCCCTACGAGCTCTCCGGCGGACAGCAGCAGACCGCCTCGATCATGCGTGCCCTGGCGCCCGAGCCCGAGGTGCTGTTCCTCGACGAGCCGTTCTCGGCACTCGACTTCGAGATGACGCTGTTCATTCGCGAGAAGCTTCAGGAAGTATTCATGGCTACCGGCACGACGATGGTGCTGGTCTCGCACGATCTGGAGGAGGCGGTGTATCTTGCCGACCGCGTGCTGTTGCTGACCAAGCGTCCGACGCGCGTGGCCGAGTTCCTGGCGTACAACGATCCGCGCCCGCGAACCGTCGCGACGCTGTCGGAAGGCAGCTTCATCGCCGCGAAGAAGCGCAGTCTTGAGGTGTTCCAGCGCGAAGTGCGCCGCTGACAGCGCTGAAGGAGGAGGATGTCATGAGCGAAGACGAGCTCGACGCATACGTGCGTGCCGCGCTGGCGCTGCACGGCTACCGCTTCGATCCGACTCAAGTCGCGGCGATTACGCAGCAATTCGCGCGCGTCGCCGACATCGCCGCGGTGTTCGTTGACTTCGAGATCGCGCAGGACGTCGAGCCCGCTCCCGTGTTCAGGCCATGACTGGCGCGCTCGCACTCGCGTGCGATATCCGGGAGGGCAGGCGCCGCGCTGCCGATGTCCTGGACGAAGCGCTGGCTCGCATCGAGGCGCGCGACGGCGAGCTCAACTGCTTCGTGACCGCGACGCACGATCGCGCGCGCCGCGAGGCAGCGGATATTGATCGTCGCCGCGCCGCCGGCCAGACGCTGCCCGCGCTGGGCGGCGTTCCTTACGCCGTGAAGAATCTGTTCGATGTCGAGGGCGAAGTCACGCTGTCCGGTGGCCGCGTCAACCGCGACAACCCGCGTGCCGAACGTGACGCGACACTGGTGGCGCGGATGCGCGACGCCGGCGCGGTGCTGGTAGGAACGCTAAACATGGACGAGCACGCGTACGGCTTCACCACCGAGAACACGCACTATGGACCGACGCGAAATCCGCACGATACCGCGCGCACGGCGGGCGGGTCATCAGGGGGCTCGGCCGCTGCGGTCGCCGCCGGGATGGTGCCGATCACGCTCGGCTCGGATACCAACGGCTCGATCCGTGTGCCGTGCTCGATGTGCGGAGTGTTCGGGCTCAAGCCGACATACGGACGATTGCCGCGGACGGGAACCTTTCCATTCGTCGCGAGCCTCGATCATCTGGGTCCGTTCGCGTCCTCCGTCGACGACTTGGCTACGGCCTACGACGTCCTGCAGGGCCCCGATCCGGAAGATCCCGCATGCGCGCAACGGCCGCGACAAGCCGTCGCGCCGCCGGGCTCCGCGCTTCGCGTCGGCATGCTGGGCGGGTATTTCGACGAGTGGGCGACGCCTGCGGCGCGCCAGGCTGTGCAATACGCGGCGACCGCGCTGGATTGCACGACGAAGGTCGAGCTCGCGGGCGCGGAGCGCGCCCGCGCGGCTGCATTCGTCATCACCGGCGCCGAGGCCGGCGCGCTGCACCGTGCGCGCTTGCGCGAGCGCTACGACGACTACGAGCCGCGCTCGCGCGATCGTCTCGTGGCGGGCAGCCTCATCCCCGCGCCCTGGCTGTTTCAGGCGCAGCGCGCGCGCCGGCAGGTGCTCGAGGAAGCGTTGCGCTGTTTCGAGCAGCATGACCTGCTGCTCGCCGCGGCGACCCCGCTGCCCGCACAGTTGCTCGGTACCGAGTCGATCGAGATTAACGGGCGCGCCGTGCCGTGTCGCCCCAGCCTCGGATTGCTAACGCAGCCCTTGTCCTGCCTGGGGCTGCCGGTGTGCGCGGTTCCCGTGTGGCCCGATGCGGCAGGCGGACTGCCGATAGCCGTGCAGCTGATTGCTGCGCCATGGCGCGAGGACCTTTGCCTCGCGGGCGCGCAGGCGCTCGCTCGCGCCGGCATCGCAACGTGTAGGATCGCGTGATGCGAGTCTGCGCGCGCGATTACATGACGGCGACAGGCGTGCGCGCTCTCTCCCGACCCGCAGCCAATCCGGACTGACTCTCGTGGCAAAGGTTGCATCCGCGAACTTGTCGACCCGCGTCGAGCGCTCGCTCGCCGACACCGCTTACGAGAGGTTGAAGGAATTCATCTTCGACTTCGAGCTGCTACCTGGCGACCGCTTCTCCGAGACCGGCATGGCGCAACGCCTCGCCATGAGTCGCACGCCGGTGCGCGAGGCGCTGTACCGCCTCGAGCGCGAGGGCTACCTGCAGGTGCATCTGCGTGTGGGCTGGAGCGTGCGCGCCTATGACTTCCGGCAATTCGAGGACCTCTACGATTTGCGCCTCATCCTCGAGGAGGCGTCGGTGGTGCGTCTGTGCACCATCGAATCGCGCCTGGGCCTCGACGCGCTGAAGGCGCTCTGGCTCGTGCCGCACGCGGAGCGTCAGCGCGACGCGAAGATCGTGTCGACGATGGACGAGCGTTTCCACACTGCGTTGGTCCTCGCCGCGGGCAATCCCGAGGTCGCCCGATCGCACGGCGAGGTGACCGAGCGCATCCGAATCATCCGGCGCCTCGATTTCACGCAGCCGCATCGCATCGAGAAGACGTACGACGAGCACGCGCAGATCCTGCGCGCGGTACTTCGTCGGCGCGCCGACGAAGCGAACCGATTGCTGCGCTCGCACATCGAGGCCAGCAAGGCCGAAGTGCGCAAGATCACGCTGCACCGGCTCTACACCGCGCGCACCGCGTCGGCCTGACGCGACCTGCAGCCGCACACCCAAGGTGCGCGCTCGCACCACGAGGGCGCACCACGAGGGCGCACCGTGCCACGCGCGCTGCGCGGCGCTGCTCGCAACACTTTGAATCCACGAGCGTCCGCGTCCAGCCGCCGCCCGACGGCCAATGGATTGGTTCTTGCAGTGCATTGAGCAGGAGGCGTTCGCCAGGAGCCAGGAAATCTCGATGCGAACCGTTGCCGTCGACGCGCAGCCGGAGCCGATCGCCATCGATCTGCAGACCACGGCACTCGTCATCATCGACATGCAGCGCGATTTCCTGGAGCCCGGCGGATTCGGCGAGACGCTTGGCAACGACGTCTCGATGCTCGCCGCCGCGGTCGCGCCATGCCGCGCATTGCTCGACGAGGCGCGCCGCCTGGGACTGCTCGTCGTGCACACGCGTGAAGGGCACCGTCCCGACCTCTCCGACGCGCCGCGCGCGAAGCTCGAGCGCGGGATGCCCGCGCTGCGCATCGGCGCGCAAGGGCCGATGGGCCGCATCCTGATCCGCGGCGAGCCCGGCCACGACATCGTTGCTGCGCTCGCGCCGATCGCGGGTGAGCCCATCATCGACAAGCCCGGGAAGGGCGCGTTCTTCGCGACCGATTTCGATCGGCTGCTCTCGTACCGCGGCATCGACTCGCTGATCGTCTGTGGAGTGACGACCGAGGTGTGCGTCCACACGACCGTGCGCGAGGCCAACGACCGTGGCTACCGATGTATCGTGCCGGGCGATTGCTGCGCGTCGTATTTTCCGGCATTCCACGCCGCGGGGTTGGCGATGATTTCGGCGCAGGGCGGCATTTTCGGCTGGGTCTCCGACTCGCGCAAAGTGCTGGCAGGACTTCGATCGTGATTCGAAGCTGGACAATCTGGGGAGAAGGCACATGAAAAGCAAGCCCGCACTGTGGACGCCCGGCGACTGGAACGCGCTGTTCGGATTCGGCACCAACATCCTCGTCAACATGTTGGTGCTGACGGGGCTCCTTCGTTTCGTGCTCAAGATGCCGGACGAGCTCGTTTTCGGCCGCATCCTGCCCGCGGTCGGTCTGATGATGGCGCTGTCGACGTTCTACTACGCGTGGCTGGCGTGGCGGCTCGCCCGGCAGACGGGGCGCACCGACGTCTGCGCGCTGCCGTCGGGCATCAGCGTTCCGCATATGTTCGTCGTGGTGTTCGTGATCATGCTTCCTATCACGCTCAAGACCGGCGATCCGGTCAAGGGATGGGAAGCCGGGCTGGTGTGGGTATTCGTGCAGAGCTTCGTGCTGATGGCGGGAGGCTTCATCGCGCCGCTGGTGCGGCGGATCACGCCGCGCGCGGCGCTGCTCGGCACGCTCGCGGGCGTGTCGATCGCGTTTATCTCGATGCGTCCGGCCGAGGAGATGTATCTGTCACCGATGATCGGCATCGTCTGCTTCTCGATCATCCTCGCCAGCTGGTTCGGTGGGGTTAGGTACTGGAAGGGCATCCCTGCGGGACTGGTGGCGATTGCCGTCGGAACCGCTATCGCGTGGATTGCAAGCGCCACCGGCGCGACGTGGGGTGGCATGAGCACCGAGAGCGTCGCACGGGCGTTCTCGAATTTCGGATTCTCGTTCCCGGTGCCGGCGGTGAACCACGTGTTCGCAGGGTTCGAATTCCTCGGCGTGATCCTCGTTACGGCGATTCCATTCGGCATCTACGACCTGGTCGAAGCCATGGATAACGTCGAGAGCGCGGCCGCTGCGGGCGACAGCTTTCCCACCACGCGCGTGCTGACGGCCGACGGCGTGGTGAGCCTCATCGGATGTCTCATGGGCAACCCGTTCATCAACGCGGTCTACATCGGCCATCCAGGCTGGAAAGCGATGGGCGGCCGCCTCGGCTACTCGGCCGCGACCGGAATCCTGGTTCTGATACTTGGTTGGTTCGGCATCATCGCGCTGATCTCGGCGCTGATTCCGGTCGTGGCGATTTCTCCGATCCTGCTCTACATCGGGATGCTCATCGGCGCGCAGGCGTTCCAGGAGTCCCCGAAGAGCCATGCGCCGGCAGTTGTGCTGGCGCTCACTCCGCACCTCGCGGCGTGGGGCAAGCTCATGATCGACAACACGCTCAGCGCGGCGGGAACGAGCGCGGCGGCGATCGGCTTCGATAAGCTCGCGCAGGTCGGCGTGCTCTATCCGGGACTGGCGATCATGGGCGGCGGCGCGATCCTCGGAGGCCTTGTCCTGGGGGCGATCGCGGCATGCATCGTCGATCGCGCTTTCCAGAAGGCGGGCGCGTTCGCGCTGGCAGGCTCGGCGCTCACCTATTTTGGGTTCATGCACGGCGAGGCGATCGGCATGGGGCAGTCACCGGGGGTCGCGGTCAGCTATCTTGCCGTTGCGGCGGTGCTGTTTGCGTGCTCACGGTTCGCGGCCGTCCCGCGCGCGTCTCGCGCGCATGCCGCGGACGATACGGTACACGCCGCAGCGGCGGACTAGGCACGCCGACGCAGGGATCGACGCTGCCTTCGTGCGACACCGGCGTCGGGCCCACGTGCGCGCGAGTCCCGTCGTTGGTAGAATCGACGCAATGCGCACCCTTTCCCTGTTCCAACGTGCCGCCGGTTCTCCGCCGGCCTGCACACCGCAACGCTCGCAGCCCTTCCGCTGGCGGCGCTAGCCAGCCACGCCGTCTTCCGCGGAAAGACCGGGACGCGTCCGGTCATTGACGAGGCCCCCCAGGTCCCGCCGTCCGCTACCAGATTCGATGCGCACCACGCCCACGAGGCCGCCATGCTGCTCATGATCGACAACTACGACAGCTTCACCTACAACCTTGTGCAGTACCTGGGCGAGCTCGGCGAGGACGTCAACGTCTACCGCAACGACGCGATCACGCTCGAGCAGATCGACGCCTGGCGCCCACAGCGCATCGTCATCTCGCCTGGACCATGCACACCCTCGCAGGCGGGGATCTCGGTGCCTCTGATCCGCAGGTTCGCCGGCCAAATTCCGATTCTCGGCGTCTGCCTCGGTCACCAGGCGATCGGCGAAGCCTTCGGCGGACGCGTGGTGCGCGCGCAGCGGGTGATGCACGGAAAGCTTTCGCGTGTCTCGCACACCGGCGCGGGCGTATTCGCGGGGCTTCCGACGCCACTGTCGGCCACGCGATATCATTCGCTCGCCATCGAGCGCGCATCGCTTCCGCCGAGCCTGGAGATCACTGCCGAAAGCGAGGATGGTGAGATCATGGGCGTGCGCCATCGCGACCTCGCGGTCGAGGGCGTGCAATTCCATCCGGAAGCAATCCTGACCGAGCAGGGTTACGCGCTGCTACGCAATTTCATTACCCAGCATTAGTGGACTGTAACGACCGAATCGGTAGCGTCTCGCTTGCCCTCGGCAGGCCCAGCGTCGTTGCTCGTCGTCGCCATGGTGTTGACGATGACTCCTTCTCGCGCCGCGCTGGGCCCACCGATTACGGCGCGATACTCACTACCGATCCGACCGTTACAGTCCAATAGACCCAGGGAGCCGTCATGTCGATCAACATGCAGGAGGCGCTGCAGCGCACGATCGAGCACCGCGAGATCTTCCACGACGAAATGCTCGCGCTGATGCGCAAGATCATGAGCGGTGAGGCGACGCCGGTGATGATCGCGGCGTTCACCGTTGGACTGCGCGTGAAAAAGGAAACCGTCGGCGAGATCGCCGCGGCTGCACAGGTGATGCGCGAGTTCGCGACCAAGGTCGACGTGCCCGATCGCGAAGCGCTGGTCGACATCGTCGGCACCGGCGGCGACGCCTCGCACACCTTCAACATTTCGACCGCGTCGATGTTCGTCGCCGCCGCGGCTGGCGCGCGCGTGGCCAAGCATGGCGGGCGCTCGGTGTCGTCGAAGTCGGGCAGCGCCGACGTGCTCGAGGCGCTCGGTGCGAACATCATGCTTTCGCCCGCCCAGGTCGCCACCTGCATCGCCGAAACCGGCATCGGCTTCATGTTCGCCCCGAGCCACCACAGCGCGATGAAACACGCGGCACCGGTGCGCAAGGAGCTCGGCATCCGCACCATCTTCAACATCCTGGGGCCGCTCACCAATCCCGCCGGCGCGCCCAATCAGCTGCTCGGCGTGTTCCATCCGGACCTGGTCGGCATCCAGGTGCGCGTGCTGCAGCGCCTGGGCAGCAGACACGTGATGGTGGTCTACGGCAAGGACGGCATGGACGAGGTGTCGCTCGGCGCCGCGACCATGGTGGGCGAGCTCAAGGACGGCGCCGTGCGTGAGTACGAAATCCATCCCGAGGACTTCGGCTTGCGCATGATCTCCAATCGCGGCCTTCGCGTCGCCGACGCGGTCGAGTCGAAAGCGATGATTATCGAGGCGCTGGGCAACGTCGAGGGGACACCGCGCGAGATCGTCGTGCTCAACGCCGGTGTGGCGCTCTACGCTGCGAATGCCGTGGCATCGATCGTCGAGGGCATCGAACGCGCGCGCGCGGCAATCGCATCCGGCTCCGCCAAGCGCAAGCTGGAGCAGTTCGTGGCGGTGACGCAGAAGCTCGCGCAACCCGCGAAGGGCTGAGCGACATGGCCGAACGCGACATCCTGCAGCGCATCCTCGCCACCAAGGCGACCGAGATCGCGGCGATGAAGCAGGCGATTCCGCAGGTCCGCATGGCGGAGCTTGCCGCGGCGGCGCTTCCTGTCCGCGACTTCACCGGCGCGCTGCACGCCAAGATCGCCGCCGGCTGCGCTGCGGTGATTGCGGAGATCAAGAAGGCCAGTCCCAGTCGCGGGGTATTGAGACCGATCTTCGATCCGCCGGCGATCGCGCAACGCTACGAAGCGGGAGGCGCGGCGTGCCTTTCGGTGCTGACCGATCAGTCCTATTTCCAGGGCGCGCCCGAGCACCTGCGCGCGGCACGCGCGGCGTGCACATTGCCGGTCCTGCGCAAGGACTTCATTGTCGACGACTATCAGGTCGCTGAAGCGCGCGCGATGGGCGCCGACTGCATCCTGCTCATTGTCGCCGCGCTGGACGACGCGCGTCTGGCATCGCTGGAGACGGTCGCGCGCGAGCTGGGGATGGCGGTGCTGCTCGAGGTCCACGATGCCGTCGAGCTCGACCGGGCGTTGAAATTGCGCTCGCCGCTGGTCGGCATCAACAACCGCAACCTGCGAACCTTCGACGTGTCTCTCGCGACCACGCTCGATCTCCTGCCGCGTGTTCCCGGCGACAAGCTGGTGGTCACCGAGAGTGGCATCCTCACCGGCGCCGACGTCCGCCATATGCGCACGCACGGAGTGAAGGCGTTCCTGGTCGGCGAAGCGTTCATGCGCGCCGCCGATCCGGGCGCGGCGCTGGCCGCGCTGTTCGCCGACCGGCCGGGGTAGACGCACCTGCTTTTGCTATGATGGCGACCGGCGCCGCACGCGCGACAAGGCGCGGCGCACATGGGGGCATTCGTGTCGGCGATCGCCGTCGAGAACGTAGCGAAATACTGGACGACCGCCGCCGGACGCGTGCGCGCGGTCGACGGCATTTCCTTTGCGCTGGAACCGGGAACGCTCAACGTGCTGCTCGGTCCGTCGGGCTGCGGGAAGTCGACGACGCTGCGCCTGATCGCCGGCCTCGACCATGCCGATGCCGGACGCGTTTTGATTGGCGGCGCCGATGTCACGCACCTGTCGCCTGCGCAGCGCAACATCGCCATGGTGTTCCAGTCCTACGCGCTGTTTCCGCATTTGTCGGTCGCCGAGAACATCGTGTTCGGCTTGCGCGTGCGCAAGGTCGACGATGCCGAGCGTGGCCGCAGGCTGCAGCGTGTCGCCCAGATGCTGGGTCTTGGTGCGCTGCTCGATCGCAAGCCCGGGCAGCTTTCGGGCGGCCAGCAGCAGCGCGTCGCGCTCGGACGCGCGATCATCGCCGAGGCGCCGGTATGTCTCATGGACGAACCGCTGTCCAACCTGGACGCGCAACTGCGCCAGGAGATGCGCCAGGAAATCCGCAGCCTTCAACGTACCCTCGGCGTTACGATGGTCTACGTCACGCACGACCAGGTCGAGGCGATGTCTATGGCTGATCGCGTGATCCTGCTCTCGGCCGGGCGTATCGAGCAGAACGGCAGCCCGGCGGACTTGTACGAAAATCCCGCCAATACCTTCGTTGCGCGCTTTATCGGAACGCCGCCGATGAATCTGCTGCGGCTCGAGCGCGGCGATCGTGGTGCCGTCATCGCAGGAACGAGCGGGCCCGTGCTTGCGGGCGCCGAGCTCGCGGAATCGATTGTAGGCATTCGTCCCGAACATGTCGCGCTGAGCCGCGGCGAGGGTTATCCCGCCCAGGTCGTCGGCGTCGAGTATCTCGGTGCGGATTCGCTGCTCGGGTGCCGCATCGGAACACAGACCCTGGTGGCGCGCATCGGCGGCCGCCTCGCGCTCGATCGGGGTGACGCGGTCACGCTGATCTGGGCAGGCGGCGCGATGCATTTTTTCGAAAGCGCCAGCGGCGCACGAAGGGACGTCGAGTCCAGCCGCGAATCGTCGACCGCTTTTGCCTGAAGGATCACCACGCTTGACTAACCGGAGGACGAACATCATGGTGCGTGCCCTTGGACGGTTGCTGGGCTGGTTCGGCGCCGCCGCGCTGGCAGCTGCGTCGACGCTGGCGCTCGCGCAGAACGTCGAGATCTCGTTCTATTACCCGGTCGCCGTCGGCGGCCCAATCACCAAGATCATCGACGGGTTCGCGAGCGATTTCGAGAAGGAGAATCCCGGCATCAAGGTGAAGGCGATCTATTCCGGCAGCTATCAGGAGTCGATCACCAAGGCGCTGACGGCCGTAAAGAGCAACGACGCGCCGACCATGTCGGTGCTGCTCTCCACGGACATGTTTACGCTGATCGACGAGGACGCGATCGTTCCCTTCGATCCGCTCCTCAAGACGCCCGAGGACCAGGCGTGGCTCAAGGGCTTCTATCCGGCGTTCATGGAAAACAGCCAGACCGGAGGCAAGACCTGGGGCATTCCCTTCCAGCGCTCGACCATCGTGCTCTATTACAACAAGGAACTGTTCAAGGAGGTGGGCCTCGATCCGAACAAGCCGCCATCGACGTGGAAAGAAATGGCCGAGTACGGCCAGAAGCTGACTAGGCGCGACGCCTCGGGCAAGGTCGTTCAATGGGGTGTGCAGATCCCCTCGTCGGGATTTCCCTACTGGCTGTTCCAGGGGCTCTCGACCGAGAACGGTGCGATGCTGATGAACTCGGCAGGGACCGAAACCTATTACGACAAGCCAGGTGTCGTCGAGGCGCTGCAGTATTGGGTCGACCTCACCACCAAGTACAAGGCGCAGCCCGAGGGCATCATCGAATGGGGTACCACGCCCAAGGACTTTTTCGAACGCAAGGTCGCGATGATGTGGACGACGACGGGCAATCTCACCAACGTCAAGAACAACGCCAAGTTCGATTTCGGGGTAGCGATGCTTCCCTCCGAGAAGCGCCGCGGCAGCCCGACGGGCGGCGGCAATTTCTACATTTTCAAGCAGGCCAAGCCTGAAGCGCAGGCCGCGGCGTTCAAGTTCATCAAATGGATCACGGCGCCGTCGCGCGCCGCGCAATGGGGAATCGACACCGGGTATGTCGCGGTGCGTCCCGACGCCTGGGAGACGCCGGTGATGAAAAAATATGTCGCCGACTTTCCTCCGGCAGCCGTCGCCCGCGATCAGCTGCAGTACGCCGTGGCCGAGCTTTCGACTCACGACAATCAGCGCGTCACCAAGGCGCTCAACGACGGGCTGCAGGCGGCGCTGACCGGGACCAAGTCGCCCGGGCAGGCGATGGCCGACGCGCAACGCGAGGCGGACCGCCTGCTGCGACCATATCGCAAATAATTCCTGAGCACGTAGCGCGCTGCCGGCGCGCGCGATCTACAGCACATCGCGACCCATTCATGACACGCAGCACGCAGTGGCTCTACGGTTGGATGCTGCTGCTGCCTGCGGCGGCGCTGCTTGCGCTGTTCACGCACTATCCTGCGTTCGCCACGCTTTGGCACAGCTTCGAATCCACGCCCAAGGGCGCGCGTGCGGCCGTGTTCGTCGGCGCCGACAATTATCGGCAGCTCGCCGACGACCCCATTTTCTGGCAATCGCTGTCGAATAACCTGTGGTACGCCGCTGGCACGATTCCGCTGGCGATCGCGATCGCGCTCCTGATGGCGACATGGATCAACGGTCACATCGTCGGTCGTCCGTTCCTGCGGCTCGCCTATTTCACCCCGACCGTGCTTCCGATGATCGCGGTCGCCAACATCTGGCTGTTCTTCTACACGCCGCAATACGGTCTGCTCGAGCAGTTCAGCGGCGCGCTGGGGCTGCCTGCGCACAACTGGCTCGGCAGCAAGAACACCGCGCTCGCCTGCCTGATGGTGGTGACGGTGTGGAAGGAAGCCGGGTTTTTCATGATCTTCTACCTGGCGGCGCTGCAGCAGATGTCGCCGCATCTGGCCGAGGCGGCGGCGATCGAGGGCGCGTCGCGCTGGTATTACTTTCGCCGCGTGACACTCCCGCTGCTCATGCCGACGACGCTGTTCGTGCTGGTCAATGCGGTGATCAACGCCTTCCGCCTGGTCGACCACGTGGTGGTGATGACGCGCGGCGGCCCCGACAACGCGACCGAGCTGCTGCTCTACTACATCTACGAGATCGGCTTCCGTTTCTGGGACGCGGCTTACGCGGCGGCGCTCACCATGGTGCTGCTGCTGCTGCTCGGGCTTGCCGCGCTCGCGCAGTTCGCCTTCCTCGAGCGCAGGGTGCATTACCAATGAACACGGCGGGCGAGGCGAAGCCGAGCCGAGGCGCGAAGGGCGCGGCGCCGAGCGATTTGGCGAGGCCGACACGCGGACGTTTCAACTATCCAATGCGGCACAAGGAGGCCGACCAATGAGCTCCTTGGTCTATCGCACGCACGGCAGCGCGCGCGCATTGGAGACGCTCGCCGCGTGGCTCCTGGGCATCATCTGGATTCTGCCGCTTGCCTATGCGGTCTGGACGGCGTTCCATTCGAGCGAATTCTCCACCCGTTTCGTACTTTCGGCGCCGTTGACGGTGGAAAACTTCGTCAAGGCGTGGCACGCCGCGCCCTTCGCACGCTACTTTCTGAATACCACGCTACTTTGCGCGATGATCCTCGCCGCGCAGCTCGTCTTGTGCACGCTGGCGGCCTACGCTTTTGCGCGCTTCGAATTTCCCGGTCGTGGGCTGCTGTTCGCACTGGTGCTGGTCCAGCTCATGGTCATGCCCGACGTGCTGATCGTCGAGAACTACCGCACCATGAATGCGCTGGGGTTGCGCGACACGCTCCTCGCCATCGGCCTGCCGTACATGGCAAGCGCCTTCGGCATTTTCCTGTTGCGACAGACTTTCAAGACGGTGCCGCGAGAGCTCGATGAGGCCGCGCGCGTCGAGGGCTGCACCCCGCTCCAGGTCTTGTGGAAGGTGTACGTCCCGCTGGCGCGGCCGGTGTATCTCGCCTATGCGTTGGTCAGCGTGAGCTACCATTGGAACAATTTTCTCTGGCCGCTGATCATCACGAATTCGGTGGAGTCGCGCCCGCTGACGGTCGGACTGCAGGTGTTCTCGGCGGGCGACCAGGGCATCGACTGGTCGATCATCACCGCGGCGACGCTGCTCACGACGGCCCCGCTGCTGGTGGGGTTCATCCTGTTCCAGCGCCAATTCGTTCAATCGTTCATGCGAGCGGGGATAAGGTAAATACGCGATGAAACTGATCACATGGAACGTCCAGTGGTGTCGAGGCGTCGATGGCAAGGTCGATCCGGCGCGGATCGTCGAGCACGCGCGCGCCATCGCCGATTTCGACGTGCTGTGCCTGCAGGAGGTCGCCAACAATTTCCCGCATCCGCGACTCGCCGGCAGTCGGGGCGAGAATCAGTTCGCGGAGTTCGCGCGGCTGCTGCCGGGCTTCCTGCCCGTCCCCGGCATCGCGGTGGATGTGCCTGCCGAGGCCGGATCGCGTGGCGGCGTACGCCGGCACTTCGGCAATATGATCCTGTCGCGACTTCCCGTGGGCCAGGTGTTTCGCCACCTGCTGCCCTATCCCGTCGACGTCGGCGTCATGGGCATGCCCCGCATCGCGGTCGAGGCGGTGATCGAATCGCGTTCGCTTCCGGTGCGCGTCATCACCACGCACCTCGAGTACTACGGCACGTTGAAGCGCGGTGCACAGGTCGAGGCGCTGCGCGCGATCTATGCCGAAGGCAGCGGCCACGCACGGCGCGGCGAAATCACCGATAGAGGCGGCGGCCCGTTTCGGACGCGCCCGCGCCCGGCGTCGACAATCATCACCGGCGATTTCAACCTCGAGCCGGACGACCCGCTGCACGCGCGAATGATCGCGCCCTTCGACGACACGACGCCGCCGTTGTGCGACGCATGGGAAGTGGCGCATCCCGGTAAGCCGCACGCGTCGACGTTCAAGATTTACGAGAAGGTGCGCCCGGAGGAGCCGGAGCTTCACTGCGACTTCATTTTCGTCTCCGCCGACCTGGCTTCGAGCGTGAGGCAGGTGCGGGTCGACCAGCAGACGCAGGCGTCGGATCATCAGCCCGTCCTGATCGAGCTCGGTTGACGCGTCGGGCGGGACGTCCGGGCGCGGGGTGGCGCCTTGGACCGCTCGCGCCCGCGGGCGTAAAATGAGCGTTCCGGACGGCTACCGCACCGCACTCGCGCAAGCGACGTCCACAATCCAGGTCCGGCACCTTCTTGACTGCCTCCCTTCCGTTCACCGGTGAGCGCTTCACGCCCGAAGTCGGCGGAGCGATCTGGTACGAGCACTGGCATCGCTACTGCGCAGTGCTCCCACTGGCGCGCGGCCGCCGCGTGCTGGACGCTGCGTGCGGCGAAGGTTACGGCAGCTGGCTGATGTCCTCCGCGGCGGAGGTGGTGACGGGGATCGATATCGATGCGAACGCGATCGATCACGCGCGTGCCCGGTACGCAATGCAGACGAACCTGCGCTACGTGCGAGCCTCGTGTGCGGCGTTGCCGATTGCCGACGCCAGCGTCGACCTGATCGTTTCGTTCGAGACCATCGAGCATCTCGAGCAACAGGCGGCGATGCTCGCCGAATTCAGGCGCGTGCTCGCCGCCGACGGCGTGCTCGTCATCTCATCGCCGAACAAGCCCGTCTACTCCGGGGAGACCGGGGTCGCCAACGCATTCCACGTTCGCGAACTCACGCGCGAAGAGCTCGCCAGCGCGCTCGATGCGCATTTTCCGCAGCAACGTTGGTACGGCCAGCGCGTGCTCGCACAGTCGGTGCTGTGGAGCGAGCAGCCCGCGACACCTCCCAGCCCACAGATCGTCGAGCTTTCGCACGACCACGTGCATCTGCGCCACATACCGGCGCCGGCGATGTATTTCGTCGTTGTGTGTGCCGGTGCGAGTGCGGTGCTGCCGCGATTGGCCGACCTTTCGCTCTTCGATGACGGTCGGCAATCGCTGATGCGCGATTACGATCGCGCCTTGCTTGCCGAGAAGCGTTTGTTCTGGGACGAAGCGGACGCGCGCAAGATCGCCGACGCGCGTCAGGCCGAGCTCGTGGCCGCGGTCAACGCGCTGGCGAGCGCGCAGGAGCGTGCTGACGTGCTCGCCGCCGAGCTCGAGCGGATTCGCACCGATGCGGGCTCCTCGGCGCAGCTGCGCGATGCGCTTGCTTCCGCCCAACAGCGACTTGCGTTCCGCGAATCGTGGAAAGGATGGATGCGCTGGCCCGTCGGCCATGCCTGGAAGCGCTTGTCGAGGCGAACGCCTTGACCATCGACGTCATCGTTCCGGTCGTCGGCGCTGCCACAAGAGTGCGGCGCGGCCTGGAAAGCCTGCTCGCGCACGCGCAGCAGACACCCTTCGAGGTGATCGTGGTCAACGATGCTTCGCCCGACGCTGCGCTGGTCGCGTGGCTGCGCTCGCTCGCCGATCGGCGACGCATCACGCTCGTCGAGCAGTCGACGGCGCAGGGAGCGGCTGCGGCGCTCAACCGGGCGATTGCGCTGCATCGCGGCCTCGATCGCGACGTCGTGATCGTGCGCAGCGAATGCGAGGTCGCGGGCGATTGGCTCGACCGTCTTGCGCGCCACGCAATACTGGACGGTGTGGGCACGGTGATACCGTTCGCAAGCTCGGGGACTGTTGCCGGGTATCCGAGACCCGACGATTGCAACGCGATGCCCCAGGGCATGACGCTGGCAGCGCTGGACGAGCTTTTTGTTCGCGCCAACGCTGGCGTGGCGGTGACGCTTCCGCTTGCGTACGGGCCGTGCGTCTATGTCCGCCGCGAATGCCTGAACGCGATCGGCGCCTTCTCGGCGGGCCCGCACGACCCCGACGGAGGTGTCATCGTCGACTTCTCGTTGCGCGCGAGCAGCGCGGGGTTCAGGCACGTGCTCGCGGCCGATTGCTACGTCTGGCGCGACCGTGTCGAGGCCACGCCAGAGGCGATCGAGCGGGCGTGGGCCGGTCTCGACAAGCGGCATCCGCACCTTCGCGCCGCGCGCAACGAGCTCGCCCATCGCGACCCGGCGCGTCCGTCCGTCCGACGAGTCGATTTGCTGCGTCTGGCGGAGTCGCGGCGGCCCCTCATTCTGTTCATCGCGCACGCGTGGGGCGGCGGTATCCGGCGCCACATGAACGAGCTCATCGAGCTGGTGGCCAACCAATGCGACGTGCTTTTGCTGGAGCCGGCGGCCGCGAGCACCGTCAAGCTTTCCTGGCCGCGGCAGGGCGAGGGGTTTGCTGCGTATTTCGCGTTGCCTCGGGACGCTGGCGAGCTGGTGCGACTGCTCGGCGAGCTCGGACTGGTGCGCATGCATTTTCACCACGTGCACGGTCTGCCGCGCGCGGTGCTCGATCTTCCCGCCCTCGCCTCGGTTCCGTACGACTGCACGCTGCACGACTACTACGCGATCTGTCCCCAGTACCATCTGGTCACCGAGCAGGGACGCTATTGTGGCGAGCCGGACGTAGCGGGTTGCACGCAATGCATCAGTCGCCGCCCTAGCCAATGGGGATTGGGGATTACAGCCTGGCGCGCGCAATTCGCGGATCTGTTGCGCGGCGCGGCGCGCGTGTTCGCGCCTTCGCACGACGTGGCGCAGCGCATCGCGCGCTATATCCCCGATCTCGACATCACCGTGCTGCCGCATGCCGAGACGCATCCGCCTGCCCAACGTGTGGTGCGCGTGGCGACGCTCGGCGGATTGTCGCCGGAAAAAGGCCTGCGCGTGGTGGTCGCATGCGCGGCCGATGCGCGCGCGCGTGCCCTGCCACTGGCCTTTCGCGTGCTCGGCTCGACCACCGAACCGGTGCCCCAATGGCCGGAAGCGTCGCTTTCGATTCACGGACAGTATGGGGAGGCCGAGCTCCCGGCGCTGATCAGCGCCGAGCGTCCGGATGTCATCTGGTTTCCGGTTCAGGTGCCCGAATCGTACTCGTACACGTTGTCGGCGGCGCTGGCGTCGGGGACGGCCATCGTCGCCTCGTCGCTCGGCGCATTTCCGGAGCGCCTCGCCGGGTACCCGCGCGCGACGCTGCTGCCGGCCGATGCGTCGGCGCGGCAGTGGAACGACGCGCTCATCGAAGCCGGCGTCGCGGTGAGTTCGACTCGTGCGCCAGCACCGCGAGTCGCGGCATCGTGACCGACGCCGAACGCTATCGCGCGCGTTACCTGGCGGACTTGCCATCGGAGCGTCCGCCGACGCGCGACGCGGGGATTCCCCTGGTCGACGCGCGCCACTGGTATCTCACCGACGGCGTCGCTTTCGCGCCGAATTTCTCGCTGCCGCAACTCTACGTGTCGGGAGTTGAATGCGGGATCATCGAAGCGCGCACCGAGCTCCGACGCCGGGTCGCGGCCTTCGACACCGACCTCGAATGGTTTCGCTCACTGCGCAATCGGGTGGAGGAAGATCGCAATCAGCTCACCAACAAGCTCGCGTTGCTGCAGCGCGAAAACCTCGAGCGGGCGATGCTGGTCGGCAATCTCGAGACCTTCCTGCGCGAAGCTCGCGCGCGCGTCGAGGCGCTGGAGACGAGCACCACTTGGCAGGCGACGGCGCCGCTTCGCCGCAGCGCGCATCGGGCCAAGATCGGTCTGTCGCGGTTGCGCGGGATCCTGGTCAATCTGCGGCAGTCTCCCTATTACGCGAGCCTCGCGCTGTCGGTCCTGCGCAACGAAGGCGCGGGCGCGCTGGCTCGTCGCGTCGCGCGAAGGTTGCGTCGCCCGCAGCGCTTCGCGGCGACGCCCGCCGCTGCGTATCGGCAGGAGACCGAGATCACAGCGCTCGACTTCCCGCCGTCCGAGCATCCTCGGGTGTCCATCGTCATCCCGGCCTTCGGCAGGGCGCTGCTGACCTATACCTGTCTGAAGAGCGTTCAGGCGACTGCACCGGCGGGACACTACGAAGTGCTGGTGATCGACGATGCCTCGCCGGTTCCGCTAAGCGAGGAGCTTGCTGCGGTCAGCGGCGTGCATTTCGCGCGCAACCGAGAAAATCTCGGATTCATCGGCAGCTGCAACCAGGCGATGCTGCATGCCCGCGGCGACGTGCTCGTCTTTCTTAACAACGACACGATCGCCACCGCGGGTTGGATCGAAGCGCTGTTGGCGATATTCGACAGCCGCGTCGACGCCGGGCTCGTCGGCGCCAAGCTCATCTATCCCGATGGCCGGCTGCAGGAAGCGGGCGCCATCGTGTGGCGCGACGGATCGGCGTGGAACGACGGCCGAGACGACGACGCCGACAAGCCCGAGTTCAACTACGTGCGCGAGGTCGACTACTGCTCCGGCGCCTGTCTCGCCGTGCCGCGCGCGCTGTTTGTGCATCTCGGCGGATTCGATACCCGTTTCGCGCCAGCCTACTACGAGGACGTCGACCTCGCTTTTGCGGTTCGCCAGGCCGGACGCAAGGTCTACTACCAGCCGCAGGCGACGATCGTTCATTTCGAAGGCGCTACGTCCGGAACCGACGAAACCAGTGGAGTCAAGCGCCACCAGCTCATCAACCAGCGCACGTTCGCTGCCAAATGGGAGCGCGCGCTCAGCGGACGCCGCGCGAATGGCAGTGAACCCTGGCTCGAGCGCGACCGCTGGGCGAAGCGCCGCGTCCTGGTGATCGACGCATGCATGCTCACGCCGGACCAGGACGCTGGATCGCTACGCATGATGGAGATGCTACGCCTGCTTGTGGAATTGCGCTGCAAGGTTACGTTTCTCGCCGACAACCTGGAGTACCGGCAGCCCTACGTGTCCGAACTCCAGCAGCAGGGAGTCGAGGTCCTGTTTGCGCCGTATGCGCGCTCGGTCGCGCACATTCTCGACGCGCGCGGCGCGGAGTTCGATGTGGTTCTGGTCTCGCGTCACTACGTCGCGGTGAAATACCTCGATACGTTGCGTACCTTCGCTCCGCACGCGCTCATCGTCTTCGACACAGTGGACCTGCATTTTCTGCGCGAAGAACGTCTCGCCGATCTCAATGCCAGTCGCAGCGCTCGCCACGCCGCGGCCGTCAAGCGCGACGAGGAGCTCCTCCTGATGCGTAAGGCCGACGTGACGCTGGTGGTGAGCCCGTTCGAGCAGGACCTGCTGCACCGGCTCGCCCCCGAGTCGCGCGTGCTGCTGCTGTCGACCATCCACGAGCCCAGTGTGCTCGGAGCGAGCAAGCGCTTTGCGGACCGCGAAGGGCTAGTCTTCATCGGCGGATTTCGTCATCCGCCCAACATCGATGCCGTGCTGTGGTACGCCGCCGAGGTGCTGCCGCGCATCCGCGAGCGGCTGCCCGACGTCAAGACCTACATCATCGGCAGCGACGCGCCGCCGATCATCGCATCGCTCGCTGCGGACGATTTCGTCATCACTGGCTTCGTTCCCGACATCACTCCTTACTTCACTGGCTGTCGCGTTTCGGTGTCACCGCTGCGTTACGGCGCCGGCGTCAAGGGCAAGGTCAACCTCGCGATGAGCTACGGGCTTCCAGTGGTCGCGACCACGCCGTCGATCGAGGGCATGCGGTTGACGCCGGGCGACGACGTGCTGGTCGCCGACGAGCCCGAGGCCTTCGCCGACGCCGTCACGCGCGCGTACACCGACCAGGCCTTATGGGCGCGGTTGGCCGAAGGCGGGCGCGAGAACATCCGCAGGTATTTTTCGCCCGAGGTCGCCCGGGCGACCCTGGTCGAAGTGCTCATGCTGGAGAGCGCCGGCGGAAAATGAGGTCCCACACGCCGTGGCCGCGCGCCATGCCGCGCCGTTCGAACTTGGTGAGCGGGCGGTAATCGGGACGTGCCGCGAACGCTTCGGCGGTGTTGCCCAGCAACGGCTCAGCCGAGAGTGTCGACAGGATGTCTTGGGCGTAGTCCTCCCAGTCTGTCGCCACGTGCAGGTAGCCGCCGATCTCCAGTCGCAGCGCGAGCGCGTGCACGAATTCGCCCTTGAGCAGGCGCCGCTTGTGATGACGCTTTTTCGGCCACGGATCGGGGAAGAAAACGTGCACTCCAGCGAGCGTCCCCGGGGTGATCATCGTGTTCACCACCTCGACCGCGTCGTGCCGGACGATGCGAACGTTGTCGAGGCCGAGACTGTCGATGCGCTTCAGCAGCGCGCCCACGCCCGGCGCATGGACGTCGACCGCAAGGAAATCGTGATCGCGAAGCGATGCAGCGATCGCCGCGGTGGTTTCACCCATGCCGAAGCCGATTTCGAGGATTGTCGGCCGCTGCCGCCCGAAGACCCTCGAGAAATCGAGGGGTTCACCGCTGGTCGCGATGCCGAAACGCGGCAGCAGCGTCTCATAAGCTTCGCGCTGCGCCGGCGAGAACCGTCCCTGCCGCAGCACGAAGCTGCGGATCGGCCGGTGCGATGAGGCGGCGACCGGATCATCGCCATCGTGCGACGGAGTGCGCGCGCTCACCGCGTCGGCGGCACGCGATTCCACGCCGCGTCTGACAATTTGCGTTCGAGCGTGGTGTCCGATTGGGTGCCGGCATTGTATTCGATGCGAAGTGTTTCGGCGTCTTTCCACGCCGCGGCCGCGTCCGACCATCCCGGGGGAACCTTCCACGCGAGCTCGCGCGCGATCGCGTCGCCAGAAATTTTCCAGACCACGATCTCGTTGCTGCAATCCCTGGTGCACACGTCGGCCGTGACCAGGCGCTGCCGGTCCGGCGCGAGCACCGGCTCCGCAGGGAACGTGAAGCGCCGGTTGGTGCGCCGCTGCAGCAAGGTGAAAGCGGTGGCGTCACTGGTCGTGGTGTAGATCAGCACCGAATTGATCGCATCGAGGGAATCCCACAGGCTGTACGAACGCGCATTCAGCGGGTCTTCGACGTCGGTGAACCTGGCCGTGCCCTGCGGATAGAGCGACACGAGCAGGTCCGCCCCATCGCGCCGCGCGAGACCCGGCAATCGCTGCAGCTGGACAGTCTCGATCAGCCGCCCGCAGTGCGCCGCACCTTCGGCGTCGGCGCAGATCTCGCGGATTTCCGCGGGCGTCGGGTGCAGCGCCAGCGCGGCCAGCGGCACGCACGACAGCGCGACCAGCACGAAGTGCCGAAGCATGGCGAGCGTCAGCCGATCAGGCCACTGGTCGGCGAGCTAGGCGTGGCTGCGTAGTAACGCGGCGGCACGCGACCGGCACGAAACGCCTCGCGACCTGCCTCGACGGCTTTTTTCATCGCACTCGCCATGAGCACCGGGTCCGACGCACCTGCGATGGCGGTGTTCATGAGCACGCCAGCGCACCCGAGCTCCATCGCGATCGCGGCATCGGAAGCGGTGCCCACACCGGCATCGACGAGCACCGGCACCTTGGCCTGCTCGATGATGAGGCGCAGGTTCCACGGGTTGAGGATGCCCATCGCGGAGCCGATCAGCGACGCAAGCGGCATGATCGCGACGCAGCCGATCGCCTCGAGCTCGCGCGCGGCGATCGGATCGTCGGACGTGTAGACCATGACCTCGAATCCATCCTTTACCAGCGTCTCGGCGGCGTGCAGCGTTTCGCGGACGTTGGGGAACAACGACTTCGCGTCACCCAGCACCTCGAGCTTGACCAGCGCATGTCCATCGAGCAGCTCGCGCGCGAGTTTCAGCGTGCGGATCGCCTCGTCGGCGCTGTAGCAGCCGGCGGTGTTGGGCAGCATCGTGAAGCTATCCAGCGGCAAATAGTCGAGCAGCGACGGCTCACCGGGTGTCTGCCCGATATTGGTCCGGCGAATCGCCACGGTGACGATCTGCGCCCCCGACGCGTCGATCGCGGCACGCGTCTGCGCAAAGTCGCGGTACTTGCCGGTGCCCACGAGCAGGCGCGAGCGGTAAGCGCGGCCCGCGATCACCAGAGGATCGTCGAGCGCAAGCTGCGGATGGTCGGCGGGGGCATTCATGACGAGGAGCTCATCCGCCGCCCACCGCGGCGACGACTTCGATGCGATCACCCGTCGTCAGCTCGGTGTGCGCGTGACGGCTGCGCGGCACGATCTCACCGTTGCGCTCCACCGCCACGCGCTTTCCCTCGAGCGCCAGCTCGCGAATAAGGTCAGCGATGGTGGCGGAGGCGTTCCGGCAGGTGAATTGCGAGCCATTGACCATCAGCGAAAGCATGGCGGTGTTTCGGGCCGAGAGAGCGACACGGCCGCCTATTTTATCACGCGCGCGAAGGTGGTCCGGTCGTGCGACCGCTAGCTCGAATAGCGGCGCATCGCGGCACGGAGGAAGCGAAGCTGGCGCGCGAAGCGCTGGCAGGCAACGCACACCAGCAAGTGCAGGCGCAATCGCAGGATGACGATGAGCGCTACCTCGCGGTCCTGCATTTGCGACAGTGCACGGCTCGCGTCCTTGCACGAAAACAGGATACCCACGATGGGACGCGTGGCCGGTCCACCCAGACGCGCGAAGAGTCGTTGGCGGGCGCTAGCAATGAGTCACCCCTGGCCCGGGACGGAGGTGTCCAAAGCTTGGTCGTGACGACGGGGGCGTCCTTACACGGTTCAATCGATACGCTGACGCGACGTCAGCGTGCGAGAAAGGCCTTGATCGCCGGCGTCGCCTGGTTGATCGAGAAAATCCCGTCGTAGTGGCCGCCGTCACCCTCGAGCTCGACCACCTCGACCGCATTGCCCTGGGCTTTGAGCGTCTCCGCGCTGCGCCGTGCCATCCATGGTGGAAAGAGGGGGTCGGACTTCGCGGGAAGAAAAAGGAATTTCGCCTTGATTTTTTTCACATCCGCGGCGACCGAGAACAACTGGTTGGCTTTCACCAGATACAGGAACTGGTTCGCATCGACGGTCTTGGCGCGCGCCGCCCCTGCTTTGTAGAGGCCATCCTCGATGGCGTACAGATCGCCCATGGCAACCGCGGGATCCTTGTCGGGTGCGGCCCACTTGCGTCCGAACCGCTTGTCCATCCCGGCGTTGGTTGACAGCGTCAGAGTGAGCAGCTTGATCGCCTGCGCCACGCCTTCCAGCGGCTCGTCGCGACCGTAATAGTCGCCGTTGTTCCATTTCGGATCCAGCGTGATCGGCATGCTCCACAGGTTGAGCATGCCAACGCCGTAAGCGTCGATTTCGAGTCCGGGCGAGATCACCGCGATCACGCGTTCGACCATGTCGGGATACGCCGCCGACCACTCAGTCGCCTGGATGCCCCCACCCGAAGGACCGGCGACCGCGAACAGTTTCCTGATGCCCAGCGAATCGAGCAGCGACTTCTGAACGTTGACGAAATCGCGAAAGCTCACGACCGGAAACGCCATGCCGTAGGGCTTGCCGGTGTCCGGGTCGATGGTGGACGGACCCGTGGTCGTCACGTTCGGGTCCTTGATGTTGACGTTGAGGAGGGTGTCGCTGCTGATGACGAAATACTTGTCGGTGTCGATGGCCTTGCCGGAGCCGATGATAGCGTCCCAATAGCCCGGCGCGGCATCCTCGACCTTGTATTTGCCGGCGGCATGCGAGCTGCCGGTAAAAAAGTGGCAGATCAGGATAACGTTGTCCCTGGCGGCATTGAGCGTGCCGTAGCTTTCGTAACCGACGCGCAGGTTCTTGATCGTCTTGCCGCTCACGGTCGTGTACGACGGCATGGCGAACACGTCTTTTTTTACCAGCCCGTCGTAGGCGTGGGCGGACGCACTCAAAGCGGCGAGCACGATGCTCGCCATCGCGAAAATCCATGCACTTATGCGCGATTTGATCATGGCGGGCCTCCTGGGGTTGATGGTGTGGCGGGCGCGTATTTGAACACGAGGCCGGCGCCGCGGCAACGCAGCAACTGCGTGTCTGCGCATAAAAAAAGGCTCGTCACGATGTGAGCGAGCCTTCGAAGAGCCGCGCTGTACGCTGACGGCTCGTCCCGGTGCGATCTGTGCGCTACTTGCCGACTTGATTGCCGATGACGCCGCCGACGCCGCCTCCCGCGACTGCGCCGCCCACGTCACCCGTGATCGCGGCACCGGCCGCGGTGCCCACGCCCGCGCCTACCACCGTGTCGCGGTCGCGCGTGCTCATTCCGCCGCACCCCGACAGGGTCGAGGTAAGCAACAACGCCGCCAGCGTGGCTGCGAATTTGCGTGAGCGCTCGCGCGAGTCGATGCCAAATCGTTTGGCCGTATTCATGCGTGGTCTCCTGTGAGTTCGGAAGTCCATCGCGATTCAAGCGGCTTGACTATCCGCGGGCCACGGGCATTGCGAAATAGGCGGCGATCCGATTCTCGCGTAGGCCCCGACCATGGAGCGCGTCAGCGATAGCCGGCGCGCGGGACGTTGGCCCGCCTGCGCGCCGGCAAAGACTCAGTTGTTGGACGGCAGTCCGTTGGCACCGTTCGGCGAGCCCGGCAGTGGCGGACGAAGGAATGGAAAATACGGATCGAATTGACTCGCTTCGACCAGCACGCCGTCCGTATATGGCAACGTAGCGCTCGCGGGCTTGCCCGCACTCGGCGGCAGCAGATATCCCATCATGACGCGCAAGGCGATGTCGACCACGTCGTCTCCCGGTCGGCGCCCGTTGGGAAATCCTGCCGGATCGCATCCCGCGTTGCTCAACACCAGCGCTCCATTGACGAAGCACGCCGCGGCACCGAGACTGTTTTGCGCCGCCGGCGCAGTCGGTGGAATGGCGGTGTTGAGACGGATCATTTCCGACGGCGTCACGGTCCTGGCCTGGTTCACGTTGGGCACGCCGCCCAGAAATACCGCGACCAGATCGCCACGCGGATACACGTTGGGCGCCTGCACGCCGGCGTCGCTGTATAGCGCGGCGATCAGGACCGGCAGCGTCGGATTGGTCACATAGCCCGCGAACTGCACGTCATCCTTGGGCTCGCTGCCGTTGAACTTGTCCTTGTCGGGCAATCCGATGATGACCTCGTTGACCAGTGGCATGCCGAGCCGCGATACCTGCACGTACCCGCCCACGCCGGCTGAATCGGGCATGTTGACCTTGCGCGGCGGCAGACTCGCCGTCGCCCAGACGCCGATCACCGGATCACCGCCCGAGGTGAGACACGAGATCGGCACCTCGAAGGCGATGCTGGTCACGTTCTTGTCGGCGGTCGTATTCGCGGCGCCGCTGCGCGATCCGATAATGCGCGGGACGGGAATGTTGATCAGATCGAAGATCTCGCCGAGATTGACCCCGAAGCCCTCTTTGCGCTGGCCAACGAACACGCGCGGGAACGAGCCATCGCTCGGGGCGGCGCATCCTGGAATGTTCATGCCCCGGATGTGCTGGAGCGCGTAGCTGGCGTAGTTGGGGATGGACTTATTGCCGATGTTGTCCATCGGTTTTTCGTACAGCGTGCCCCCGGCCAGCGGAAAAACGTGCTCGCGCACCCCGGTGCGTCGCGGCCCGCGAATGACATCCACCGAGTACTGCTGGATCAGGTTGAGCGTCGCTGCGCCGACCCCCGTCACCTGGCCGGAATTGACCAGCGGAATAGGCAGCGTCAAGCCGCCCGCGGGTACGGCGGTGCCGCGCACGGTGTTGATGAACTTGAACGAGAAGGTCAGGTCTTCGCGCCCGTCTCCGTTGTTGTCGATGTGGACTTCGTACAGCGCGTCCGGATCCATGGGGAAATAATTCGGCCCGCCGTACGCGTCCTGCAGCGGAATGTAATTGGCGATGATGGTGACGTATCCGTCACGCCCCGGCTCGTAGCTTCGGAAGACGTACAGGTCGGTGTTGTCGACCGCCGGATACTGGGTGATCAGCGGTGCTTCGCGATGGCTCGCGGCCTGCGCCGAGCCGCCCGGGAGCGTCAGCGCCGCGCCGGCGGCGAGCGCCAGCGCGCAAATCGGTTTACGCATCAATTTCATGACCGTCTCCTGGTGGAAGAACTTCCAAGCCGCGCATCTCGCGACGCGGGCTCACATCAATACGCAGGAGCGGCCGCATCGGATGCACCCACGCGCCGAGCGTCGCGGCCGTGGCGCGCTGGGTCGCTCGGGTCGACCCGAGGATCCGGCACAAGAAGGGCGTTCGACGTCAGACGGGCTGCACGCTCAGCGCGCTGCCGAAGCTTCGTTCTCGGGAGCCGGGTTGACGCGCATCCGCGCCGGACGGTCGCGGGTTGAGGTTGGGGTTGGCGACGCGCGAGCGGTCGTTCCCGCACGCTCGTTCGCCTGCTCGATCAGTCCCCGGCAATCGACGTCGGAGGCGCCGCCGAAATCGATCAAGGGTAGCAGTGCCAGTGGCGGCGCCACGCTTCCGAGCCCGATCGCGGCCCCGACGCGCGCCATGACCGGACCTGCCGCCGGTCCGACGACCGGCGTCTTGAAGGTGCCGCGGATCACGATGGGTCCGCGCAGCGCAAGGAGGCTGGGACGCTTCGACGCCGCCTTGAGCATCAGATCGTAGGTTTCCTCGTGGAAGTCGACCTGGCCTTCGCCGTTGATGACCACTGCCGAGGTATCGACCGTGAGCAGCTCCGGCGACATCACCCCCGACTTGGAATGGAGGGCCGCCACCGCGCAGCGAATCTCCGCCGTCTGGTCGCCGCGGAGCATGAGCTCGGCCGCGCGCGCGAGGTCAAGATTGGTCAGCACCAGTTGCAGCGTGCTCGCCTCCCCGCCACGCATGATGACCGCGGCGTCTCCATCGGCGCTTCCGAGCATGGAGGCGACCGTATTGCCTTGCGCGGAAAAGTGCACGCGCCCGCCAAAGCGGCCCGCGGTGCCCTTGGGCGACGCCAGGTTCGGCCATATCCGCTTGAGCTCGATATTGCGCGCTTCCGCTTCGCCTTGGAGGCGCGCGCTCTCGCGCGTTGCATCCACGGTGAGGTTGACCACGAGGTGACCGTCGGCGAGGCCGAAGTCCAGCGGGTGAAAGCGCAGTACGCCATCCTTGAGGCTGAGATGCGCGCTTAGATTGTCCATGGGAATCGCGCCCCATTTGACGCTGTTGCCGCGAAACGTGACCTCGGCGTCGTGCTCTCGCAGCGTAGCAAGCCCCAACCCCCTTTCCGGCAACACCCGCGACGAAGGCGGGCGCCCACTAACCCGCGGGGCGGGGTTCGGCGCGCGCTGCGTGGGATCTTCGGGCGGAAGCCCGATGAACGCCCCCAAATCCTTGGTATCGAAGCGCGCCGACTTCAGATCGGCGGTCGTCACGCTGCGCGGGCCGCTGGTATCGATCCGGACGTCGCCGTGCAGATCGCTTTGACCGACCGTGCCGCGCAGTCTCCGGAAATCCCACAGGCCATTCCGGTGCGTGAGATCGCCGGCGAGGTCATACGGCGGCGTCCAGGGCAACGGCGCAGGAACGATCGAGTTGAGTTTCGAAAGATCCGGACCCTGCAGGCGCAACGCGCCGCGAACGCTTTCCGTGTCGGAGGGCACAATCGTTCCGTCGAAACGGACGCTCGACCGTCCTGCACGCGCGTTGAGCGTCAGACGATACGGATCGTCTACGTTCTGGAGCTGGGCGAGACCGACGCTCGTTCCTGCGAGCTCGACGGCCTCGCCAAGCAGCGTTCCCTCACCGTTGAAGCGAAGATTCGAGCGCTCCTTCTCGGCGTCGCTGACGGTTTGAAGGTGGAGCGTGATGTCGGCGGAGCCTTTGGCGTCGAGAAAGCGGACGACGCCGCGCGCGACCTCCACATTGCCGATGCGGGCAGTCCTGACCAGGCCCAGATGCCAGTTGTCGTTACCGTCCGCTCGCCGTTCGAGAATCACGGACGCATCGGTCAGTCGAGCCTGCGCCGGCTCTGCGCGCAGCAGCGCGGTCGGAGTGAACCAGAGGTCCACCTGCCCGATTCTCGCCATCGGCTGCGACTGCGACCAGCCGAGGTTGGCCACGGATACGCCGTCGATCCGCACGCGAGTCGTCCATCCGAGGTCGACCGCGAGATTGCCATCGATGGTTACCGTCCGCTCGAAGCGAGTGCTCAGATAGGCTGCGAGCGGCCCGCGGAGCACATTCCACGGAAAGAAAACGATGACCACCGCGACGAGGGCGACCAGCCCGCCGCCGATCCAGCCACAGCGCAGCGCCCGACGGGAGCCCTTCGTTGCCCGAGGCGAGCGCATGCTCGCGCCCGCCTCGCGTCAGCGCCGACCGCCGAGAAGCACGCCCAGGGCGACACCCACGACGGCCGCCATCCCCATCGCGTGCCATGGTCTGTCGCGTACGTATTTGTCGGCGTTCTTGGCCGCGACGATGCTCGCTTCGCTCGCCGTGTCCTGCGCATCCTGTAGCTTCTTGCTCGCGGCCTTCAGTTGCGCGTCTGCCTGCGCGCGCAGGCGATCCGCCCGGTGACCGCTTCGTGTACCCGCCTCACGCAGCATCCGCTGCGCATTGCTCAGCGCTTCGCCGAAATCGCTCACGACTGACTGCGCAGCGCGCTCGCTTCGTGTGTTGAACATGCCCACTCCAATCGTGAAAAGTTCTTAAAGGCGCGGCTGGTCGCGCCGTTACCGCTAGCGTGCAAGACGTCCCAGCAGATAGCCCAACGCCACCGCGCCGGCGACGGCCGCGATCGGATTGGCACGCACTTTTTCGCTCGCCGACTCGGTGAAGCGGGCCTTGGCCTGTTGCGCCTGATCGGGAAGCGTGGATGCCCAGCCTGCTGCGACGTTGGCCGCGTCGGCGGCGCTGTTGACCGCGCGATGCAGTGTGCCGCTGACTTTATCAACCTGCTCGGTCGCCTTGTCGGCGATCCGGTCGGCTGTTTGGTGCGCGGCCTGGGCGGCTGCTTCGACGGCATCGTTCGGAGGAAAATTGCGGGTGTCTTGGAACGGGCGTGCGGGGGTCATGGTTTCGTTCATGTCGGGCTCCGTGAACAGATGGTATGAGCTCCCCAGCGACGCTGTGCCGCGCGGCGAGCAATGAGAGGGTAATAAGAGGTTGCTTGGAGTTGTAGCAGCGTAGCGCCCGACGTGTCGTAGGACAGGAAGCCGAAAACAGTAGGAA
Organism: Casimicrobiaceae bacterium; assembly: GCA_036491555.1. GTDB lineage: Bacteria > Pseudomonadota > Gammaproteobacteria > Burkholderiales > Casimicrobiaceae > PALSA-1003. The sequence goes on from DASXBS010000026.1 coordinate 37,280, forward strand.
TAAGTTGTGCGCTACACCTTGACAGCACTTTCGACGGCTCCTAGGATGGGGTTGCGCGTGCTGAGAAGTGGATTGATTTGATCGAATCGCCGGTAGTCCGAGCAGCCCGCCCAACGGGTTGC